>NZ_CP061771.1:3511965-3831235 GCF_011751885.2 Salinibacterium sp. ZJ450
CGACTGACGGATGCCGCGGCCTCCGTCACCGGCAAACTCCACTAATACGGACCTCAGCCGCCGGTGCCCACCACATAGATCTCACCTATGCCCGCAGTGCTTCTGCACAGCTCTTGCACTGCTTGGCGGGCGAGCCTACGCTGGCCGAACTGGCTCCCCGCCGTCGGGTAATCCATTGCCCGAAATGGATCCGCAGTGAGAACACCGTCCCCCAACCTCAGCTGGCCCCGTGAACGGAACTCCCGCCCACGGGGAGCAGGCGTGCTCGCGGTCTCCGTGACGGTCGTCGCGATGTTCTTCACCGGGATGAGTCCCGCGGCCGCCGATACCGTTCCCGTCGACCCGGTTCCGGCCGTTCCGGTGCCGACAGACCCGTCGCCGGCTGACCCGCCGCCCGCCGAGGGAGCGCCGCCGGCGACCGAGCCTGAACCGGCACCTGCGCCCGCACCGGAGCCGGCTCCAGCGCCTGCCCCTGCTCCAGCTCCTGAGCCACCTGCAGCACCGGCCCCCGTACCTGATCCACCGGCGGCGTCCGTTCCACCCATTGCACCCGCTCCTGCACCTGAACCACCCGCAGCACCGGCGCCCGCGCCAGCTCCTGCGCCTGCGCCTGCCCCACAGGAGCAGGAGCCTGCTCCGCAAACGCCCGTCCCCGCGCCGCCATCCATCGCCCCGGACTCGCCTCCGCCACCGTCCACTCCTCCTCCAGCCGGTCCAGACCACGACTCCGACTCCTCCGGCCACAACCACGACTCGGATAACGACTCCGATTACCCCGGTCATGATTACGACCACGATTCCGATTACCCCGGTCATGACCACGATCACGACTCCGACTACCCCCGCCACCACCACGACCACGACCACGACTCGGATTACGATCACGACTCTGACTACCCAGGTCACGACCACGAGCCGGGCGATGACGACGAGACCGAGTGGCCGACCCCGGACCCCACCTCCGAACCCACGCCAGAGCCGACCCCGGAGCCCACCCCCGAGCCCTCCCCGACCCCGACACCCAGCCCCGAACCCATAGCCACTCCCACCCCCAGCCCGGAGCCCCCGACCGCGGCGCCGGTGCTCCCGCCCGACCCAGGCCCGAGCACCCCGCCGCCGGTCGCCCGGCCGGTGCCGCGCGACTTCAGCTCCCACGTGACTCCGCTCACCACTCGCAACGCGCAGGCGATGGCGGCCGCCGCGGCTGCGGTCAGCGCCGCCGCGGCCCGCGTCAACGAGGCCCGGGATGCCTACACAATCGCCGTGGCCGCGTACGAGTCCGCCCGGTCCCACGCGGCACTCGCCGAACAGAACGCCGTGCAGCTGCGACAGCAGGCGGATGACGCCGAAGCGCTGAGCACCGCGGTGAAGCGGCTGCTGATCGTGGTGCTGCGGCAGCGGCTGCATCCGAGTCCGTCATTCAGCGATGTCGACGCGGTGCTCGGCCACGCCACCACCGAGACGCTGCTGGGCGCCCTGGGTTCGGTGGAGCGGATCAAGTCGCTCATCGCGGACACCGAGGCGATCACCGCGATTGCCGTGCGATTCAACGACCGCGCAGTGCAGCTGCGCGCGCAGGCCGATCGCGCCGCCCAGGTCGGTGTGACCACGCTCGTTGACGAGTTGCAGGCGGTCGTGACGACCGCGTCGACCACCCTGGTCACCGCGGAAGACACTCTGCAACAACTGCAGGTCGCCTCGCTGGCGAGCTCCGGCACCCAGATCGTGCTGCCGGTCGACCACGGGCAGCTCAGCGACGTGGGCTGGGCGCTCCCGACATCCGGAACCATCTCAGGCGGTTACGGCGCCCGCCCCGACAAGCCGCTACCGAGCTCCGGCGACTTCCACTACGGACTGGATGTCGCGGCCGCCTGCGGCACGCCGATCTACGCTGCCACGTCCGGCACCGTCGTCGAGGTGGGAGCCCTCGGCGGCTACGGCTACTGGGTGAAGCTCGACCACGGCTCGGGCGTCGAGACCGGCTACGCGCACCTGCCATCGGATGGCGTCGCCGTCACGCTCGGACAGGTCGTGGTCGCCGGCCAGCCGATCGGCGTCGTCGGCACCACCGGATCCTCGACCGGATGCCACCTGCACTTCGAGGTGCGCCTGGACGGCAGCCGGATCGACCCGCTGCAGTTCCTCGCCGCCCGTGGCGTCGCGGTCACGGTCGACCCGGTCCCTGCCCCTAACCCTGCCGACCCAGCCACCGTCGAGACACCAGCCGGAATCGCGGCTTACTGATCGTTGGGGAGCTTGCCGGAGGCGTAATGGCTGGAGAGAAGCTCCGCGGCGCCAGCTGCGTCGAGTTCGAGAATGGCGTCTTCGGCCACTCCGAACTGTTTCAGCGCTCGATAGAGGTGAAGCGGGACCGCCTTCTTCTCCTCGCGCTGCTCGGGTCGACCTCGGTCCGGCAGCTGCCCGTCAAGCACACAACCCCAGAACACCTCTGCAGTGACCTGGAGCTGCTCGCGAAGGATCTGTGACCACATCTGCGGTCCATAGGTCGTTTTGTCAATCGGCTGGGAGATGCGTGTACGCAGGATCCGGCCGTCCCAGAGCGTGAGCTCATACGTACGGTGATGTTGGACTGGGCGCCCTGTGGCCCCACGGACGAGAGTCCAGTTTTCGTTTTCGCAGAACTGGTCGTGGTGGTCCCTGGTTGGCGCAGGCGGTCTCTTATTCACCGCCGCGGTCGAACCATTCCAGGAGTTGCTCGTCCGTGGACAGCTTCACGAGCTGCACGAGTGCCCATGCGGAGGCGTGGTTAGGGGCGTGCTGCAGCCGGTCTTCCCAGTCCTCCGCATACTCCCGGAGAGAGAGGATGAGGTCTGCGAGAGCATCCTCAACGTCCGCACCTTCTGCGACGAACGGGCGGTTCTTCATCAGCGCAACTACGGCGCCGTTCTCCTTGAATATCTCGACGTGCGGAGAGACGGCGTGGAAGAAGAACTGACGCAACTTCTCGGCAGGCATTACCGCCGTCACCTGGTCGTCTCGACGAACGGTGACGGTGCGCCCTTGTGCGGTGGCGTCGAGCACATCCTTCAGATGAGTGCGTGTCTCGGTGTATGAGCCGTAATCGGCTACGAGTGACATGATGTGATTCCTCCGTTACGTACACGAAGTACGTCACGTACATCGTAACTCTTCTTGTTACTGGAGCGCATTCCGATCCTGATAGTCGTGCAAGTCTGCCGACCCACCGCGGTCCACGTCTGACATCCCAGACAGGTGCGCTGCGGACGGCGTTGTTCCGCGGCATCCGGTGCACTGGAATCGCACCATGACTATCGAGTCCCCCGCCACCGCCCGCGTTGTGCGGGCCGCGCGCGGCAGCGCCCTGACCGCCCGCAGCTGGCAGACCGAGGCCCCGCTGCGGATGCTGATGAACAACCTCGATCCGGATGTCGCGGAGCGCCCGGCCGACCTCGTCGTCTACGGCGGCACGGGCAAGGCCGCCCGCAGCTGGGAGGCGTTCGATGCCATCGTGCGCACCCTCGAGTCGCTCGAGGCCGACGAGACGCTGCTGGTGCAGTCGGGTAAGCCGGTGGGGGTGTTCCGCACCCACGAGTGGGCGCCGCGGGTGTTGATCGCCAACTCGAACCTGGTCGGCGACTGGGCCACCTGGCCGGAGTTCCGCCGGCTCGAGCAGCTCGGCCTCACCATGTACGGGCAGATGACGGCCGGCTCCTGGATCTACATCGGCACCCAGGGCATCCTGCAGGGCACCTACGAGACCTTCGGCGCGGTCGCCCGCTCGCTCGCCGGGCGCCGGGGCGGGGACGAGGCATCCGCCAGCCTGGCCGGAACGCTCACCCTCACCGGCGGCTGCGGCGGGATGGGCGGCGCGCAACCGCTCGCGGTAACCATGAACGGCGGCGCGGTGCTGATCGTCGATGTGGACGAGCAGCGGCTGCGGCGGAGAGTCGAGCACGGCTACCTCGACGTGATCGCCGACTCGCTGGACGACGCCATCGACCGCGCCCTCGAGGCGAAGAACGCCCGGGCGGCGCTATCGGTGGGCGTGGTCGGTAATGCCGCCACGGTGTTCACCGAGCTGCTCGCCCGTGGGGTGCCGATCGATGTGGTCACCGACCAGACCAGCGCCCACGACCCGCTGTCCTACCTGCCCGAGGGGGTGTCGGTGTCCGAGTGGCAGGAGCTGGCGACATCCGACCCCGCTGGATTCACCGAGAAGGCCCGCGCCTCGATCGCCCGGCAGGTGGCGGCGATGGTCGGATTTCAGGATGCCGGCGCCGAGGTGTTCGATTACGGCAACTCGATCCGCGCCGAGGCCCAGCTCGGCGGGTATGAGCGGGCGTTCGAATTTCCGGGCTTCGTGCCCGCCTACATCCGGCCGCAGTTCTGCGAGGGCAAGGGGCCGTTCCGCTGGGTGGCGCTGTCCGGGGATCCGGCCGACATCGCAGTGACCGACCGGGCGATTCTGGAGCTGTTTCCGGATGACGCGCACCTGCGCCGCTGGATCAGTCAGGCCGCCGAGAAGGTGCAGTTCGAGGGGCTGCCGGCCCGGATCTGCTGGCTCGGCTACGGGCAGCGGCACCTGGCCGGGCTGCGATTCAACGAGCTGGTGGCCTCCGGCGAGCTCTCGGCGCCCATCGTGATCGGCCGCGACCACCTCGACGCCGGCTCGGTCGCGTCGCCATACCGGGAGACCGAGGCGATGGCCGACGGCTCCGACGCGATCGCCGACTGGCCGCTGCTGAACGCGCTGCTGAACACCGCGTCGGGCGCGACTTGGGTGTCGATCCACCACGGCGGAGGCGTCGGCATCGGCCGGTCGATCCACGCCGGGCAGGTGGTGGTGGCCGACGGCACCGCGCTGGCCGCCGAGAAGATCGCTCGGGTGCTGCTGAACGACCCCGGCACCGGGGTGATGCGGCATGTCGACGCCGGCTATGACCGCGCCGTGGAGGTGGCGCGCGAGCGCGGCCTTCGCGTGCCGATGGCGGAGTGAGCGTGGGCGCGCGGGTCGCGGACGCGGAGAACGTCGGGGGTGCTCCGGTGACCGCGACGATGATCACCGACATCGGGCTGCTGGTGACGAACGACCCCACGCTCGGTGCCGGACCGTTGGGCGAGCTGCGGGATGCCGCGATCCTGATCGAGGACGGACGCGTGGCGTGGGTCGGGTCGGCCGCGGGCAGCGACGCTGTCGGCGGCGCTTCGGCCCCCGCTGCCGGAGTGTCCGCGACCGGCAGCGCCGCCGCGCCACCGCAGGTGCTCAGCGCGGGCGGCGACTGCGTCATCCCCGGCTTCGTCGACAGCCACACCCACCTGGTGTTCGGCGGCGACCGGTCGGTCGAGTTCGAGGCGCGGATGGCCGGTCGGGGGTATGAGGCCGGCGGCATCCGGTCCACCGTTGAGGCGACCCGGCAGGCGACGGATGCCGCGCTGCGCGTCCGGTTGCGCGGATTCATCGACGAACTGCTCGCCCAGGGCACCACCACCGTGGAGGTGAAGAGCGGCTACGGGCTGTCGGTGCCCGACGAGGAGCGGCTGGTGCGCCTGGCCGCGGAGGTCACCGAGGAGGTCACCTTCCTCGGCGCGCACGTGGTGCCGGCCGAGTACCGCGGACGCGCCGACGCCTACGTCGACCTGGTCACCGGCCCGATGCTCGCCGCGTGCGCACCGCACGCCCGCTGGATCGACGTGTTCTGCGAGACCGGGGCCTTCTCGGTGGAACAGGCGCGGCGGGTGCTCACCGCCGGTATCGCGGCCGGGCTGCTGGCGCGGGTGCACGCGAACCAGCTGGGTCCGGGCGACGGGGTGCGGCTCGCGGTGGAGCTGTCCGCGGCATCCGTTGATCACTGCACATTCCTCAGCGACGACGACGTGGCGGCGCTGGCCGAGTCGGACACGGTGGCCACCCTGCTGCCTGGGGTGGAGTTCTCGACCCGGCAGCCGTACCCCGATGCGCGGCGGCTGCTCGACGCGGGCGTCACCGTGGCGCTGGCCTCGGACTGCAATCCGGGGTCGAGTTTCACGTCGTCGATGCCGTTCTGCATCGCGCTCGCGGTGCGCGAGATGGGGATGACCGCGGCGGAAGCGGTGTGGTCGGCCACCGCGGGAGGTGCGGCGGCGTTGCGGAGAACGGATGTCGGAAGCCTCCGTGTCGGCGCCCGCGCCGATCTCGTGCAGCTGGCGGCGCCGAGCTACAACTACCTCGCCTACCGGCCAGGCGTGCCGCTCATGCGGCGGGTCTGGAAGGACGGCGAGCTGGTGCGCCAGCCGCTGCCGTAAGCCCGCACGCCGGGGACGCAGCACACGCCCGCTCGGGCAGCACACGCTCGGGAGGTAAAAGGCCGCTCGGACGGCCACTTTTGCCGGATTGTGTCCTCCCGAGCGCGCGAAGTCCGCCCGTCCGGTTCTCGTCGCACCAGTCACGGGCGGGTCGCGAGCCCCGCCGCCACCTCGAGCACGCACAGCGCCGCCAGCCGCACCGTGCGCCCGTCGGGGGCATCGGCCGCGACATCCACTTCGGCGAGATCGACCGAGCGCACCTGCGGGTCGGCCCCCGCCGCCCGCGCCGCCCGGCGCAGCTCCCACGCGCTGATACCACCGGGCAGCGACCCCGGGCAGCCGGGCACCACCGCGCGGTCGCAGACGTCGAGGTCGAGGTCCACGTGCACCGGACCACCCGCCGCACCGGCGATCTCGAGCGCCTCGGCCATCACGTCGGTGATCCGCTCGTGGTGCAGCTCGTCGCGGTGCACCACCGTGATGCCGTAATGGGCGGCGCGGGACGCGTACTCGCGGGAGTTGGCAAAGTCGGCGATGCCGATCTGCACCACGCGGCGCCCGGAAAGTCCTGCCTCGATCAGTCGCCGCACCGGGGAGCCGTTGCTCACGCCATCGCGCAGGTCGTAGTGGGCGTCGAGGGTGACCAGGCCGGCCGTATCGAGCGCGTTGCCCCACGCGGCGAGCGCCACCGGGACCGTAAGCGAGTTGTCACCGCCCAGCGCGACGGTCAGCCGAGCCCGGCGGGCAGCTTCGGCCACCAGGCTGCGTGTGCGGGCCTCACCCTCGGCGCCGTCCGGGTCGGTGACGTCGCCGAAGTCGGCGATCGTCATCTCCCGCTGCGGCCGGCGGAACACAGACCGGTCGGGCATCAGCGCCGTGGTGTAGCGGGGGAGTGCTTCCCGAATCGCGGCCGGCGTACCGTGCGCCCCTGTGGGCGAGAGCGACGTGCGCCAGGTCGGCACCCCGACCAGGGCCAGGTCGATCGGGCCGTCACCTGCGTCGGGCGCGGGCCAGTCGCCCGCGCGGGGCCAGAGCGGGTCGTGCGGCAACGCTGCAGCGGTCACGGCATCGACGTTAGCAATGCGGATGCCGCGGCCACAGGCATCCGGAATCATCAGCAGTCTGCGATCCCAGACGCGTGCACGGGCCCCGCTGCAACAAACCTCTTGCCAAAACCCCGTGCAGACGGCGTACCATCAGGCCCATGTCCGCGGAAACCGTGTTCGATCAGCTAGTCAGCGAGCTTGAGCCCGCCGGGGCCGAGGCGGGAACGATGTTCGGGTCGCGCGCCATCACGTTGCGCAAGAAGGCCTTCGTGTGCCTCAAAGACGACCGGATCGCGCTCAAGCTGGGCGCTGGATCCGCCGCGCACAGCGCCGCGCTCGCCCTGCCGGGGAGCGCGCTGTGGGATCCATCGGGAACCCACCGCCCATACAAGGACTGGGTATCGGTTCCCGCCTCGGACGCCAAGATCCTGTCACCGCTCGCCGGCGCGGCGCTCACCTACCTGCGCGAAGTGCTCGGCTGAGGCTGGCCCTGAAGTCTGGCAATTGGTCCTTCCCCGGGCGCCGGAACCACTAAACGCCAGACCTCACACGCTTACACGCTCGCGCGCGCCCTTGCCCGCTCGCTCGCTGAGGTCTGGCAATTGGTCGTTCCCACGCCACCGGAAGGGCTAAACGCCAGACCTCACGCTCGCAGGCGCAACCAACCGCACGCCCGCAAGCGCGCTACGCGGCAGCCTTCGCCGCGCGCCGGGCCGTCCGCCGCTCGGTCGCGCCCTCCACCAGGTAGTACAGCGCGGGCAGCACCACCAGGGTGAGCAGCGTTGAGGAGATCAGCCCGCCGATCACCACGATCGCGAGCGGCTGCGAGATGAAGCCGCCGTGCCCGGTGATGCCCAGCGCCATCGGCACGAGCGCGAAGATTGTGGCGAGCGCGGTCATCAGGATCGGACGCAGACGCCGGGATGCCCCGTGCAGCACGGCCTCCCCGACGCTGAGCCCGCGGACCCGATACTGGTTCACCAGGTCGATGAGCACGATCGCGTTGGTCACCACGATGCCGATCAGCATCAGCACCCCGATCAGCGACGGCACACCCAGCGGCACCCCCGACGCGATCTGCAGCAGGATCGCACCGGTGGCCGCGAACGGCACCGACACCAGCAGCAGCAGCGGCTGCCGCAGGCTGCGGAACGTGGCCACCATCACGATGTACACGATCAGGATCGCCACCAGCAGCGCGATGCTGAGCTGCTGGAACGCATCGCCCTGCTGGGCGGTGACGCCGGCGAGTTCCGCGGAGGCGCCCGCGGGCAGCTCGGTCTGGTCCACGGCATCCTGAATCACGGCCGACGCGGAACCGACATCATCCGAGTTCGGCGTGATCGACACGGTCGCCGCCCGCACCCCGCGGATGGTGGTGATCGAGGCGGGACCGTCGACCTGCTCCACCGTGGCCAGCTCGCCAAGCGGCAGCAGGCCGGTCGGCGACGGGATGGCGAAGTTGCGCAGCTCGTCGACGGTGGTCGGCGCGCCGTCGTTCGCGATGTAGATCGACAGCGTCTTCTCGTCGATCACCGCGGAGCCCACGGTGGTCGGCTGCATGGCCTGCGACACCATGCCACCGACGGCGATCTCGCTCAGCCCTGCCTCGGCCGCCGCGGCCCGGTCGACGGTCACCGCGATGTACGGCTGGGTCTCGGAGAGGTTGCTGGTGGCGGCCGCGACCACGTCGAGGTCGCTCACGCCGTCGAGCAGCGCTTCGGATGCCGCCATCAGGTCGGCCTGCCCGTTGGCCTTGATGTCGATGTCGATCGACGAGGAGGCGAACCCGGACCCGGCCGCCGACACCTGCAGCTCGCCGACGCTGTCCAGGGCGTCGAGCCGGTCGCGCACGCTGGTCTGCAAAGCTTCCTGGTCGGCATCCGGGTCGGTGGTGATCGAGTAGGTGACGTCGCCGCCACCGCCGAACGCGGATTGCAGGGTGCTGCCGCTGGAGCCGATCGACACCTGCACGGTGTCGATGCCGGGGATGTCGAGCAGCTCGGTCTCGACCGTTCCGGCCGCGGAATCCATCGCCTGAAGGCTCGCGCCGAGCGGCAGGGTCTGGCTGACGGACAGAGTGTTCTGGCCGCTGTCGCCGATGAAGTTGGTCTTCATGCTCGGCACCAGGGCGACAGTTCCGCCGAGCACCAGCACGGCGGCGAGCAGAGTGACTACGGGGCGCTTCAGGGTCCAGTGGATGATCGGCAGGTAGGACTTCTGCAGCCGGGTGGGGCTGTCGAGCTCGTCGATGTGCGCGGTGGAGCCGGCACGTTGGGCACGGCGAGTGGATGTCGGCGCTTGCGCGGCTCCGAGGGTGTGGTCGCGGGTGGTGGCGGCCAGCGCGGGCTCGAGGGCGGGCTCGGGGGCGGGGATTCGCGTGAGCGCGGGCTCGAGGTCGAGGTCGGGGTTTCGAGACGCGGCCGACTCCGTCGGGCGCTCCTCAACCAGCGAATGGACCAACGGGATCGACTCCGTCGTGGCCACCAGCGGAGTCGACGCGGTCGGCGCGGCGGCCGCACGGTCGGCCTTCTTGCCCAGGAACCAGTACGCCAGCACCGGCACGATCGTCAGAGCCACGAACAGCGATGCGGCGAGCGCGATGGTCACGGTCAGCGCGAATGGGCGGAACAGCTCCCCGGTGATGTCCCCCACGAGCGCGAGCGGCAGGAACACCGCCACCGTGGTGACCGTCGACGCGGTGATCGCGGTGGCCACTTCCTTCACAGCGGTGCGGATGGCCAGCAGCCGGTTCTCGCCGAGTCCGAGGTGCCGTTTGATGTTCTCGATCACCACGATCGAGTCATCCACTACCCGCCCGATCGCGATCGTCAGCGCGCCGAGCGTGATGATGTTCAGCGTGTAGCCGGCCGCCTGCATGCCGATGAAGGTGATCAGCACCGACGCCGGGATCGAGATCGCGGTGACAAGGGTGGAGCGGATCGACATCAGGAAGACCAGGATGATGATCACGGCGAAGATCAGGCCGAGCACGCCTTCGGTCGCCAGCGCCTCGATCGACTGCTCGATGAACGGCGCCTGGTCGAACACCACGGTGAACACGGTGTTGTTGCCGAGTGACTCCTGCAGCGCCGGGATCAGGTCCTGCACGGCGTGCGAGACGTCGACGGTGTTGCCATCCGGCATCTTGGTCACGGCGATGGTCAGCGCCGGTTCCCCGTTGACCCGGGAGATGCCGGTGGTCGGGTTGTCGGTCACCTGCACGGTGGCGACATCTCCGATGCTCGCCGCCTCGCTGCCGCCGAGCAGCGGCAGGGCGGCGATCTCGTCGACGGTCGCGATACGCGCCCCGGCCTGCACGGTCAGCGTCGTGTCACCCTCGGTGATCGAGCCGGCCGGCAGCAGCAGCCCGTTGGCGTCGAGCGCGTCGCTGATGGACTGGGTGGACAGTCCGGATGTCGCCAGCGCCGCGACATCCGGAGTAATGGTGATTCGCTGCCCGACATCCCCCAACAGGCTGGCCTCGCGCACGTTGTCCAGCGCCTGGATGTCGGCGATGGCCGACCCGTTCAGGGCGGCCGACAGCGCCCGCTGGTCGAGGTCGCTGGTGACCGCGACCTGCACCACCGGCAGGTCGTCGAGCGACCCGGTGATCACCTGCGGCTCGACATCCGGCGGCAGCTGCGACTGAAGCCGGTTGATCGCCAGCTGCACCTTCTGCTCGGCGGTGACCAGGTCGGTGCCGTACTCGAAGCTCGCGGAGATCATCGACACGTTGGTACTCGAGGTGGCGCTGGTGGATTCCAGCCCGGTGACGCCCTGGATCGCGGTCTCGATCGGGGTGGACACGTCTTCGTTGACGACCTCCGGCGCGGCGCCCGGGTACGCCGTGACCACCACCACCTGCGGGAAGTTCACCGACGGGATCAGCTCCTGCTTCAGCGAGTTGAGCGCAATGAAGCCGAAGAAGGCCACGACGATGGTGACAAGTGCAATCAGCGGGCGGTTGCGCAGGCTGAACTCAGACAGAAAATGCACGGTGCTCCCGGGAAGCGGGTGGATGGCGATGACGTCCAGTCGCCTCGGCCAGTATTCCAGCATTCGCTGACCGAGCGGTCAGCGGCGTGGTCGGGCCGGCCGTCGGGGCGCGGGCTAGATGACTTGGGCGAGTGGCTGCTCGAGTGTGGGCAGCGGATGTCGCAGCACGCTGTTCCACGCGTGGGCGAGCATCTCGACGCCGCGGTCCAGCTCGGCTGCCGAGTAGCTGAACGGCACCCGCAGGAACCGCTCGAACACGCCGCCGGTGCCGAAGCGGGGCCCGGCAGCGATGATCAGGCCCTCGTTCCGGGCGGCGAGGGTCAGCTGCGAGCTGACCGGCTGACCGAGGTTGACCCAGGTGGTGAGGCCGCCGTGCACGGTCGGCACGTGCCATTCCGGCAGGTGGGTCGCCAGCGCCGCGGCCAGGTGATCGCGTCCGGCGCGCAGCTGCTCGCGGCGCACCGCGAGGATGTCGTCCATGGTTTCGAGCAGTTTGGCGACGATCAGCTGCTCCAGCACCGGGGTGCCGAGGTCGCCGCTGGTGCGGGCCGCGGCCAGCCGCTGGATGGTGGCCGGGTCGGTGCGGATCCAGCCGACGCGCACCCCGCCCCAGACGCTCTTGCCGACCGAGCCGATCAGGATGGCGTCTCCGTGCGCGGCGAAGGGCAGCGCGGCCGGCACGTCGTCGAAGCCGAGTTCGGCCATCGTCTCGTCGGCGATCAGCCGGGTGCCCTGCCGTTCGGCCAGCTCCAGTGTGCGCGCCCGCAGTTCGGTGGACATCGACTGCCCGGTGGGGTTGTGGAAATCGGGCATCAGGTAGCCCAGGGCAGGGCTGGTTCGGCGGAGGGCCTGTTCGAGCGCGACCTCGTCCCAGCCGGATTCGGAGTCGACCCCGACCGACACCAGCCGGGCGCCCGCGTCGCGCAGTGCGTCATACGCGTGCGGATAGCTGGGCGCCTCCACCAGCGCCCGGTCGCCGCGGCTGAGCAGGGTGCGGGCGAGCAACGCGATCGCGTGCTGCGCGCCGACGGTGACCATGATCTGGTCGGGGCCCGTGGGCAGGCCGCGGTCGGCATAGCGGTCGGCGATCGCCTGCCGCAGGATCGGTAGGCCCACGGTGTCGAAGCCCGAGTCGCTGAGATAGGCGGGCAGTTGTTGTGCGGCCCATTCGGCGGCGCCGATGACGGCCGGGATGGCGGGCAGGGCGGCCTTGCTGAAGTCGAGGTAGTCGGTCTGGATGGGCTCGGTCACCGGAGCCGCCGGCCGGGGGAGCTGGGCGACGCTGCCGGAGCCGCGCACGCTGCTGATGTGACCGGACTCGCGCAGGGTCGCGTAGGCGGTGCTCACGGTGGTGCGGCTGATGCCGAGCTGACCGGCGAGGTCGCGCTCCGCGGGCAGCCGACTGCCGAGCACGATCCGGCCGTCAAGGATCAGCAGGCGGATGCGGTCGGCGAGCGCGGTGTAGGCCGGGGCCGTGGCGCTGGTGCGCCATCCGGCCAGAAGCGAGTCGAGCGCACGCGCTGATACCTGCATGGGGCCACATTAGCGAATTGGCCTTGCTTTGAGCAGGCCACTTTTGCGACATCCACACCACCCACTTGACAGCGTGTAAGCCAACGTGTCACTCTGTCGCAGCGCGATGCCACCAGTGGATCGTCGCTCACGAACGAAGGAGTTCCGCATGAGCCAGAACCGTTTGGCGTCACCACCCCCGGCGCCCACCCGGTCCGCGACATCCGCAGCCGGCTCGAATCGGGTCAAGGGCACCATCTTCGCCGCGTCCATCGCGGCCCTGCTCGCCCAGCTCGCCAACGCGCTGCCGGGATCACTCAACGGCCTGTTTCAGGAGACATTCAACACCGTCGGGTCGCAGCTGACCTGGATCACCGCCGCGTTCATGATTCCCGTGGTGGTGTTCGAGCTCACCTTCGGGGTGCTCGGCGACAAGTTCGGGCACCGCAAACTCGTGGTCGGCGGATCCCTGCTGGTGTTCGTCGGTTCCGTGGTCTGCGCGATCGCCCCGACGGTCGAGATGATGTGGATCGGCTCGGCGATCAATGGCCTCGGTGCCGGCGCGATCTTCCCGTCGTCGCTCGCGCTCGTCGCGGCGGTCACCCACAATTCCCGGGAGCGGGCGCGCGCCATCGCCATGTGGGCGGGCTTCCTCTCGGCCGGCGCCGCGGTATCACCGCTGCTCGGCGGAGTGTTCGCCAGCCTCGGCTCCTGGCGCGGCTCGTACGCCGTGGTCGGCGTGCTCGGCCTGGTGACCGTGGGGCTCGCCTTCTGGAAGGCCATCGAGTCCTCCCCCGCCGGCGATCGCCGCCTCGACCCGTGGGGTCAGGTCACCTTCGCCATTGGCCTCATCCTCGCGCTGTTCGGCGCGGTGCAGGGCCCGGAAGACGGCTGGACCAGCCCGCACGTGCTCGGCGCGTTCCTCATCGGCGCCGCGTTCCTGATCGCGTTCGTGGTCATCGAGCTGCGCGCCCCGTCACCGCTGCTGCGGCTGAACCTGTTCAAGAACCGCGCGTTCACCGTCTCGTCGATCGTGGCCGTGATCGGCATGTTCGCGTTCCTCGGCGCCTGCTTCTCGTTCAGCATGTGGCTCGGCCCGGTGCAGCACCAGAGCCCGTTCCTGACCGGACTGCTCTTCCTGCTGCTGCAGGGCCCGGCGTTCGTGCTGATCCCGGTGATCTCCCGGCTGCAGCACCGCTTCCCGCCGCGCTTCGTGCTCACGGCAGGCCTCGGCCTGATGGGGATTGGCGCGCTGCTCGGCTCCCGGCTGGACGTCACCAACCCCGACCTGGCGCCGTTCGTCCTGCCTGCCCTGCTGATCGGCATCGGCTTCGCCTTCACGCTCAGCCCGATGACCGCCATCGCGCTGAACACCGTGCCGCGCCACCTCGCCGGCATGGCCAGCGCCACCACCAACCTGCTGCGCGACCTCGGCTTCGCACTCGGCCCGGTGATCGCCGGCGCGGTCGCCCTGAGCGCCGCGGCGGGTCAGCTCGGCGCGACGCTGCCGACCGCAGGCCTCCCGGCTGACCAGGCCGGCCCCGCCCTCGGGGTCTTCGAAGCCGGCGGACCGATCGCCCTGAACAGCCTGCCGCCGGGAGTTCCCGGCTCGGCGGCGCACGAGCTCGCGCTGCAGTCGCTCGGCGACGGATTCTCGCTGGCCTTCGTCGTCTGCGCCGTGGCCGCCCTAGCCGCCGCGCTGCTCACTCTGATCGGCCTGCACGGCACGACGGACGGCCAGTCCGGCCGGGAGTCGCTTGGCGAGGAGACGGTGGCGGATGTCGCGGACAGCGACGGTTCCGACGCCGCGGCTGCCGCGGGCAGCGGCTCCGTCGTGGAGCGTGACGGCGTCCGGGGCGTCTAGCCTCCGCCGAACCAAGGTGAGCGCCGCGTTTGCGGCCGAGCGCGCCAGCAGCGGCGGGCGCGCTCGGCCGTTTGCGCCGCGCTCACCGATGGTGCGCCCGCTCAACAAGCGGCCGCCGCGCTCACCGACGCGTGCAGGATGCCACTTACCCGTAATTGGCCTCTTGCTTCCGGGCCAATTATGCAATTGGATTGCACTCGTGTCTCCCGCAACAACTATGGTCCGCCGCATCCTGCAACTCGCAATCGGCCTCTTCCTCTACGGCATCGGCATTGCACTGATGGTGCGAGCCGCCATCGGCGTCGCCCCCTGGGACGTACTGACGCAGGGCATCGCCCGACAGACCGGCTGGTCGTTCGGCCTCATCACCGTGCTGACCAGCTTTGTGGTGCTGCTGATCTGGATCCCGATCCGCGAAAAGCCAGGGATCGGCACCGTGGCCAACGCCATCCTCGTCGGCCCGGCGGCCGAGGTCGGCCTGTTGCTGGTTCCGGTGCAGACGCATCCGGTGCTGCAGGTGCTCGCATTCGCCGGCGGGCTCGCACTGGTGGCCATCGCCACCGGCCTGTACATTGGCGCCCGGTTCGGGCCGGGGCCGCGCGACGGCCTGATGACCGGGCTGCACCGGGTGACCGGCTGGCCGATCTGGGTGGTGCGCACCGGCATCGAGGTGACCGTGCTGGCGATCGGCTGGCTGCTCGGCGGCAACGTGGGGCTCGGAACCGTGGCGTTCGCGCTGCTGATCGGCCCAATGGCGCAGCCGCTGCTGCGGCTGCTGCTCGTGCCGGAGCCGGTTCGGAAGCGCGAGGTTCCGGAACCGGCGCCCGCGAACGCCCTGCCCTAGGCACCCTGAGCACGTTTGGGCCGGTGCCCTGACTTGCCAGCCCGCTCCCCTGCCCCTGCTCCCCGTTTGTGCGCGCAACATGGCGCTTCGGATGCCGCCTAAGCGCCATGTTGCGCGCACAAACGGATGGGTGGAGCCGCCCGGGAGCCGGCCCGGGGATCGAGCCGCTACAGGTTCCGCTCCGCGTACACCGTCATCGCGTCGCGCACGAGGCTGGCGCCCGCCACTCCGCCGTAGTTCGCGGCGAAGCGCTCGTCCGCCACGTACATCTCGGCCAGACCCACGAAGTACTCCTTCGTCGGACCCGTCGTGCCGCCGCCCGGTGTGCCCGGAATCCCCCGCAACCAGTCGAACTGCCGCTGCGCGAGCGCCTGCGCCTCGTCGCTGTCGGCGGCGAGGCCTTGCTGTGCCGCGGCCTGCCAATCTGCGCCCAGGGTCTGCGCGCGCTGCTGCCACTCCTTCTTCTCGGCGTCGCTCATCGAGCGCCACCAGGAGTCGCTCCGCGCGTCCGCATCCTTTCCCCAGCGCTGCTCGACTTCGTCCCGGTACTGCGTGTGGTCAAAGCCGTCAAACATCTCTTCTGCCATCAGTTGTTCACCTCCCTTCAACTTGAGGATCGTGGTCTGCACGCTGTTGATCTGCCGGTCGATCCGCAGCTTCTCCTGCTGCAACCAGCGCAAATGCGTGTCGAGGGCGTCGTCATTGCTGCGCGCCCCGGCCAGCACCTCCGCAATCGCGGGCAGGCCCAGCCCGAGTTCGCGCAGCAGCAGGATGCGCTGCAGCCGGGTCAGGGCATCCGCGTCGTAGTAGCGGTAGCCGTTGCCGCCGACCCTGGTCGGCTCGAGCAGTCCGATGTCGTCGTAGTGCCGCAAGGTTCTGCTCGTGGTGCCTGTGAGGCGCGCGACATCCTGAATCGACCACTCCAACTCGGTTCGCATGCCGGCCCTCCTCTCAGAAACAACCGTAGAAGTTGACGCTGCGTAAAGGTCAAGCCCTCGGCGAAAAAACCCCTTGCGCACCGCAACATCGCGATATATCTTGAGTCGCAGAGAACGCGATATATCGCGATTCGGATGTCGCGAAGGAGACACCATGCCGCAGGAAGAGTGGATGGTCGATGGCCCCCAGGTCATCGATCTGGAGTTGGTCCGCAAGCTCAAGGTGAGCTTGATCGGGGGCCAGGTCGACATCGTCGGCCACGACGAGCCCGGCGCGAGGGTCGAAGTGCACTCGGTCACCGGGCGCGATCTGAAGGTTTCGATCGACGGTGACACGCTGGAGATCGACCACCCGCAGCTGCGCTGGGACAACTTCATCGATGTCTTCGCGTCGTTCAACGGCAAGGCCAGCGCCGAGGTGAGCATCATGGTGCCGCGTGAGATCGCCCTGAGGTTCGGTGTCGTCTCGGCATCCGCTCTGATCAGCGGACTGACGACGGATGCCACGATCAGCACAGTCTCCGGCGACATCGTCGTCGACGGAGTGACCGGTGACCTCAACCTCAACGCGGTCAGCGGCGAGATCGCGGTGCGCAACCACCGCGGTTCGGTGCGGGCCCACACCGTCTCGGGAGACATCACCGCCACCGGCGAGATCTCCAAGTACCTCAGCGAGGGTGTGAGCGGCGATGTGTTCCTCGACATCTCCGGCCAGCCAGCCGAGATCCGGGTGAACACGGTGAGCGGGGCGCTGACCACGCGGCTGGCTCCCGGTCAGCCGGCGGAGTACCGCATCAACACCGTCGGCGGAAAGCTGCAGCTTGACGACTCGGCCATCTCCGGGGTTCGCGGCAGCTATATCGGCAAATACGGGACGCTGGATGCCTCCGCCCTCGAACTGCGGGTGAACACGGTGTCGGGAAACATCAGCGTGCTGCACGCGGTGAGCGCATGACTCCCCCGGTGTTCGGCCACGGCCACCTGCGGCTCTACATCCTGAGCCTGCTCGCCGAACGGCCGCAGCACGGTTACGAGCTGATCCAGTCGCTCGAGCAGCGCTTCGGCGGCACATACACGCCGAGCGCCGGCACCATCTACCCGCGGCTGGCGAAGCTGGAGGAAGACGGGTTGGTCACCAAGATCGCCGACGGTCGCAAGACCGTGTACGAGATCACGGATGCCGGACGCGCCGAGCTTGCGAGCCGGGAGGGCGAACTCGACGGCATCGAGGACGAGCTCACCGACTCGGTGCGGCGCCTGGCAGATGAGGTGCGCAACTCGGTGAACGCCGCGATGAAGACGCTGCGCGCCGACCTGGCCTCCGCCGCCCGCGACGCCCGGTCCGAGACTCGGGCGAGCACGACGAGCACGGCGACCACCGAGGGCACCGAAGGGACCGAAGGCACCGAGAGCGCCGAGGCCCCCGAGACGGCCGCCGGGGCGTCCGGCCCGAGCGGGGTGAAGACCACCGCGCTCGGCGCCCGGGAGGCGCTGCGCGACGCGGAGTTCGCGCTCACCGAGTTCCGGCACGAGGTGCGCACCGAGTTGCGTGGCCGCACGGCGCGCGGCGAGCTCACTCCGGAGACCGTAGCCGACCTCCGCAGTCGGCTCGACGAGGTGCGGAGGACGCTGTAGGGGTGTCGCGGCCGGGGGTGCGGGGCGCTGCCAGCGCCTCGCACCCCTGCCGCGCCACAACCTCAGTCTGCGAGCGCCGTGGTTTCGCACGAGCGCCGAGGTTCGAACCGCGGCGCTCGCGTGAAAGTGCGGCGCTCGCGACATCCGTAGTCCTGCCGACGCTGCTCAGCGACCGACCCACGCTGTGTGCCGCTCGCTACTCGAAGCGCACCGGGACGTAGAGGTCCTGCACCCGGTCGTTCGCCGCGGTGTGGTCGTTGCGGGTGAAGATGCCGCAGGCATCCGTGGTGCAGTCGATGCCCTCGCCGGCGGGCGCGGCCACTTCGAGGTAGGCGGTGAAGGTTCCGGATGTCGCGTTGTCGAAGCTGCGCGCACCGAACAGCCGCCAGGCCCAGTCGTCGTTGATCCAGTTGCTCGGCGCGTACTGGATGCTGCCCTCGGCGACGGTCTCGCCTTCCTCGGTGGAGGGCACCCCGCCGAGGCACGGGCCGGGCTTGCCTCCCGGCTCCGGGATGGCGCAGATCGCGACGTAAATGCCGCGCGCGGCGTCGAACCCGGTTCCGCTGATCACGAGCCGGTCGCCCGCGGCGAGCGCCGAGGTGTCGACGGGCGCTCCGGGGTCGGCTGCGAGGACATCGATGCGGCGGTCGCGCCCATCTTCGCCGTGTGCGGTGGCGGTGAGCGGCCACTCGTCGGTGAACGGGTCCTGCGCGGACTGCCCGGCGTTCTGGTGCGTGAGAATCGGCACCGCGTAGACGGCGACCGTGGTCAGCAGCACGAGGGCGATCGCCCCCACGATCCAAGGCCAGCGCCGCCTGCGTACTCCCCGGTTACCCACTCATCGAGTCTACGGAGGGGGTCTCGGCGGGCTGGACCAGCGCGGGCTTGGGGCCGCGACATCCGCCACTAGGCTCGGGTTTCGTGCCCCTGCTGCTGCTCGCCGTGTTTCTCGGCGGCGCCGTGGGCACCGCGTTGCGTCTCGGCATCGACATCGTCGTTGCGCATCCGGATGACGCGTTCCCCACCGCCACGCTCGGCATCAACCTGCTCGGTTCGCTGCTGCTCGGATGGCTCGTCGGTCGCGTCTGGCCGGTGGCGCCGCACTGGCTGCGCGCGGCGCTCGGCCCCGGCCTGCTCGGCGGCTTCACCACCTTCTCGGCAGTGATGGCATCCGCGCTCACGCTCACCCCGGCACTCGCTGCGCTCTACCTTGCGGCGTCCGTGGTGCTCGGACTGCTCGCCGCCGCGGCCGGCCTTCAGCTCGGGCACAACCGGCGGGCGGCCGCCGAGGTCGGGGCGGAACAGTGAGCGTGACGCTGCCCCTCGCGCTGACCGTCGCACTCGCGGGCGGACTCGGCGCCTGCCTCCGCTACCTCGCCACGCTGCTGCTTCCGCTGCCGTGGGGCGTGCTGGCGGTGAACGCTGTGGGTTCCGCGGTGGCGGGGATCGTGCTGGCCCTGGCCGATGCGGCGGCGATCGGCGGCGACATCCGTCTGATCCTGCTCACCGGATTCGCCGGCGGACTCACCACCTTCAGCACCTTCAGCGTCGAAACCATCGAGTTGGTGCGAGACGGTCGCTGGCGCACGGCCACGGTGAACGTGGTTGCGAGCCTGGCGGCAGGCATCGGCTTGGCGCTCGGCGGGTATGCGATCACGGCCGCCTTGGTCTAACCGCGACGGGGAAGCGACCTACCGACCGTCGCCAGCATCGTCGTCCTCAGCCCCAGTCGCGCCCGCGTCGCGGCCCGCGTCTCCACCCGCCGCGCGCCGCTCAATCTCCTGCCGCATCCGTTCCTCGCGCACCCGCTTGCGCGCCGGCGGCAACACGACGATCAAAAAGATCGCAGCGACCACAAGGACCATCACCGCGAACGTGACCGGCACGACGATAAACAGCAGGGTGGGGAATTCGCTCATGACATCCTCGAGAGGCTCGCGACCACCTGGCGGGCGATTGCCCGTCCGGCCCGGTTCGCGCCGATTGTGCTGGCTGTGGGGCCGTAACCGGCGAAGAAGATGCGCGGATCCTTCCACGACGCGTTCGCACCGACGGTGATACCACCCGCCTTCTCGCGCAGCTTCAGCGGGGCAAGGTGACGTAACTCCGGCCGGAACCCGGTGGCCCAGATGATTGCGTCGGCAGGGGCGAATGACCCATCGGGAAACCGCACGCCGTCCGGCTCGATGCGCGTGAACATCGGATGCGGCGTCAACAGGCCGCGATCAATGGCGGCCTGGATGCGGCGGGTGCGCGGAATTCCGGTGCCGCTGACGATGCTCGGCAGGGCGTTGCCCGCCCGGGCGGCCTCATCCTGGGCGGACACCGCGGTAACCGCCGCCTCGAGGGTGAGGTTCTGGTCGTGCAGCCATTCGATCGGCGTGCGGCTCACCCAGGTGAGGTTCGCGGCCACCTCTTCCATTTCCATCAGGAACCCGATCGCACTGGTGCCGCCGCCGACGACGATCACGTTCTGCCCGGCGAACTCCTCAGCCGACCGGTAGTCGGCGGTATGCACGTGGCGACCGCCGAACTTGTCCATTCCGGGGTACCAGGGCACGAACGGCGATCCCCAGGTTCCGGTGGCGTTCACGATCATCTTGGTGATCAGCCTGCGGTCGCCGCTCGGCCCGGACAGGTCGACGGCCAGGTCTGCCGCGTCATTTTCAACGCGGGTGACGGATGTCGGACGCTCCACCCTCAGGTCGTAGTGCTGTTCGTACCGCCGGTAGTAGTCCGCCACGACATCCTTCGCCGGCAGCTGCCGGTCGGCGGTGTCGAAGCTCAGCCCGAGCTCGCCCATGCCCGGCAGGTCGTTGACCTTGTGCGCGGAGCCGAGGCGCAGCGCGTCCCAGCGGAACTGCCACGCCCCGCCGGTTCCGGGCCCGCGGTCGACCATCAGGAACTCGGCTCCCGGCTCCAGTCCAAGGCGTCGAAGGTAGAATGCACAAGAGAGTCCGGCTTGGCCGGCACCGATTACGATAACCTCGGTGTCATAGCGGCCTGAATTCACGTGCACAAGGTTACCGGGCAGACCGCATGCCAGACCGGGATAGCCCGCGCCGCATGATAAACTACCCGCTAGATTTCTTAGTCCCTGTTCGCCATTTTCGATTCATAAAGGGGGTCACGCATGGGGCGCGGCCGTCAAAAAGCAAAGCACACGAAGGTGGCTCGGGAGTTGAAGTACTTCAGCCCCGACACCAACTACGGCGCTCTTGAGAAAGAGCTGTCTGGTAATCCTCGTCTCGAGGAGGACCTTCAGAAATGGCCGGAATACGTGGCGGAAGAAGACAAGTACGCCACGGACGAGGACGAGTCCAACATCGCCTAGGTTGCTCGCTGACGGCGCAGTGTGCCCACACGTGGGCACGCGGCATCCGCTCCCTCATTGAGAGCCGCTGGATACCACTCCAGACATAGCCGGCACTTCCCTTTGCCACCCGGCGGTCTTATCGTGCGTTAATGCGCGGTGAGGACGCCGCGCGAAAGGACCGGTCGCGCATGAAGATCACCCGCATCGAGGCTGTGCCGTACTCGATCCCGTATCGCAAGGCGTTGAAGTTCGCCAGCGGCGAGGTGACCGTGGCCGATCACGTGCTGATCCGTGTGCACACCGATGAGGGCATCATCGGGGTGGCCGATACACCGCCCCGCCCGTACACCTATGGGGAAACCCAGCAATCGATCGTTGCGGTCGTCGAGCGGATCTTCGCGCCGGCGCTCACGGGAATCGACCCGTTCGAGCGTTCCAAGGCGCAGCAGGTTCTCGGCCGCACCATCGGCAACAACACAGCCAAGGGCGGAATCGACATCGCCCTCTGGGACATCATCGGACAGGCCACCGTCACCCCCGTCAGCACGCTGCTCGGCGGCTACACCGACTCGATGCGCGTGTCGCACATGCTCGGCTTCGCCTCGGCCCAAGAGCTGCTCGACGAGGCACTGCACATGCGGGCCGACTACGGAATCACCACGTTCAAGCTCAAGGTCGGCCGGCGTCCGCTTGGGCTGGACATCGAGGCCTGCCATGTGCTGCGCGCCGGACTGGGCGAGGACGTCGACCTGTATCTCGACGCCAACCGCGGCTGGACGGCCAACGAGGCCCTCGAGGTGCTGCGGCAGACCGCGGACGTGGGCCTCAGCCTGCTCGAGGAACCGTGCGATGCGAAAGAGGCGCTGAGTCGACGGCGGCTGGTCGACAAGTCCCCCATTCCCGTCGTCGGCGACGAGAGCGTGCCCACCCCGGGCGATGTCTCCCGAGAGTTGCTGGCCGGCGGCTGCAATGCCATCAGCATCAAGACGGCCCGCAGCGGCTTCACCGAGGCGCAGCAGATCCTGGGCCTCTGCGAGGGACTCGGCGTCGATGTCGTGATGGGCAATCAGATCGACACGCAGATCGGCACCCTCGCCACCGTGACCTTCGGGGCCGCCTTTGCCGCGACCACCCGCCGCGCCGGCGAGCTCTCCAACTTCCTCGACATGAGTGACGACCTGTTGGCTGAACCCCTCGTCATCCGGGATGGCGTCATCCCGACCCGGCGGGTGCCCGGAGTCGGCGCCGTGATCGACGACGACAAGCTCGACCGCTACCGTCAGGACAAGGACTAGGAGACCCCGTGCTCTTTCTCGTGCGTATGGATGTCAACATCCCCACCACCATGCCCGCTGACGACGCCGCGGCCATCAAGGCCACCGAGAAGGCGTACTCGCAGCAGCTTCAACGCGACGGCCGCTGGGTGCACATCTGGCGGGTGGTCGGCGAGTACGCGAACTACTCGGTATTCGATGTGGCGAGCAACGACGAGTTGCACGACATCCTCTCGGGCTTGCCTCTGTTCCCTTACATGACCATCACCGTCACCCCTCTTGCGCAGCATCCGTCTTCGATTTCTTGAGACCACACCAGACCACTGACAAAAGGCAACAACACAAGCACTGACAAAGGAGTTAGTCATGACTGACACGCGTGATGAGACCACCGCAACCGCGGCCGCCTCGGGCCAGACCGCCACGGAACGCTTCCGCGAGAGCGGGAGAGTCGGGGCGGCGGAGATCAGCACGGAGCGGGTCAACCTGCTCGCCTCCCGGGTGATCAAGGCCGTCAACGACACCGTGCTTGAGGAGAAGGTGACCTACGACGAGTACAACGCGCTCAAGGCGTGGCTGATCAGGGTGGGCGAGGACGGCGAATGGCCGCTGTTCCTCGACGTCTGGATCGAGCACTCGGTCGAGCAGGTCGCGAACGAGAACCGGCACGGTTCACAGGGGTCGATCGAGGGCCCGTATTACGTGCCCGACGCCCCGGTGCAGCAGAGTCCGACCAAGCTGCCGATGCGCGAGGACGAACCCGGAACGCCGCTGCTGTTCCGGGGCCGGGTGACGAACGTCGCCGGCGATCCGCTGCCCGACGCGAAGATCGAGATCTGGCACGCCGACGACCTCGGCTTCTACTCGCAGTTCGCCCCGGGCCTGCCGGAGTGGAACCTGCGGGCGACCGTCCCGGTGGAGCCAGACGGCCAGTTCCACATCGATACGATGCAGCCGGCTCCGTACCAAATCCCCACGGATGGCGCGTGCGGGGCGCTGATCAAGGCGGCGGGTTGGCACGCCTGGCGCCCGGCCCACATCCACCTCAAGGTGTCGGCGCCGGAGCACCAGCTGATCACGACACAGCTGTACTTCACCGGCGACGCGCATATCTCCGACGACATTGCGTCCGCCGTGAAGGAGTCTCTGATCCTCGATCCGCAGCCGCGGTCCGACGATCAGGGCAAGGAGGTCACCTACGACTTCGTGCTCGACCCGGCGGAGTAGCGCCGGAGCGGAGGATTTCGGGGGCTCGGGCGGCCACAATCTCGCGATTGTGGCCGCCCGAGCGCGCGTTTACCTCCCGAGCGAGCTACGTTCCCGGAGCGCAGAGCTACCGGCCACGCGTTACTGGCGCAGCGTCACTGGCGCAGCGCTACCGGCGGGGCGTCAGGCCGCGTAGGCCGACACCAGGCGCACCGCACCGCCGTCGACGCCCTTGGCGCCCTGCTCGAAGCCGGTGAAGTCGCGCTTCTCCGTGCTGACGCGACCCGCCACCCAGGAACGGATACCGCGAGCCTCGAGCGCGCGCACAACGGAGGTGGCAGCATCCGCTGATACCACTGCGAACATGCCGATGCCGAGATTCCAGGTGCTTTCGGTTTCTTCCAGGCTCATCGAGCCCCAGTCGGCGAGCACGCGGAACACGGGCGCCGGCGACCAGGTGGAGCGGTCGACCTCAACCCAAGAGCCGATCGGCAGCACGCGGGCCAGGTTCGCGGCGATGCCGCCGCCGGTCACATGACTGAGCGAGTGGATCGCGCCGGGCAGCTCCTCGAGCACGCCCACCAGCGGGCCGGTGTACAGGCGGGTCGGCTCGAGCAGTACCTCGCCGATCACGCCGCCGAGGTCGTCGGAGTGGTCGCTGTAGCCAAGGTCACGGCCGGCGAGCAGGTGCCGCACCAGGGAGTATCCGTTGCTGTGCAGGCCGCTGGATTCCATCGCGATCACGACGTCGCCGTGACGAACCTTCTCGGCGCCGAGCATGGCGTCGGCTTCGACGACACCCACCGCGGCTCCCGCCACGTCGTAGTCGTCTGGGCCGAGCAGTCCGGGGTGTTCGGCGGTCTCGCCGCCGACCAGCGCGGTGCCGGTGGCCGAGCAAGCCTCGGCGATGCCGCGCACGATGGCCGCGATGCGCTCGGGAACCACCTTGCCGCAAGCGATGTAGTCGGTCATGAATAGCGGCTTGGCGCCGACCACGATGATGTCGTCAACCACCATGCCCACCAGGTCTTGCCCGATGGTGTCGTGCTTGTCGAGCGCCTGCGCGATGGCCACCTTGGTGCCCACGCCATCCGTGGACGTCGCAAGCAGCGGCCGATCGAATTTTGTCAGGAAACTCACGTCATAGAGCCCGGCGAACCCGCCGACGCCGCCCAGAACACTGGAATTGTGGGTCTTCGCGACCGCCGACTTCATCAGTTCCACGGCGAGATCGCCGGCAGCCGTGTCGACCCCAGCCTCTTGGTACTTGTTGGCCATGCGTTGTTCCGTTCTGCGGCGTGAAAGACTGTCTTCGGCAATTACAACTCTATGGTCTGGAGCGCGTTCCGCATGTGCGGCATCGTGGGCATCGTCTCATCACACCCCGTCAATCAACTCGTCTACGACAGCCTTGCGCTGCTCCAACACCGCGGTCAGGATTCCACCGGAATCGCGACCGCGGAGGGCAACATCCTGCATATGCAGAAGGCCAAGGGTCAGGTGCGCGAGGCGTACCGCACCCGTGACATGCGCAGCCTGCTCGGCAACATGGGCATCGGGCACGTGCGTTACGCCACCCGTGGGATCGCATCCGCCGAAGAAGAAGCCCAGCCGTTCTATGTGAACGCGCCGTACGGCATCACGCTGATCCACAACGGCAACCTGACCAACACCCGGGAACTGACCCGCGAGCTGTTCACCATCGACCGCCGGCACCTGAATACGTCGTCGGACACCGAGCTGCTGGTCAACGTGCTCGCGCACGAACTGCAGCAGGAGGTCTCGGGGCTCGACCTCGACCCCGACCAGATCTTCAACGCCGTCTCCCGGGTGCACCAGCGGGTCGAAGGCTCCTACGCGGCCATCGCGCTGATCGCCGGGCACGGGCTGCTGGCGTTCCGCGACCCGTTCGGCATCCGCCCGCTGATCCTCGGCGTGCGGCACGTCGAGGGCGAACCGGACGAGTGGGTCGTCGCCAGCGAATCGCTGGTGCTCGAGGCCGGCGGATACGAGATCGTCCGCGATGTCGCGCCCGGCGAGGCCGTGTTCATCAGCCGCGACGGCCGGATGGAGTCCCGCCAGTGCGCGGCCAACCCCCGACTGATCCCCTGCTCGTTCGAATACGTCTACCTGGCCCGGCCCGACTCGATCATGAACGGCATCTCGGTTTACGACGCGCGGCTGCGCCTCGGCGACCGGCTGGCCGACACCATCGCCACCCACGCGCCGCTCGGGGACATCGACGTGGTGATGCCGATCCCGGACTCGTCACGCCCCGCCGCCATGCAGGTGGCCCAGAAGCTCGGCATCGAATACCGCGAGGGCTTCTACAAGAACCGCTACGTCGGCCGCACCTTCATCATGCCCGGCCAGGCGGAGCGCTCCCGTTCGGTGCGACAGAAGTTGAACGCAATGAGCTCGGAGTTCAAGGGCAAGAACATCCTGATCGTGGACGACTCGATCGTGCGCGGCACCACCTCAAAGCAGATCGTGGAGATGGCGCGCGCCGCCGGCGCGAACAACGTCACCTTCACCTCGGCAGCCCCGCCGGTGCGCTTCCCGCACGTGTACGGCATCAACATGCCGTCGCGGCAGGAGCTGGTCGCGCACGGCCGCAAGATCCCCGAGATCGCCACCCTGCTCGGCGCCGACCGCATGATCTACCAGGAGGTCGCCGACATGGAGTCGGCGATCATCGAGGGGTCGTCGGTCACGTCGCTCGAGATGAGCTGCTTCACCGGCGACTACGTGACCGGCACGGTCACCCCGGAATACCTAGCTTGGGTCGAGGCGAACCAGCTGTCTTAGCCGGTGGTCGCGGGCTGGGTCGAGCTACTGCTCGATCTCGCCCTCGACCTCTTCCGGCACGGCGTCCACGTGGATGCGCTCGGCGTCGACCGCCTGGGCGTGCTTGCTGGCGCGCCGGTCGAGCAGCAGTGCCACCACGGCGCCGACCACGACGCCGGCGGGGATGCCGAAGATCAGGAAGTAGCCGAACAAGGTGCCGAAGCCGATGTTCGGGTCGGTGGGGTACAGCGCGGTCACGATGAAAGTGACGACGGCGCCGAGCCCTCCGCCGGCGATGAGGAACACCGGGATCTTCGGCGCGCGCCGAACGCGCACCTTCGCAGTGTCGGTGGTTCCCTCGCGGTCGTCGTTCATGCCTCCATTGTCGCGCACGTGAGTGTGGGCGGATGTCGGGAGGCGAATGTCGGTCAGACGGATGTCGCTCAGGCCGCGGCCACCCGCAACACGGGCAACTGCCCGGCCAGGTCGGCGCGCGAGCCCGACGCGCTCACCCGGTCGGCCGCCAGCGCGTCGTCCCAGGACAGCGAACCGGTGGCGAGAGCCACCCAGGTGGCGGCATCCGTCTCGATCACGTTCGGCGGAGTACCGCGGGTGTGCCGTGGCCCTTCGATCGCCTGCACCGCACCGAAGGGCGGCACGCGCACCTCGACGGTGTTTCCCGGTGCCCGCTCGGCCAGCAGCTGCAGGAGGTAGCGCACCGCCAACGCAGTAGCCTCCCGGTCGGTGTCGCCACTCAACTCCTTGCGCACCGCCGCCTCGCCGACGATGGCAACGATCTTTGCCTTGCCCATGCTTCAACGCTACCTGCCACGGTTGACGGGTGAGCCGCCGGGTACGCTGACAAGGTGAGAATTCTCGTCCTCGGATCCGGTGCCCGCGAGCACGCCATCGTCACTGCTCTGCTCAGTGAGAACGTCGGCCATGAGATCACCGCGGCACCCGGCAACGCCGGCATCGCCGCGGATGTCGCCGTGGTGGCGCTCGACCCCACCAACGGCGCCGTGGTCGCGGAGTACTCGATCGAGAACGACATCGAGCTGGTCATCATCGGACCGGAGGCCCCGCTCGTGGCCGGCGTCGCCGACGAACTGCGCCAGCGCGGCATCGCCGTGTTCGGCCCGGGCAAGGCCGCCGCGCAGCTGGAGGGCTCCAAGACCTTCGCGAAGTACATCATGGAGACGGCGGGCGTGCCCACCGGCCGCGCCGACCGCGCCGGCACCATCGAGGATGCGATCGCGCTGCTCGACGAGTTCGGCGCCCCATACGTGGTGAAGGCCGACGGGCTCGCCGCCGGCAAGGGCGTGATCGTCACCAGCGACCGGGACGCCGCCCTTGAGCACGCCCGGCACTACCTGCAGCAGGGCAGCGTGCTGGTCGAGGAGTTCCTCGACGGACAGGAAGTCTCCCTGTTCCTGCTCAGCGACGGGCACACCGTGCTGCCGCTCAGCCCCGCCCAGGACTACAAGCGGCTCGGCGACGACGACGCCGGACCGAACACCGGCGGCATGGGCGCATACTCGCCGCTGCCCTGGCTGCCTGACGGCTTCGTCGACGAGGTGATCGACAGGGTGGCACTGCCCACCGTGCGGCAGCTCGCCCAGGAGCAGACGCCGTTCATCGGCCTGCTCTACTGCGGCCTGATCATCACCGCCGACGGCATCCGCGTGATCGAGTTCAATGCCCGCTTCGGCGACCCCGAGACCCAGGTGGTGCTGCCGCGCCTGCTCACCCCGCTGAGCGGCCTGCTTTACGCCGCCGCCACCGGCCGCCTGTCAGAACAGCCCAGACCGGAGTTCACAACGGATGTCGCGGTGGGTGTGGTGCTCGCCAGCGAGGGCTACCCCGAGGAACCGATCACCGGGCGCGCGATCACCGGCCTCGACCGGCTCGAGGGAGTAACCGTGGCTCACGCCGCCACCGCCCACGCCGCCGACGGACACTTCGTCGCCACCGGCGGGCGTGTGCTCACGGTCGTGGCCACCGCCCCCGACTTCGCGGAAGCCCGCGCCACCGTCTACCGGGAGCTGCAGAAGATCTCGCTCGAGGGCGGCCAGTTCCGCACCGACATCGCCGCGCGGGTCGCCCGATGACCGCGCAGTCGCCGACCGAACAAGTCCCCGGCTGGGCGCACACCTACTCCGGCAAGGTGCGGGATCTCTACACCCCGGCCGACGGCTCGTCCGACCGGATGCTGGTGGTCGCCAGCGACCGCGTCAGCGCCTTCGATCACGTGCTCGAGCCCGGCATCCCCGGCAAAGGGAAACTCCTCACCGAGCTCAGCATGTGGTGGTTCGCCCAGCTGAGCGAGGTGCCGAACCACCTGGTGGATGGCGACATCCCGGCGGCCGTGGCCGGCCGCGCCATGCTGGTGAAGACGCTGGATATGTTCCCCGTCGAGTGCGTCGTGCGCGGCTACCTCTCCGGCAGCGGCTGGGTTGAGTACCAGCAGTCGCAGAGCGTCTGCGGCGTCGCCCTGCCGAGCGGCCTGCGCGACGGCGACCGCCTCCCCGAGCCGATCTACACACCGGCGTGGAAGGCCCCCATGGGCGAGCACGACGAGAACATCACCTTTGAGCGCACTGTTCAGTTGGTGGGTGCCGAGGCGGCAACCTCCCTTCGTGACCTGTCTCTGCAGATCTTCCACCGGGCATCCGACATTGCGGAAAGCTGCGGCGTGATCCTGGCCGATACCAAGTTCGAGTTCGGTTCAGACGAGAACGGCGTGATCACGCTCGGCGACGAGGTACTGACCTCCGACTCCAGCCGATACTGGGACGCCGAGCTCTACAACAGCGGGGATCGCACCGCCAGTTTCGACAAGCAGATTGTTCGTAACTGGCTACTGGCACACTGGGACCGCGTCGGCGACCCGCCGGTGTTACCTCCCGAGATCGTCGAGCAGACCGCAAGCCGATATCGCGAACTCATCAACCGACTGACTGGAGCCTGAGGTGCCTGAAGTCCGCGAAGTACCGTTTGAGCACGCCGACAGCACCATGCTGCGGGCCGCCCAGAAGGCGGAACTGGCCGCCCGCTACGGCACCCACGACTCCGAACCGGGCGTCGCGCCCTCGGCAGCAGACGTCACCGCGTTCTTCGTGGCCTACGAAGACGGCATGCCTGCCGGCTGCGGAGGCCTTCGCCTGCTCAGCGACGACGAAGCCGAAATCAAGCGGATGTATGTCACGCCCGCGCACCGCGGAACCGGCATCTCGGTGGCCGTGCTCGAGGCGATCGAGGCGTTCGGCCGCGAGAGCGGGCTCACCAAGCTGGTGCTCGAAACCGGAACACTGCAGCCCGACGCGATGCGTTTCTACGAGCGCGAGGGGTACACCCGCATCCCGAACTTCGGGGCGTACGTGGATTCCGAGCTGTCGGTCTGTTACGCGAAGGCGCTCTAGCCCCGCTCAGACCCGGGCAGACGCCCCAGCGAGCACGATCGCGGGAATGCTCGGAGTGCGCGCGCGGTTCAATTGTGCGAGAATAGTTGAACATTCAAGGAAGTGGTGAAATGAGCGCAGCACAGCAGGACATTCTGTCCGCCGGCACCGGGATGGGTGCGGTAACCCTCAAGGTCGGCAACCTGGACCGCATGATCGGGTACTACACCCAGGGAGTGGGCCTCGACCTGCTGTCCCAGGAAGGTGACACCGCGGTACTCGGCCGACCCGGCCGGCCGTCGCTGATCCTGCAGCTCACGCCCGAACTGAAGCATGCGCCGCAGGGCTCCGCGGGCCTGTATCACACGGCATTCCTGTTCGCCGAGAAGCCCGATCTCGCGGCATCCGTCTACTCTGTGGCCCGCAAGTTCCCGAACACCTTCACCGGCAGCTCCAACCATTACGTCAGCGAGGCCTTCTACTTCAACGACCCCGAGGGCAACGGCGTCGAGCTGTACTGGGACACCGACCCGGCAAGCTGGAAGTGGAACAACGGCTCCATCCACATGGGCACGGAGTACCTCGACCCCAACCGCTTCCTGCAGGAGAACATCACCGAGGCCGGCATGACCGACACCGGTAACGGGGACGCCGGAGTAGGCCACGTGCACCTCAAGGTCGGCGACATCCGCACCGCCAAGGAGTTCTACGTCGACACGGTCGGTTTCGAAACCACCATCGAGTACGGCACCCAGGCGCTGTTCGTAAGCGCTGGCGGTTACCACCACCACCTCGGCATGAACACCTGGGAGAGCTCCGGAGCCGGCGCCCGCACGCCCGCGCTCGGACTCGGCGAGGTGTCAATCAAGGTTCCGACCGCGGAGGAACTCGGCGCGCTCAGCGAGCGGCTCTCATCGCGCAAGGTCGAGGTGATCAACACGGGCACCGAGGTGCGCTTCAACGACCCGTGGGCGAACCTGGTGCGCGTGACCGCCGAGGTGTAACCCGCTCGACGACAGGAACGCCCGGCTCCCGCGAGGAGCCGGGCGTTTGCCGTGTGTGCCGATCCACGCCCGCTGAGGTACGCCTTTCGGCCCTTAACCGGGCGCTCGAAGAACCAAACGCCAGACCTCACCCGCAGATAGCGGCCCACCCAACCCAAACCTCACCGCACGCCAAAACGGCCGGCCCCCGAGGGGACCGGCCGTTTCGCACCTTCAGCTGACGGGAACTACTCCCCGACACCCACGTATTCGGCCGACTCGTTCGCGGTCTCACCGGCGGTCGCCAGGTTCTCACGGAGCTTGGCGCCGAGGGTGGCGTCGACGTTGGTCCAGTACTGGATCGCGCGCTCCTTGATCTCGGGGCTCTTCACACCACCGACCGCGCCAGTGATGGTCTCGAGGAAGCGCTCCTTGGCGGCGTCGTCATACACCTCGCGGTAGAGCGTGCCGGCCTGGCCGAAGTCGTCATCCTCGGCGTGCAGGGTAGCCGCGGCGCGGATGAGCGCACCGTCGCTCTCCCAGCTGCCCATTCCGGCTGCAGCGGCGTCAGCCACCGGGCCGCCCTTCGAGTTCGGCGCGTACACCGGGACATCGGGCGCGTTGTAGGCGTGACGCTGGGCGCCATCCTGGGTGTAGCTGTGCACGGATGCGGCGTGCGGAGCGTTCACCGGAATCTGGTTGTAGTTCGTGCCGACACGGTAGCGCTGGGCGTCCGGGTACGAGAACACGCGCGCCATCAGCATCTTGTCGGGGCTGACGTCGATGCCGGGAACCAGGTTCGCCGGGCTGAAGGCGGCCTGCTCGATCTCGGCGAAGAAGTTCTGCGGGTTGCGGTTCAGGGTGTGCGTGCCGACCTTGATCAGCGGGTAGTCCGCGTGCGGCCACACCTTGGTGAGGTCAAACGGGTTGAACCGGTAGCTCTTCGCGTCCTCGTACGGCATGACCTGCACGTGCACGTCCCACGACGGGAAGTTGCCGGCCTCGATGGCCTCGTAGAGGTCGCGACGGTAGTGGTCGGCGTCCGCGCCGGCGATGATCTCAGCCTCGGAGCCGCCGATCTCGACGTTGCCCTGGTTCGAGGTGAAGTGGTACTTCACCCAGAAGCGCTCACCGGCGGCGTTGATCCACTGGTAGGTGTGCGAGCCGAAGCCGGGCATCTCACGCCAGGACAGTGGGATGCCGCGGTCGCCCATCAGGTAGGTGACCTGGTGTGCCGACTCGGGCGAGAGGCTCCAGAAGTCCCACTGCATGTCGGCGTCGCGCAGGCCGGAGCCGGGCAGACGCTTCTGCGAGTGGATGAAGTCGGGGAACTTGATCGCGTCGCGAATGAAGAACACCGGGGTGTTGTTGCCGACGATGTCGTAGTTGCCCTCGGTGGTGTAGAACTTCACCGAGAAACCGCGCACGTCGCGCCAGGTGTCGGGGCTGCCCTGCTCGCCGGCGACGCTGGAGAAGCGCTGCAGCGTCTCGGTCTTCGCGCCGGGCTGGAAGACGGCCGCGCGAGTGTACTGCGAGACATCCTCAGTCACCACGAACTCACCGAACGCTCCGCCGCCCTTGGCGTGCACGATGCGCTCCGGGATCCGCTCGCGGTTGAACTGGGCGAGCTTCTCAACCAGGTAGCGGTCGTGCAGCGCGGTGACGCCGTCGGCGCCAACGGTCAGCGAGTGCTCGTCGCTGGCAACCGGGCTTCCGGTCTGGGTGGTGGTGTTCTCAGACATTGATCTCCTTGTTTCTCGGTGGGGATGGTCTCGTAGGGATGGAAGGGAAAGATTTAGGGGCGAGCGGATGTCGCGGACGCGGCAGCCTGGCAGTCGGCGCACAGTCCCCAGAAGGTGACCTCTGCCGCGTGCACGGTGAAGCCGGCGGCATCCGACGGGGTGAGGCAGGGCGCCGCACCGACCACGCAGTCGACATCCTGCACCGCGCCGCAGCCGCTGCAGATGAGGTGATGGTGGTTGTCGTCGACGCGGCGTTCGTACAGCGCGGGCGAGCCGGCGGGCTGGATGCGGCGGATCAGCCCGGCATCGGCGAGCGCGCCGAGCACGCCGTAGACCGCCTGCAGCGAGGTGTTCGGAAGCTCCTCGTGCACGGCCGCGAACAGTTGCTCCGCGGCAGCGTGCGGGGATCGCTCCAGCGCCTGCATCACGGCGAGCCGCGGGGCGGTCACCTTGAGCCCGGCACCCCGGATGCTCTGGGTGAGCACTTCGAGGCTGGGCGCGATCATTCCTCTACCCTAGTTGTTTTTAGCCGTTCAAAACAACTGTCAGAAGCAACCGTTCAACCACCGTTCACCAGAGCCGTCGCCACCGATAGCGGGCTGAAGTCTGGCAATCGGCCCTTCCCGGGCGCCAGCAACGACCAAACGGCAGACCTCAGGTGGCAGAATGCGGGCATGCGCAACCCAGGCGGGTAAAGAGGCCACGGCCAAAAGCTCGTGAATACTTGCGCTGTCCTATATGTGTAGTGTCTAATATGGGACGTGAGTATGAAACACGCCATCCTCGGACTCCTCGACCTTGCGCCGATGACCGGCTACGACCTGAAGAAGAACTTCGACGCGACCGTCGCCCACTTTTGGAGCGCCGACCAGTCGCAGATCTATCGCACCCTTTCCGGCTTGGTCGACGGGGGTCTCGCCAGCGTTTCGGTGGTCGAACAGAGCAGCAAGCCCAATCGCAACGTGCACAGCATCACCGAGCAGGGTCGGGCGGCTCTCGACGACTGGCTGCGCTCCCCGCTGGAGCAGCAGCCCACCCGCGAACCGTTCCTCGCCCGGCTGTTCTTCGCCGGGCGGATGGGCGCCGACCGCGTCAGCGCCCTGCTCGACGAGCGCCGCGCCGCCGCCGCGGCCCAGCTCGCCGCACTCCGCGCCTTGCAGCAGCAGGAGTCCGCGACATCCGACCTCGCCGCCCGTCTTCGGCTGGCCACTCTCGATAACGGCATCGCGCACACCCAATCCGAACTCGACTGGCTCGACGAGCTGACGGCCACCCTGGCGGCCGCACCGATCACCACACCGACACTGGAGACCGCACCATGACCATGCACGTCACCGAACAGAACACGCAGGCGGCCGAGTCCGTGCTCTTCATTCACGGCGGAAACGTCGCCGGCTGGATGTGGGAGGCGCAGGTTGACGCGCTGCCCGACTTCCACACGATCGTGCCCGACCTTCCCGGGTTCGGCGCATCGAACGGTGAGCGCTGGGAATCGCTCGCCGATACCGCCGACCAGCTCGCCGCGATCATCCGCGAGCGGGCGAATGGCGGCACCGCCCATGTGGTCGGGTTGTCGCTCGGCGCCCTCGTCGGGACTGTGCTTGTCGCGCGACATCCGGAACTCGTCCGCTCGGCGATGCTCACCGGCGCACCGCTTGGCGGCGTGCACGGCTTTGCCAACTGGGCGGGCATGTTTCAGTTGCGCATGTGGGGCAGCCGCGGTTACTGGAAGACCCTGGCGAAGGCGTACCGGATGCCGGACGACGTGCTCGACATCTTCATCGAGACGGGCCTCGGCATCGACCGGCCAAGCGCGCGCCGCATGATGGCCGAAACCTACAGCGGCGTCACGGAACAGCTGTCCGGGCTGGTCGGCAGCACCGTGCCGCTGCTCGTGCTCGCCGGGGAGAAGGACGACCCGAGCGTCGCCCGCTCCTTCCCCGACTTCACCTCACGCAGCACCGCCGCGACAACCCACATCGTGCCGAAGATGCACCATGCCTGGAACGCGGAGGATCCCGAGCTGTTCAACCGCATCATGCGGGAGTGGCTGACCCGGCGCACAGCATCTGCCGAACTACTGGCCGGGTAGACTGAGGCGATCCCCCATCAGACGACTCACTCGGGAGTAATGCGTGCCCACCATCGTCGTAGAAGTCATGCCCAAGGCAGAACTGCTTGACCCCGCGGGCAAGGCCGTCGCCGGCTCGCTCGCCCGTCAGGGCAAGACCCAGTTCACCGGTGTGCGCATCGGCAAGCGTTTCGAAATCACCGTGGACAGCGAGGTGACGGATGCCGTGCTGGCCGAGGTTCAGCAGCTGGCCGACGACATGCTCTCCAACTCTGTGATCGAGGATGTCGTCTCGATCAGCGTGCTCGAGGACGCGGCCGCGTAATGCGCGTCGGCGTCATCACCTTCCCCGGCTCCCTCGACGACCGCGACGCCCAGCGCGCGGTGCGCCTGGCCGGCGGCGACGCCGTGCCCCTCTGGCACGGCAACCACGACCTGCAGGGCGTCGACGCGATCGTGCTGCCCGGCGGGTTCAGCTACGGCGACTACCTGCGCTGCGGAGCCATCGCCGCCCACTCGCCGATCATGGCCGAGGTGGTCAGCGCCGCGAACGCCGGCATGCCCGTGCTGGGCATCTGCAACGGCTTCCAGATCCTGGTCGAGTCACACCTGCTGCCCGGCGGCCTGGTGCGCAACGACCACGGCTCATTCATCTGCCGCGACCAGAAACTGCGGGTGGAGAACACCTCCACCGCGTTCACCACCGCCTACAGCGAGGGTCAAGAGATCACCATCCCGTTGAAGAACGGCGAGGGTGGCTTCATTGCGGATGCCGAGACGCTGGCCCGCATCGAGGGTGAGGGTCAGGTCGTCTTCCGCTACCTCGACGTGAACCCGAACGGGTCGCTGAACGACATCGCCGGCATCCGGAACGAGCGCGGCAACGTGGTCGGCCTGATGCCGCACCCCGAGCACGCCGTCGAGGAGGGCTTCGGCCCGAACACGCCCGAGGCGATGTCCTCCGGCACCGACGGGCTGGCCATGTTCGTGAGCGTCATCCAGAACTCACTGCTGTCGGCGTGAGCCTGACCACCCCGCGCACCCGACTCACCCCGCGGCTGTTCTACCGCACGCTGGCGATCGCGGAAGCGGTCACCTGGAAGCTGCTGATCGTCGGCATGCTGTTGAAGTATGCGGCCGGCATCGACACCCCGTTCAGCTTCGCCGCCGGGCTCGCGCACGGCTTCGTGTTCATCGCCTACGCGGCGACCGCGGTGCTGGTGGGGATCAACCAGCGCTGGGGCTTCCCGCTGATCGCGGGCGCGGTCGCCACCGCGATCGTTCCCTACGCCACCGTCCCGTTCGACCGCTGGCTGGAGCGCACCGGTCGCCTTGAGGGCAGCTGGCGCATCGAGAAATCCGACGACCCGCGCGACCGCTCCGTCATCGACGGTCTGGTGCGCTGGATGCTGCGCCGGCCGATCCTGCTCGGCACCGTGTTCGTGGTCGCTGTCGTCGGCGTGGTCGCGGGCATGCTGGTCGCTGGCCCGCCCAGCGAGTGGGGCGCGTAACGGAGGCAACCCCTCGACGGTTTTCCAGTTCGGGCTTAGCGTGGGCTGCGACGCATTGGTCGAACAAGGAGTCTTTCGATGGCCGAGCTCTCACCGATCCAGCCTTGCCTGTGGTTTGACAACCAGGCTCGCGAGGCGATGACGTACTACGTTGATGTGTTCCCGAACTCGCGAATCATCTCAATCGACGAGTATCCCGACGAGTCGCTCGACGAACACTTCGTCGGGATGTCGGGCAAGGTGATCAACGGGCAGTTCACCTTGAACGGGGTGGACTTCGTCTGCCTCGACGGCGGACCGATCTTCACGCTCTCCGAGGCGGTCTCCTTCATCGTGTCCTGCAAGGACCAGGACGAGATCGACTACTACTGGTCGAAGCTGTCGCACGTGCCCGAATCCGAGCAGTGCGGCTGGTGCAAGGACCAGTTCGGGCTGAGCTGGCAGATCATCCCGGCGAACATGGGCGAGCTGATCCGTCGGCCCGAACAGATGCAGGTGTTCATGCAGCAGAAGAAGATCGTGATCGCCGAGCTCGAGAGCGCCTAACGCCCGGCGGTGAAGAACTCCACCGCCGATTCCCGGAACACCCGCGACCCCGGCGCGTTGAAGTGATGCCGGTCGGGTAGTTCGACGAAGGAGCCGTGGGGTGCGGCATCCGCGAGTCGGCGCGATTGCGCGAGGATCGCGTCTTCGCTGCCGGTCGCGAACAGGATCTGCTGCTGCGGCGGGCTTGCCGGATCGGGGTCAGAGTCGGCGAACCGCATTCCTTCGGCGAGCGCGATCAGCGCCCGCAGGTCGTTGCCGGCGACGCGCTCGGCGACCGTGCAGTAGTTGAGCGTGACCTGATCCTCGACCGGGGTGCCGTGTTCGGCGTAGGCACGTGCCTGATCGAGCTGCAGCCTCGCCAGCGGACGGCCGTCGGGGATGCCGCCGAGCACCGCCCGGTCGATGCGGTGCGGAAGAAGCACGGCGAGCTGCCAGCCGACGCGCCCGCCGAGCGAATACCCGGCGTAGTGCACGGTGTCGAGCATGTAGGTGTCGAGCACGGTCACCAGGTCGTTCACGAGCGTGTCCATGCCGTAGGCGGTCGCTTCATGCGGTTTGTCGCTCGCGCCGTGGCCGCGCTGGTCGACCGCGAGCACCCGGAACCCGGCCCGCGTCAGATCCCGCACCCAGCCTGTGTTCGCCCAGTTGTCTCGGCTGCTCGAGGCGAACCCGTGCACGCACATCACTACCGGGGCATCTTCCTCGCCCCACAGGTAGGTCGCGATCCGGCGTCCGTCGGCGGACATCACGTACTGCGGCGACGGCATCTCGGTCAGGGCAAGCAGGGCTGAGCTCATGTCTGCCATTCTTTCCGGTCGAGCGGATGTCGCGGACTTTCGACGCTCACGTCGCTGGCGAGTGCAGGCGCCTCAGGCACCTCAGGCGTCCTGCGCGGCGATCCACGCGCGGATCAGACCCTGCAGCGACCCCCGCTTGCGCTCGAGGTCGTCAGCATCGAGGAACTTCGCGACCCGGGACACGTCGCCCTCGCCCTCCAGCAACCCGTCGGGGTCGGGCAGCGACGCTCCCCTGTGGAACATCAGGCTGACGTGCTTGGTCGACTTCGGGTAGAACGAGGCGATGTTGCCGCGGTACACGAAGGTCGGCGCCTGCCACTTGATCACCTCGCTCACCCGATCATCGGCGTCGAGCACCGCATCCCGAACCGCCATGACGAGCTCCCGCTGCGGATTGGAGTAGGACTCGAACCAGGCGTCAACCTCTGCGCTGTGAGTGGCCATGCGCCGAGTATGGCATCCACGAGCGCTGGGGCATCTTGCAGGTGGGCCGCCGGTAGACTTGGGCAGTCCGGCATCCGCTTTTCTCTTGGAGTTCGCCACTCGTGACCGACACATCCACCTCCCCTTCCCGCGCTGTCGCTGACACCGTTCAGAACGCCGCCGTCACCCCCGAGAAAGAGCAGCCATACGGCGCGCTCGGCCTCAAGGAAGACGAGTATCTGAAGATCCGCGAGATCCTCGGCCGCCGTCCCACCTCGGGTGAGCTGGCGATGTACTCGGTGATGTGGAGCGAGCACTGCTCATACAAGAGCTCGAAGAAGTACCTGCGTGAGTTCGGCAAGAAGGTCACGCCCGCCATGAAGAAGAACCTCATGGTCGGCATGGGCGAGAACGCCGGCGTCGTGGATGTCGGTGAGGGCTGGGCCGTCACCTTCAAGATCGAGAGCCACAACCACCCCAGCTACATCGAGCCGTTCCAGGGCGCCGCGACCGGCGTCGGCGGCATCGTGCGCGACATCATCTCGATGGGCGCCCGCCCGGTCGCCGTGATGGACGCGCTGCGCTTCGGCGCCATCGACCACCCCGACACCGCCCGTGTGGCGCACGGCGTGGTCTCGGGCATCAGCTTCTACGGCAACTGCCTCGGCCTGCCGAACATCGGCGGCGAGACCTACTTCGACCCGATCTACCAGGGCAACCCACTGGTCAACGCGCTCGCGGTCGGCGTGCTGCGGCACGAAGACCTGCACCTGGCGAACGCCCGCGGCCCGGGCAACAAGGTCGTGCTGTTCGGTGCCCGCACCGGCGGCGACGGCATCGGCGGGGCATCCATCCTCGCCTCCGACACCTTCGCCGACGGCGGACCGACCAAGCGCCCCGCGGTGCAGGTCGGCGACCCGTTCGCCGAGAAGGTGCTCATCGAGTGCTGCCTCGAGCTGTTCCAGCAGGAGCTGGTGGAGGGCATTCAGGACCTCGGCGCCGCCGGCATCAGCTGCGCGACATCCGAACTCGCCTCCAATGGCGACGGCGGCATGTTCATCGAGCTCGACAAGGTGTTGCTGCGCGACCCGTCGCTCACCGCCGAAGAGATTCTGATGTCCGAGAGCCAGGAGCGGATGATGGCCATCGTCCGCCCGGAGAAGCTGGACGCCTTCCTCGCGGTCGTCGCCAAGTGGGATGTCGAGACCTCGGTGCTCGGCGAAGTGACCGACACCGGCCGGCTGATCATCGACTGGCACGGCGAAGAGATCGTCAACGTCGAGCCGCGCACCGTGGCCGTCGACGGCCCGGTCTACGACCGTCCGGTCGCCTACCCGACCTGGCTTGACGCGCTGCAGGCGTCTTCGGCCGCCGGGCTGCCCCGGCCGACCAGTTCGGACGAGCTGCGGGACCAGTTCCTGCGCCTGCTCGGCTCGGCGAACCTCGGCGACAAGAGCTGGGTCACCAACCAGTACGACAAGTACGTGCTCGGCAACACCGCGCTCAGCTTCCCCGACGACGGCGGCATGGTTCGCGTCGACGAGGAGTCGGGCCTCGGTTTCGCCGTCGCCACCGACGCCAACGGCCGCTACTGCCAGCTCGACCCGCGCCAGGGCGCCAAGCTGGCCCTCGCCGAGGCGTACCGCAACGTCGCCGTCACCGGCGCCACCCCGGTCGCCGTGTCGGACTGCCTGAACTTCGGCTCTCCCGAGAACCCCGAGGTGATGTGGCAGTTCAGCGAGACCGTCGACGGACTGGCCGACGGATGCCTCGAGCTTGAGATCCCCGTCACCGGCGGCAACGTGTCGTTCTACAACCAGACCGGCGACGTGCCGATCTTCCCGACCCCGGTGGTCGGCGTGCTCGGCGTGATCGACGACGTGGCCCGCCGCATCCCGTCCGGCTGGCAGGACGAGGGCGACAACATCTACCTGCTCGGCACCACCGCGCTCGAGCTGGACGGCTCGGCCTGGGCCGGCGTCATCCACGACCACCTCGGCGGACGCCCGCCGGCCGTCGACCTGTCCCGCGAGAAGGATCTGGCCGAACTGATCTCGGCCGGCGCCCGCGAATCGCTCATCGGCTCCGCGCACGACCTCGCCGACGGCGGCCTCGGCCAGGCCCTCGCCGAGAGCGTGATGCGCTTCGGCGTCGGCGCCCGCGTCTGGCTGACCGAGATCATGGAGCGCGACGGAGTGGACGCCGCGACCGCGCTGTTCAGCGAGTCCACCGGCCGCGTCATCGTGTCGGTGCCCCGCGAGGACGACGTGAAGTTCCGCGGGCTGTGCGAGGGCCGCGGCTACCCCGTGCTGCGAATCGGCGTCACCGACGCGGCATCCGCCTCGCTCGAGATCCAGGACGAGTTCACGCTGACCGTCGACGAGCTGCGCGCCACGCACCGCGCGCCGCTGGCCGCCGCGTTCGGCGCCGTCGTCGGCCAGTAGTTGACCGTGAGGTCTGGGCTTTGGTCCTTCATCGAGCCGGTGAAGAACCAAAGCCCAGACCTCAACCCATATTTAGAGCGGATGTCGCATGGTTGAGCGCTTTCAGGTGGTGCCTGCCGCGTACCTGTTCCTGCGGCGCGGCGATGAGGTTCTGCTGCAGCTGCGGCGCGACACCGGCTACTTCGACGAATACTGGGCGGCCGGGGCGGCCGGCCACGTGGAGCATAACGAGTCGGTGTTCGACGCCGCCCGCCGGGAGGCGGCCGAGGAGCTCGGGATCTCCGTGGCATCCGCCGATCTGGTGCCGCTGACCGCCATGCACCGCACCCACGACGGCCACCAGCTGATCGACGAGCGGGTCGACTTCTTCTTCGAATGCCGGGTATGGGGCGGTGAGCCGGTGCTGCAGGAGACCAAGGCCGCCGATCTGCGCTGGTTCCCACTGGACGCGCTGCCGACGCCGGTGGTTCCGCACGAGCTGTTCGTGCTGGAGCGGATGCTCGCCGGCAGCGTGCCGCCGGTGGTCAGCTTCGGGTTCTAGCCCCCGCGGGGTTACTCGCTCTCGCCGTTGGCCGCGATTTGCTCGTGGTGGTGGATGACCTCGGCCACCACGAAGTTGAACCACTTCTCGGCGAACGCGGGGTCGAGCTGCGCCTCCTCGGCGAGCGCCCGCAGCCGCGCGATCTGAAGGCGCTCACGATCGGGGTCGGACGGCGGCAGGTGATGGCGCGCCTTCAGCAGGCCGACCTGCTGGGTGAAGCGGAACCGTTCGGCCAGCATGTGAATGAGCGCCGCATCGATATTGTCGATGCTCTTGCGGATCCTGGCCAGTTCATCGAGGGGCGCGCGCTCTTCCAATGCCATGGGTCGAGCCTAATTGACCGGTGGTGTCGGGTCCGACAGCACCAGCCGCCGGGCGTGGTCGGCTGCCGGCAGGTGCGGTCGGCTGCCGGGCTTAGGCGCGCTCGATGGCCGCCGGCTCTGGCACCCTGGCCCGCGGTTTGCGCTGGGTCAGCAGGATGCCGAGCAGCACGAGCACCGCGCCGACGGGCTCGTGCCAGCTGAAGGTCTCGCCGAGCAGCACGGCGCCGAGGGCCACTCCGACGACCGGGGTGACGTAGGTGACCGTCGACGTGCTGGTGGGTCCCCAGGCCTCGAGCACGTTGTAGAACCAGACGTAGGCGATGCCAGTGCCGAGGGCGCCCAGCAGTACGAGGCTGCCGACGACTCGCCAGTCAAGCACGACCGGCTGCCAAGCCAGCACGGGGGTGAGCAGCAGCATGACCACGGCGGCCATGCCGATGTTCATGAAGGCCTGGGTGGTTCCGGGAACCTTGTGCTTCGCCACGAACTTGCGGTTGTAGCCGAAGCTGAAGCCGTAGCAGGCGGTGGCGCCGAGGCAGGCCAGCTGTCCCCACAGCTCACCGGTCAGCGCCGTGTGCTGCCAGGGGCCGATGATCATCAGCACCCCGAAGATGCCGATCAGGATGCCGCCGATCTGGCGTCGCGACAAGCTCTCGACCCGGAAGCCCAGGGTCACCACGAGCGCGGTCATGATCGGCGTCACCGCGTTGTAGATGCTGGCGAGCCCGGACGACACGTACTGCTCACCCCACGCGAACAGCAGGTGCGGTAGCACGCAGTTCGTCACGCCGAGCACGGTGAAGTGCAGCCACAGCGTGCGGTCGCGCGGGAGGCGCTGCCGCGACAGCAGCATCACCACGGCGAGCGCCAGGGCGCCCAGAACCTCTCGCGACCACGCCACCTGCCCGTAGCTGACACCCTCGAGCGCCACCTTCATGAACAGGAAGCTGGCACCCCAAATCAGCCCCATTCCGAGGAACTGCAGGCCGATGGAGAGGTTCGACGATGACTTCACGTGTCGACGCTATCGGTAGCCAGCGACAGTTCTCCGCCAAACATCGACGCTCGCCTGCCAGAGTGCGGAGTCGAGGCGAGCCCCCTAAGCGGATGCCTCGAGCCCGCCCGCCCGGAACAGCACCGGCTGCGCGCCGAACCGCTCCAGGCGCTGCTCCAACGACGCGGCCACCTCGGGCCACTCGTCGGTCAGGATCGAGTACACCGCGGTGTCGCGCCAGCTGCCGTCGGGCCGCTTGCGGTCGCGACGGTGGATGCCCTCGAAGCGGGCTCCGAGGCGTTCGATCGCCGCGCGGGAGCGCAGGTTTGCGGCATCCGCTTGGATTTTCACGCGTCCGAAGCCATGCGTGTACGCGAGCCGCAGCAGCAGCTGTTTCGCCTCGGCGTTCACCTGAGTGCCCCAGACGCGCGGGTCAAAGGCGGTCCAGCCGAGATGGCTGTGCTCGTTGGCGAGGTCGAAGTCACTGAGCGAGGTGGTGCCGACCAGGTGGGAGTCGTACGGTCCGCCCTGCACGAAGACGGCGTAGACGTTGCCGCGCTGCCAGGGAAAGTAGCTGCGCGCCCAGTCGACGAAGCCGGGTTCGGTATCGCGCAATCCCGCCGCGCCGCCGCCGAATCCGCCGGCGAAGACGCTCGGCTGACCGATCACGCGCCACAGCTCGGGAAGCAACGCTTCGGTCAGCGGTTCGAGGCGGATGTAGCGACCGTCGAGAGGCGACAGGTCGGGACGCACGGCGGTCATCGGCACATCGTGCAGCCCGTCCGTGAATCGCACGTGAACACCTCAGGACCTGCGGATAGCAAGTCCATGTCGAGGGATTGGTGACCGCTCGTGGGGAGCGGAGGAAGCGTCAAATGCCTCCTCGAATAGATGCGACGATGGAGCCATGGGTGAAGCACAGTTGTTCAGCCAGTCCGGCAGCGCTTTTATCTCCGTGGTGGGCTCGATCGCGCCCGACCAGTGGCAGGCGGCCGGCCTGGGTGTATGGGATGTTCGCGGGTTGGTCGGCCATACGGCGCGGGCCATGTTGACGGTAGAGAACTACCTTCACGCCGACGAACCGGGAGTGGTGTCGATTCCGGATGCCGAGACCTATTACACGACCGTATTCGAGCAGTACACCGACCATGCGTCGGTCGCGGCTCGCGGTGTCGAGGCGGGCGAGTGGCTCGGCGACGACCCCGTCGCTCAGCTTGTCGACCTGCACGACCGCACCGACGCGCTGATCGCGGAGCAGCCTCCCGGGCGCCTGGTCTCCATCGGCGGCATGGGCATCACGCTGGACCAGTACCTGCGCACCCGCATCTTCGAACTGGTGGTGCACACCATGGACCTGTGCCTTGCCACCGGGCTGTCGCATCAGCTGCCCGAGAAGGCGGTGTCCGACTCTGCCGCGATGGCGGCACGCATCGCCGTGGCCAAGGGCAAGGGCCGGGACGTCCTGTTCGCTCTCACCGGTCGTGGTCAGCTGCCCGAGGGCTTCAGCATCGTCTGAGCCGGTCCTCGCGTGAGCCAGTACTCGACGGGCGCGAGCGCCGGAGAAACGGACGAGCGCCGCTGACGTGGCAGCGGCGCTCGTCCGTTTTCGCGGCGTTCACCGCGGGAGGCGGCGTTCACCGCGAGCAGGCGGCGTTCACCGCAAGCCAGGAGCTCGGGCGCGCTAGTCGACCAGGTCGTGCCGCACGATGATCTCGTCACGGTCGGGGCCGACCCCGATCACCGAGATGCGCGAGCCGCTCATCTTCTCCAGGGCGATGACGTAGTCCTGGGCGTTCTTCGGCAGGTCCTCGAAGGTACGCGCCCCGCTGATGTCTTCGGACCAGCCCGGGAACTCCTCGTAGATCGGCTTCGCGTGGTGGAAGTCGCTTTGCGACACCGGCACCTCGTCGTGGCGCACGCCGTCGACGTCGTAGGCGACACAGACCGGGATTCTCTCCAGGCCGCTCAGGATGTCGAGCTTGGTGAGCACGAAGTCGGTTACGCCATTGATGCGCGCCGAGTATCGGGCGATCGGGGCGTCGTACCAGCCGGTGCGGCGCGGGCGGCCGGTGGTGGTGCCGAACTCGAAGCCGGCTGAGCGCAGGAACTCGCCCGACTCGTCGTGCAGCTCGGTCGGGAACGGGCCGGCTCCGACGCGGGTGGTGTACGCCTTGACGATGCCGATCACCCGGTCGATGCGGTTCGGGGCGACACCGGATCCGGTTGCCGCGCCACCCGAGGTGGCGTTCGACGAGGTGACGAACGGGTAGGTGCCGTGGTCCACGTCGAGCATGGTGGCCTGGCCGCCCTCGAACAACACGGTCTTTCCGGCATCCAGAGCCCGGTTCAGCTCAAGCGACGTGTCGGCGACCATCGGGCGCAGCCGCTCGACGTAGCTCAGCAGGTCGTCGACGATCTCGTCGACGGTGATGGCGCGACGGTTGAACACCTTCACGAGCAGGTGGTTCTTCTGATCGAGGGATGCCTCGACCTTCTGCCGCAGGATGTTCTCGTCGAAGATGTCCTGGATGCGGATGCCGACGCGGTTGATCTTGTCGGCGTATGTCGGGCCGATGCCGCGACCGGTGGTGCCGATCTGGCGCTTGCCGAGGAAGCGCTCGGTGACCTTGTCGAGCGTGCGGTGGTACTGGGTGATGACGTGCGCGTTCGCGCTAACCAGCAACTTCGAGACGTCGACGCCACGGGCGCTCAGGGCGGTGAGTTCGTCGAAGAGCACCTCGATGTCGACGACGACGCCGTTGCCGATGACCGGGATGACGCCGGGCGTGAGGATGCCGGATGGCAGCAGGTGCAGCGCGTACTTCTCGTTGCCCACCACGACGGTGTGCCCGGCGTTGTTACCGCCGTTGAACTTGACGACGTAGTCGATGCGGCCGCCGAGCAGGTCGGTGGCTTTTCCCTTGCCCTCATCGCCCCATTGGGCGCCGACGATAACGATTGCTGGCATGGGGGGATCCCTTCAGATCGGTGGGGATTACACCTCAGTCTACCGAAGGGTCGCTGAGCCTTTGTCGGGGAGGCCCCCGCCTACGCCGCCGTCTGCTGGTGCGCCGCGATCTTCCAGCCGCCGTCTTCCCAGACATAGGTGGTGCTGACCAGCATTTCCACCGGCTGCCCACCGCTGGTCGCAACGGCACGGTAGACGAGCATGCCGGCATGATCTCCGAGACGGATGACGCGGGGTTCGCGTATCTCGTACGTCTCAAACGGCGGCGCACCGGTGAACGACGCGGCCACCTCGTCTCGCCCGCCGACGAGACCGGGCAACACCATCACTCCGTCAGCGGTCATCTCGCGCTGGAAGTGGGCACCGGCACGGCCCTCACACAGGGCGCGCCAGCTGTTGTGCTCTTCGCGCAGCAGGCGGGCGGGCAGATCGTCGGTGATCTCAGTCATGCCCCCACCGTAGCCCCAGCACCGGGCATCCGGCACCCGGCGCGTCAGGACGCGGACTGCCCTCCGAGCACGATCCGGATGTTGAAGTCCCAGGTTCCGGTGGCCTGCATGAGGTCGACCCAGAGCAGCAGGAACATCTCCAGCGCCCTCGCCGCCACGAGACCGCCGAGGTCGATGATGTCGTCCTCCGGCCAGCCGAACTGCCGGAGCAGCCCGGCGACCTCCGCCTTGGCCGCCGCGTCGTCGCCGGCGATGAAGACGTTGTGCGGTGCCGGCAGCCGCTGCGGATCGACCATCAGCACGTGGTTAACGGTGTTCAGCGCCTTGACCACCCGGGCGGCCGGAAATTCGCGCTGCAGCTGCTCCGCGAGGCTGTCCGTGTTGCAGACCGAGAGGAACGGCGGGAAGCCGCGGGAGTAGTCCAGCGGATTGGCGACATCCATGATGATCTTGCCGTCCAGCGACCCGACCGCCCGCAGCGCCTCGACCGACGCGGTGCCGGCGGTGGCGTTGACCACGAGGTCGCCGTGCGCGCCGGCTTCGGCCAGCGTGACAACCGGGATCTCTGGATGGTCGGCGTGCCATTCCTTGAATGGGCCGGCGCCCGTGACTGAACCCTCGGTGCGCGCGAGCGTCTGCTCCGGCTCGCGCGTGCCGACGACGACGGTGTGGCCGGCCTGGCTCAATGCCGCCGCCAGGAATTGGCCCGCGGCACCGGTCCCAATGACCGAGATGTTCATGCCGCACACGCTAGACCGGCGGGGCGGCCGGGTCAACGGATCCCGGTGCTCGCGAGGCTCAGGCGATTGCCGGGCGGGTCACCGCTCAGCCGCGCGGGAACGACACGTGCTGCATCACCCAGGCGTGCATCGCGACGGCCGCCGCGGCCGACGCGTTGATCGACCGGGTGGAGCCGAACTGGCTGATCTCCAGAACGGCGTCGGAGGCCGCGATCGCCTCCGGCGACAGGCCGGGGCCCTCCTGGCCGAACAGCAGTACGCAGGATTCCGGCATCCGGAACGTCTCGATGATCACGCTGCCCGGCACGTTGTCGATGGCGATGATCGGCAGCCCCTGCGCGCGGGCCCAGACGACGAAGTCGGCGACATCCGGATGATGCATCACGTGCTGGTAGCGGTCGGTGACCATCGCGCCGCGCTTGTTCCAGCGACGGCGGCCGATGATGTGCACGGTGTCGGCGCCGAACGCGTTGGCGCTGCGCACGATCGAGCCGATGTTCATGTCGTGCTGCCAGTTCTCGATCGCGACATGGAACGGATGCCGGTGCTGATCGAGATCCGCGACGATGGCTTCCATCCGCCAGTACCGGTAGCGGTCGATCACGTTGCGGGTGTCGCCGTCGCGCAGCAGGTCCGGGTCGTAGTGCTCGTCCGCCGGCCAGTCACCGGGCCAGGGCCCCACGCCGTGGGTACTCAGTTCGTGAGTGCCGGGGCGGTCGTGTGTGGAGTTGTCAACGGGCATATCAGTCACGGTTCGACGTTACGCGGTATCGAGGGCCAGTCAGCTGACCGGACGACAGAAGCGCCCCGCCAAACCGTGAAGGTTCGACAAGGCGCTTCCATGCTGCTGCCTAAGCGGTGACCGAGATCTGCGACTGCGGCTCCGCGAGAACCGGCTGCGCCTGGGCCGGCTGGCCCGCTGACCACGACTGCAGCGGTGCGACAGGCTTCGCGAACTCAGTGTGCACCGTCACCCAACGCTGGATGCGAGGACCGACCCAGAACAGGTAGATGCCGGCGGTGATGAGGCTCAGGAGGAACCATTTGATCCACAGCCCGAACAGGCCGGTGGCCGAGCCCGTGAACACGAGCTGCTGACCGTCAATGAAGGTGTGCTTCGCGCGCCAGCGTTCGTTGAGGACAAGCGCGAACGGGTAGCAGATGCCGAGGGTGCATACGGTGACGAGTAGACCCAGGATTGCGGTCCCGAAGTAGGTGGCGGCGCCGCCGTCGAAGCTGAAACGGGTTTCTCTAGCCATGCGGTGGTTCTCCTGGATTGTGTAGCGAAAGGGCTGCGGCCGCGCAGGCTTTACTCCGGCGCTGGCCGTCAATGAGTATGGGTCAGGCGCCGGTATCCCTCGCGCACTCGCGGCCCCCAGTTCTGGGGTTACGGGGGGATGGTCCGGAGATTCGCGCCCGCGTACCGTGCTTCCGTGCGGATCTGCGTTTATCCGTGGCGCCCAGATTGGGGGGGAGAGAAAGTCCGTCCGATGAGCCCGCGCCGGACGAAGAGGTGCCGACCGCTCAGCCGACGATCGTCGGATCTGGCGTCATTAGAGGCTCGATGAACGGCAGGATCGCCGGGAACACCCAGAAGAACAGCACCGCCACCACCGCGGCGACCAGCACGATGGCCAGCAGGATGCGCAGCCACAGCGGGCCGGGCAGGACTTTGAAGAGAGCGGCGTACATGTCAGGCTCCGTCCGGGGCGGCGAGCGAGGCGGGCGGCCCGTCGACGCGTGGCGTGAATGATTCGAGGGCGCCGTAGCCGATGAAGCGCTCCCTGGCTGAGAACATCGGATGGCACGCGACCAGCGTGATCATCGCTTCGGTGGGTTCGACGCCGGGTTGGCGGGGGACAGGGAGCAGCACGTCCGTCGCCTGCGGTTTGACGATCTCGCCGGACCGGTAGCGGTAGGTGTACCAGCCGTCCGCAGTTTCCACCACGAGCGCGTCGTTCGGTACGAGTTCGTGGATGAGGTTGAGCGGCCTGCCCCAGGTGGTGCGGTGCCCTGCCACGGCGAAGTTGCCGATCTCGCCGGGCTGCGCGGTGCCCTCAAAGTGCCCGATGTGCTGCTCGAGCACGCTGAGCACGGCTCCTTCGGCGATGACCGTCGCGTAGTCGCTGCCGAAGCGCGGAACCTTCAGCACCGCGTAGCCCTCGCCGAACTCCGGCGCCGGTACCACTGCCGGTTCGGGCTCCGGTGCGGCGGTGGGCTTGGGAACCGTCCACTGGTCGCTCATCGCCGCGGCGGTCTCGTTCTGCTCGGCCCGCTGCTGCGCGTCGTGCACGCCGAAGTACCAGCCGAGGAAGAGGAACACCAGCACGCCCGCGGTGATCAGCAGCTCGCCGAGCACTCCGACCACGCCCAGCGCGCGCGACGGACGCCGCCCAGACGCACCCCGCTTCGAGGCCGCCTTGGAGGCACCCCGCTTGCTTCGGCGGGGCCGTAGCGACGTGTCAGACATTCAATTCCTCGGAGCTTCCCTCACCGGCGGCAAACACCGGCGGCAAACACCGAGAGCCTATCGGAGGTGTCTGTCCGGCTCCCGCAGGCCTGTTAAGGTCGAGTTCGTGAACGGGCTGAACTGGACAAACGATGGCCCTGACCTCATCGTGCACGGCGATAACCTGCCGGCGCTCGAACAGTTGCCCGACGCATCCTTTCGTCTGATCTATCTCGACCCGCCGTTCAACACCGGCCGGCCGCAAAAGCGGCAGACGATCACGACCGTGCGCAGCGCCACCGGCACCCGCGTCGGGTTCAAGGGCCGCAGCTACGACACCATCAAGGGCACCCTGTACGGCTACGACGACTCGTTCGCCGACTACTGGGAGTTCCTGGAGCCGCGGCTACTCGAGGCCTGGCGCCTGCTCGATGACCGGGGCACGCTCTACCTGCACCTGGACTACCGCGAGGCGCACTACGCCAAGGTGGTGCTCGACGCGCTGTTCGGCCGGGAGTGTTTCCTGAACGAGATCATCTGGGCATACGACTACGGCGCCCGCGCCACCAAGCGCTGGCCGTCGAAGCACGACACGATCCTGGTTTATGTCAAGAACCCGGCCACGTACTACTTCGACAACGAGGCGGTCGACCGGGAACCGTACATGGCGCCCGGCCTGGTGACGCCGGAGAAGGCGGAGCGCGGCAAGCTGCCGACGGATGTCTGGTGGCACACGATCGTGTCGCCGACAGGTAAAGAGAAGACCGGCTACGCCACGCAGAAGCCCGAGGGCGTGCTGCGTCGCATCGTGCAGGCCTCAAGCGCTCCCGGCGACTGGGTGCTCGACTTCTTCGCCGGCAGCGGCACCACCGGCGCGGTTGCCGGCAAGCTCGGCCGGCGGTTCATGCTGGTCGACGCGAACCCCGACGCCATCGAGGTGATGCGGTCGCGCCTGGGCTCGGCCGAGGTGGTCACGCTGGGCTGAGGCCGGAGGCCGCGATGGGCCCTGCGCGATAACCTCGTCGCGTGGATGCCTTGGACCGCGACATCCCGGACATCGATCCGGCCCGCCCGACCGTCGTGATGATGTGCGGTGTCGCCGGGTCGGGGAAGACCACCTATGCGACCGCCCTCGAACAGCGAGGCTTCGTGCGCCTGTCCATTGATGAGGCGATCTGGGCGGCGGTCGGCAGGGACGGCGCCGAGCTGGATGCCGCCGTATACGAAGAGCACAAGAGGGCGGCCCAACGGATGCTCGACGGTGAACTGCTGCGGCTGCTCGCCGGCGGGCGATCCGCGGTGCTGGACTACAGCTTCTGGCAGAAGACCACGAGGGATCGCTACAAGGCGCTCATCGAACAGGGCGGCGGCAGGTGGGAGCTGGTCTACCTGCGGGTGCCCGCCGAGATCCTCCGACGACGGCTCGCGCGGCGGAACCAGCTGACCGGCGCCAACGCAGTGTCCGTGTCCGAGGAGCTGCTCGATCGTTATCTCGCCGGGTTCGAGGCCCCGCTCGGCGAAGGTGAGCGGGTCATCGAGCAGTCCTGACGCTTCACGGGTCGTCAATATCGCCCGCCTAGGATTGCGGCATGCGAAACCGAGGCGAGATCGAGTGTTGGCTGACCGACATGGACGGCGTGCTGGTACACGAGAACAGTGCCCTGCCCGGCGCCCAAGAGCTGATTCAGCAGTGGCGAAACGACGGCACGCCGTTCCTGGTGCTGACCAACAACTCCATCTTCACGCCGCGTGACCTGAGCGCCCGGCTGCGGTCATCCGGGCTCGACGTTCCCGAAGAGTCGATCTGGACCTCCGCGCTCGCCACCGCCGACTTCTGCGCCTCGCAGATGCCCGGCGGATCCGCCTTCGTCATCGGCGAGGCGGGAATCACCACCGCGCTGCACGAGGCCGGCTTCATCATGACCGAGACCGACCCCGACTACGTGGTGGTCGGCGAGACCCGCAACTATTCGTTCGAAGCGATCACCAAGGCGATCCGGCTGATTATCAACGGCGCTCGCTTTATCGTGACGAATCCGGATGCCACGGGGCCCAGCGCTGAGGGACCTTTGCCTGCAACCGGGGCGATTGCCGCCCTGATCACCAAGGCCACCGGCAAGGACCCGTATGTGGTCGGCAAGCCGAACCCGATGATGTTCCGCTCGGCGATGAACCGGATCGGCGCGCACTCCGAGAACACCGGCATGATCGGCGATCGGATGGACACCGACATCGTCGCCGGCATCGAGGCCGGCCTGCACACCATCCTGGTGATGACCGGCATCAGCGATGAGGCCGAGATGGCGCGGTACCCGTTCCGGCCCGACGAGGTGCTCTCCGGCGTGCACGAGCTGCTGGCGGTCGAGCCGTACGACTCCGACCTCTAGGGAAGGGCGGCCAGCCGCCAGGTTGGGTCGCGCGGCGCCAACTTTCCCGTGAGGTCTGGAGTTTGGTTGTTCGAGCGGCCCATGAACGACCGAATGCCAGACTTCAGCGGCCTATCGCCAGCCGACTACTGCTGCGGGACCGCCACGCTTACGGTCAGCGGCTCGCCGGAGGAGCGGGTGGCGAAGCAGAAGTAGTCGTGGTGACCGGCATCCCATTCCTCCGCGGTCGCGGCGTAGCTGGCCTGCACCTGGATGTCCGAGAACTGGCCGGCCGCGGCGAAGTCGATCACGGTGGGCGCGCTGCAGAGCAGGTTGATCTGGGTCTGCAACCCGTCGACGCCCGGGTAGCTCGGGTTGGCGGCATCCATCGGGAAAGTGCCCCGATCGACCAACTGCGCGGGATGCGGCACGGCGCAGTCGACGACGGTGAACTCCTCCGCCCAAGGATCGGTGTACGGGTCGATGCACTCACCGCCCAGCAGTTCTGACCAGTCGTAGACGCCAGCCGGCAGCGGACCGACCGCGGGCGCCTCTGGCGTGGACGTCGGGGTTGGCTCGGCGGTTGCGCTCGGCGTCACGACCGCGGCCGGCTCGTCAGTGCCACCCAGCCGGGTTCCGACGAAGTAAAGCGCCACGATGGCGAGCACGGCCACCAGTGAGCCGGCGATCCACAGCAGGATTTGCTGATTGCGGGGGATGGGCGCGTGCCCCTGGGCGGCGACATCCGGTTTCCCGTCCGCTGCCTGCCCGAAACCGCCCTGCGTCTGCCCGACCGGTTCGGCCGGTTCGGCCTGGCGGCGTCCCGGCTGAGACTCCCGTCGCGTCGACCGCGACGGCGTGAACACGGGTTCGTCGCTGTAGTCGCGGAACGCCGTCTCGCCGAACACGTCGTCCAGTTCGGAGGGATCCCCGTCCTGTGGCTCTCGCGAGGGGTCGGTGCGGTCGGTCATCCGTCCAGGCCCAGATCGGCCAGGCCGATCGCGGCGAAGTATGGGTAGCCGGCCGCTTCGATGCGTTCGCGGGCGCCGGTGTTGCGGTCGACGACCACGGCGACGCCCACCACCTCGGCGCCGACCTTCTTCAGCGCCTCGATGGCGGCGAGCGGCGATCCGCCGGTGGTTGAGGTGTCCTCCAGCACGATGACGCGCTTTCCGGCGAGGTCGGGGCCCTCCACCTGCTTGCCGCGGCCGTGGTCCTTGGGCTCCTTGCGCACGACGAAGGCGTGGTAGTTCCTGCCGAGGCTGGCACCCTGGTGCAGGATGGCGGCCGCGATCGGGTCGGCGCCCATGGTCATGCCGCCGACCGCATATACGTCGTCGATGTCTTTGATCAGGTCGACCATCACCTGGCCGATCAGCGGCGCGACCCGGTAGTCGAGGCTCACCTTGCGCATGTCGACGTAGTACGTCGCCTTCTTGCCGCTCGTCAGGGTGAAGTCACCGTGGAAAACGGCGTCACTTGCGATGTAGTCAATAAGCTGCTGCCGTACGTCAGTCACGTCCTTCACTTTAGCGATTCGGCGGGGAGCCCATGACGACAACTACCTTCAGGCGCAATCGTTGGCCGTTCGCGCTGGCGGGGTTGGCGGCATCCGCCTGGGCATTCTTCCTGCTGCCACCGCAGTTGAAGGTGTGGGCGACGGATGGCGCGATGCCTCCGTGGATCCGGCAGCTCAGCGACCTGCCGGTTTACGACGGTCTGCGGGCCGCGGCCGATGGCGCCGGGCTGACCGACCACTACGCGCTGTTCGGCGCAGCGGTCGCGCCGTCTTTCCTGCTGCTGGCCGTGGCGCTTCGCCCGGCGACCCGGACCCTCGGCATCCTGGGAGCCTTGTTGCACTGGGTCGCCTTGCTCACCGCCCTGGTCGTGGTGGTCAGCTACGTCACCCACGCCCTGCCCGCACCGTGGAACAGCCTGTGGGGCGCCGAGGCGCTCGGGCTGGCGCTAATGGGATTGCTGGCGATTGCCTGCGGGGTCGTTGCCTTGCTGCGGGGTCGTTGCCTTGCTGCGGCGGATGCGTCCGACCTGGCCCGCGGTGATGCTGGCGCTGCTACTGCCGGTGACGGTGGCCGGCACAGTTCTGTTCGGCTATTGGCCGCACGGTTCACTGGTGCTGATGGGCATCTGGCTGGCGATCATCGCGCTCGGCTGGCCCGAGACGGTGCCGGGACGCCGGTAGCGTTGAGGCATGCGTGTTGCCACCTGGAATGTGAACTCGATCCGTACCCGCGCCGGCCGTGTCGTGGACTGGCTGGTGCGCGAGGACATCGACGTGCTCGGCATGCAGGAAATCAAGTGCAAGCCGGAGCAGTTCCCGGTGCAGCTGTTCGAGGAGGCCGGGTACGAGGTCATCGCGCACGGCACCAACCAGTGGAACGGCGTGGCGTTCGCCAGCCGGCTGCCGATGACGGATGTCGCCACCCACTTCGAGCACCAGCCGGGCTTCCTGAAGGGTGAGGAAGGTCCCGACCTGCCGATCGAGGCGCGCGCGATGGGCGTCACCGTCGGAGAGCTGCGGCTGTGGAGCCTGTATGTGCCGAACGGGCGGGCGCTGGGCGACCCGCACTACACGTACAAGCTCGACTGGCTGAACGCGCTGCGCACCGCCACCATCGAGCGGCTGGCCGCCGAGCCGCGCCTGCCGCTCGCCCTGATGGGCGACTGGAACATCGCGCCCACCGACGTGGACAACGGCGACCCGACCGTGATCGAGGGCATCAGCACCCACGTCTCACCCGAGGAACGCGCCGCGTTCGCCTCATATGCCGAGATCGGCATGCAGGATGTCGTGCGTCCGCACGTTCCCGAGGGGCTGTTCACCTACTGGGACTACAAGCAGCTGCGGTTCCCGCGCAATGAGGGCATGCGGATCGACTTCATCCTCGGCTCGCCCGGCTTCGCCGAGCTGGTGACGGATGCCTCGATCCACCGCAATGAGCGCAAGGGCACCACCCCGAGCGACCACGTGCCCGTCGTGGTCGACCTGGCGATCGACGAGGATGACGATGACCGCCCGATGATCTTCTAGCTGGTAGACCTCTACCCCTCACGGGTAGAATGGTAGACATGAGTCTCAACATCAAGAACGAGGCGGTGCACCAGGCGAACTCGCCAGACTCACCGGGGTGAGCCAAACCCGCGCCGTAGAAGACGCTGTCAACCGCCGCCTCGACGAATTGAGGCGACACGCGCCCGAGGACAAGGCCGAGCGCATTCTCGCGGTCGGCCGGGAGATCGCGGGCCGACTCGGGCCCGACAGTTTCGGCGATGTCGACGACCTGCTCTATGACGAACACGGGCTGCCTCGATGATCGTCGACTCCTCTGCGCTGATCGCCATTGCGCGCCAGGAACCGGACGCTGCAACCTACGCTCGGGCGCTGGCCCGGTCGGAGGCAAGCTTCCTGTCGGCGGCGAACTACGTCGAGGCGGCGATCGTGGTCGACCGCTCCCACGACCCGATCGCGAGCCGGGCATTCGATGACCTCCTGAGCCTGGCCTCGATCAGAATCGAACCGGTCACCGTCGAACAGGCGCGTATTGCTCGCGATGCGTATCGCGATTTCGGCGAGGGCAGTGGACATCCGGCCGGTCTCAACTTCGGCGACTGTTTCGCCTACGCCCTCGCCAAGGACCGCGGACAGCCCCTTCTTTTCAAGGGCGATGACTTCTCACAGACCGACGTGCAGAGCGCACTGGACAGCTGAGCGCCTACTCACCGAGTGAGAGTGCCCTGCTAGTGCAGCAGGGCCGTCCAGGCCAGCAGCACCAGGATCGACCCGAACGTGGTGATGAACACGGTGTCGCGGGCGATGATCACGCCCCGGTCATAGCGTTGCGCGTAGTTGAACACGTTCTGCGCGGTGGGCAGCGCCGCCAGCACCACCACCGCGAACAACGCCTGCCCCTCAAGCCCGAACAGGACACGTCCCACCAGCCACGCCACGGCTGGCATGATCGCCAACTTGATCGCCGAGGCCAGCACCACGTCACGTCGACCGGATCCCGCCTGCAGGATGCGTTGGCCATGCAGCGACATCCCGAAGCTGATCAGCATCACCGGAACCGCCGCGGCGCCGATCAGTCGGAATGGTTCCATCACCGGGGCCGGCAGCTGCAGCCCGGTGAGCGCGACGATCAGTCCGAGCGCCGATCCGATGATGATCGGGTTGCGCAGCGGTTGCAGCAGCACCCGGGCAACCGTGGTGCGTCCGCCGGTGCGCACGTCGAGGATGGTGAGGATCACCGGGGTGAACACCAGGAGCTGCAGCAGGACCACCGGGGCGGAGTACGCCGCATCGCCGAGCACATATACCGAGACTGGAATACCGATGTTGTTGGCGTTCACGTAGCCTGCTGCCACGGAGCCGATGGTCGCTTCCGGCACCGGACGCTTCCAGACGAACACGGCCACCACCGCGAAAAGCGCGAAGCAGATCAGCGCGGCGATCAGCGACACCACGAGCAGCGGAGAGAACAGCTGCTCGACCGAGGCGTCGGCCAGCACCGTGAACAGCAGGAACGGGGACAGCACGTAGAACACGGTGCGGGCGATCACGGGCTGGGCGTGCACGCCGAGGACGCCGCTGCGTCCGACGATGTAACCGACCAGGATGATGGCGGCGATGACACCGAACCCCGTTAGAACGCCAGACACTCGTTCATTCTGTCAGCCGGGCGAGGCGCGGCCGCGCGGTCAGACACGAGTCGGCTGCCGCACGATCTCGATCGCCTGTTCAGCCCACTCGATCCGATGCGTCGCGGTGTCGATGAGGTAGTCGAAAACATGCGTCTTCAGCTGCACGATTCGGTCGTGATCGGCCGGGTCGCGACGCGCCAGTCGCTCCCGAATCAACGGAGTGTCAATGGCAGCCAAGCGTGCCCTGTGCGCGGCCCATTGCTCGAGCCGCTCGCGCACCTCTGCGATATGGGCGCGCAGCACGGCCTCGGCGTCGGCCGCGGGGATCGTGTCGAGAAACAGGGTCTGCAACAGGAACGGATCGCGCACGCTCGGCTCGCTATGCGGCTCGGCCAGCCAGCGGCGCAGCTCGGTCAGCCCCGCCTCGGTGATCGAGTACGAGGTGCGCTTCAGCTTGCTGCCGCGCACCTGTTCCTCGCCCGAAATCAGTCCCTCTTTGGCCATCTTCGCCAGCAAGGGGTAGATCTGGCTCTGCGGCGCGGTCCACACCCAGCGGGCGGACGCCTCAAAGAACTGGGTGAGCTCATAACCGCTCATTTCGCGTGCCTCAAGCACGCCGAGCACCGCATGCTGCAGGGACATGGGCCTCATCTTAGGCACAAACACTCCTACATTGACATTTCTATTCATACATGTAGGCTGACAACGTTTTACAGAGTCGTAGAGAGGTACGCAGATGTCGCTGAACCACCCGTCCGAGCTGCGCGAAGCCGGCGCCGTTGTCGCCGCGTTCGGCCTCTCCGATGCCTTCGGCCACCTGTCAGTGCGCTCCTCCGCGCACGCTCTCACTATCACCCCGCCGGTTCCTCTCTCGCTGCTCACCGACCAGGACGAATACCCGGAGCTCAGCCTGGACGCCACCGAGCTTCCGCCGGCCGCCCCGAAGGAAGCCTGGATCCACCTCGCGATCGCCGAAGCGCGACCCGAGGTCGGCGCGATCTGCCGCGCTCAGCCCCCGGCCGTCGCCGCTCTGGTCGCGGCGGGCCAGCCCGTGCTGGCGCTGAACGGGCACGGCTCGTTCCTCGGCGAGACGGTGCCGGTGTACCCGGACTCCCGCCTGATCCGCGATGCGGATAGCGCCAGCCGCGTGAGCGAGACTCTCGGCGAATCAACAGCGGTCATCCTGCGCGGCAACGGGGCGGTGACCACCGGGCCCGACATCGCCAACGCTGTCGCGCTGATGTGGGTGCTCGAGAAGACAGCCCAGCTGAACCTCGCCGCACTCGGTGCCGGCACGCCGCATCCGCTGCCCCTCGACGAACAGTCCTGGTGGCGCGATCGTGCCACCGAACTGCTGCCTAGGATCTACACCTACCTCACCAACACCTACCGAAAGGGTCAATGATGATCGAAATCACCGACATCGCGTATGTGCGATCAGGATCGGCGGATGTCGACGCGGCTGTGCGTTTCGCCGTGGACATCGTCGGCATGCAGTACGCCGGCAACGACAACGGCGTGCACTACCTCCGCGCCGACCACCGTCACCACTGCCTCGCCTTCGTCGAGGGTGAAGCGGGCGTACTCAGCTCCGGCCTCACGCTGAAAGACGAGGACGCCCTGCGGCTTGCCGAGACCGAACTCACGCTCGCGGGCGTGAAGGTCGTGCGCGGCACCACCGAAGAGGCGCGCTCACGCCGCGTTAGCAGTTTCATCAGCTTCGACGACCCCTGGGGCAACCGCTTCGACCTGGTCGTCGGCCAGGTCTACGACGCCGACACGGTGCACTGGGGGCGGCAGGCCGGCATCATCGAGTTCGGGCACCTTTGCGTCGACGCGCCGGATGTCAAGGCGGCCTACGAGTGGTGGAGCTCGCTCTTCAATATCAAGATCAGCGACTGGATCGGCGATTGGGCGGCGCTCATGCGCTTCGACCCGGTGCACCACAAGCTGGCCGTGTTCAAGGGCAGCGAGCCAGGGCTCTGCCACATCAACTTCCAGGTCGAGTCGCTCGACGACGTGATGCGCAGCTGGAACTTCCTGCTCGAGCAGGGCGTCGAGATCGAGCAGGGCCCGGGCCGCCACCCGCAGTCCACCGCGATATTCCTCTACTTCAAGGGGCCGGAGGGGCTCACCTACGAGTACTCGTACGGCGTGCGCCGGATCGAGGATGACGCCACTTGGCAGCCGCGCACCTTCGACCCGCTGCACCCTAAGTCGATCGACATGTGGGGTGGCGTCACGCAGCGCGTGCAGACGCAGAAGCAGATCCGTCGTCCGCTCGACTCGTCCGAACTGCAGGAGGCGTAATGCCGCTCGTTGAGATCAGCATCGCCGAAGGGCGTACCGAAGAGCAGTTGCGCGACCTGATGGGCCGTGTGCACACAGCCATTGAGGAGTGGGGTGCGCCGGGCCAGAGTGTCCGCGTGCTGGTACGGGAGGTGCCGCCCGCGCTGTGGCTGTCCGGTGGAGTAACCCTCGCCGAGAAGGCCGCCGCCAAGTAACCACCTCGCTGGTTGAGGAGCGCCCGAGCGAAGCGAGGCCGCGTCGCGAAATCACGGGCCCGCAGTCGAACGACTGCGGGCCTTTCGCGTGCTCGGGGGCCTTGCCGCCGCAATCTCCCTGCGCGTAGCCTCGTGGCGAACTCGCGCGACGGCGCCGAGCCGAGGGTGCTGAGGCAATTGGAGGCATCATGGCCACTGACACCACCGCCGCGGCCGCCATCCGAGACCGGCTCGACGGAATTGTGCTTCTGCCGGGCGAACCCGGGTACGACACCGCACGTACCGTCTGGAACGCGATGATCGACCGGCGGCCGCGCATGGTCGTCCGCTGCGCAAGCGCCCGGGACGTGGTGACGGCGATCCGTACCGCCCGTGAGCTGGACGTCGAGATCGGCGTGAAGTGTGGCGGCCACAGCGTGGTCGGCCACTCGGTCCCGGATGGCGGGCTGATGATCGACCTCACCCCGATGGGTGGCGTGCGGATAGACCCGGAGCGTCGGACAGCCCACGTGCAGGGAGGCGCATTGCTCCGCGCGCTCGACCGCGAGGCGCAGCAGCACGGGCTGGCCACCACGGCCGGCAACGTCTCGCACACCGGCGTCGGTGGCCTGACCCTCGGTGGCGGGATGGGCTGGCTGGCGCGCCGGTTCGGCCTCACCTGCGACAACGTCGCCTCCTTCGAGATGGTGACCGCCGACGGCGAGGTCGTGCGGGCCAGCGAGGACGAGAACCCCGACCTGGACTGGGGGCTGCGCGGCGGAGGCGGCAACTTCGGCGTGGTGACCGACTTCGAGCTGCGGCTGCACCCGGTAGACGGCCGCACCCTGTTCGCTGCGCTGTCCTTTCCGCTTGAGGAGGGTCAGTCGGTGCTCAGCCGCTGGCGCGACCTCAGTGCCGAGGCGCCGCGTGAGGCGACCTTCACCGCGTTGATCACGCCGGACGGCACCGTGAGCGTCGGCTTCATCTGGGTCGGCGACCCGGACCAGGGTCGGCTGTTACTGCCGTCACTGCGTGCGCTGGGTCGGCCCACGTCGGAGCAACTGATCGAGAAGTCGTACGTCGACCTGCAGCGAATGGACGATACGGGCCGCCGGGGCGGAACGGCGCGCCGGTATTGGAAGGGCCACTACCTCAAGTCCCTGCAGGAGGGGGCGATCGAGGCCCTGCTCATGCGGGGCACCGCCGACGGTCACGGCGACATGCCCCCGAATGCGTCCCTGCAGGCCTACGGCGGCGCCATCGCCGACGTCGCCGACGAGGCCACTGCCTTCAGCCACCGCGACACGCTGTTCGAGTACGTCGCGTCAACCGGGTGGACCGACCCGGCCGAGGATGAGACCCGCATGGCGGGCGCCCGTCGCAGTGCGGCGGCGCTGGAGCCATTCGCCAGCGGGCTGTACGTCAACGCGATCGCCGACGAGGGAGCCGCCGGCGTCCGGCGCGCGTACCCGCCCGGCAAGCTCGGACGACTCCAAACGCTGAAAGCCAAGTACGACCCGCACAACGTGTTCCACCTCAACGCGAACATCACGCCCGCCTGAAGTCAGAAAAGCCGAAAACCCGGGCCGATCGACAGCATCTGTCGATCGACCCGGGTTCACGACATCCGGAATCGCGTCAGATCAGTGCGCTCCGGTGAGCACCACGGGCGGGTGCGCGACCGGCGGCTCCAGCTGCATCACGACGGCCTTCGGCTCGGTGAAGAACTCCCGGCTGAAGTTGCCGCCCTCACGGCCGACTCCGGATGCCCCGACCCCGCCGAACGGGGCGCGCAGGTCGCGAATGAAGAAGCAGTTCACCCACACCGTGCCGACCCGGAGAGCACCGGAGACGCGGTGCGCCTTGACCAGGTTCTCGGTGAACAGCATGGCGTTCAGGCCGTACGGGCTGTCGTTGACCTCGTGCACGACCTCTTCTTCGGTGTCGAACGGGGTGATGGTGACGATCGGGCCGAAGATCTCTTCGCGCTGGTGCTTCGCATCGCGGTCGAGACCGGTGACCACGGTGGGCTTCACGATCCAGCCGTCGCCGAGTCCGCCGGTGACCTTGGTGCCGCCTTCCTCCTCGATGGTGTCGAAGTAGCTGCGCACCTTGGTGTAATGCTCCTCGCTGGCGAGCGGGCCGATCTGGGTGGCCGGGTCCTTCGGGTCACCGATCACCATGGCGTCGGCGGCCGCGGTGAAGCGCTCGATGAACTCGTCAAAGATCGGTCGTTCGACGTAGATGCGGCTGCCGGCGAGGCAGACCTGCCCGGCGTTGGTGAAGATGGCGCGGATCGACCAGCTGATCGCGTTGTCGAGATCGGCGTCAGCGAACACCACGTTCGCGCCCTTGCCGCCGAGCTCGAGGCTCACCGGGGTCAGGTTGGCGGCGGCGGCGCGGGCGATGATCCGGCCGGTGTTCGATTCGCCGGTGAACGTGATGCGGTCGACATCCGGATGCTGCGTGAGCCGCTCGCCCACCGAGTCCGGGCCGTACCCGTGGACGACGTTGAAGACGCCGGCCGGGATGCCGGCCTCGAGCGCGAGCCGGGCAAGGATGGTGGCGGATGCCGGGGAGTCTTCGGCCGGCTTCAGCACGACCGTGTTGCCCCAGGCGAGCGCCGGAGCGACCTTCCAGCTCTCGAGCATCATCGGGAAGTTCCACGGCGCGATCGCGGCGACAACTCCGGCGGCGTCGTAGCGCGTGTAGGTGTGGTGGCCGGAGTCCATCGGCAGCACGTCGGCCGGGGTCAGGTGCGCGTGGTCGGCGAAGAAGCGGAAGTTCTGCGCGGTGCGGGCGACGTCGTTGCCGAGGCTCTGCGTGATGGGCTTGCCCATATCACGGGTGTCGGCCATGGCGAGTTCCTCGCCGTGCTCGATGATCAGGTCGGCGAACTTGTTGATCAGCTCGCGGCGCTTGCCGGCCGTCATCCGGGGCCACGGGCCCTCATCGAAGGCGCGGCGGGCGGCGGCGACGGCCAGATCGGCGTCGTCCTGGCCGCCGAGGGCGATCTCGGCCCATGGTTCGCGAGTGTATGGATCGATGCTCGGGAAGGTCGCCCCGGAAATGGACTGGACTTCCTGGCCATCGATGATGTGACCGAATGTCTGCATGGCCTGGGGCCCTTTCTTGGTGTGCCGGGCGGGCGTTTCCGCCCGCCCGGCGGGGTGGTGAAGGGTGTTACTTGCCGGGGACGTAGACCATCTTGTCCATGTCGACCGGTGCCGAGATCGCGCCCTGATCGACCATGATGTCGTTCCAGACCTCGAGGTTCTTGGCGCTGGCAGCGCCGGCGACCCACTTGGGCAGCTTGAGCTTGGCGGCGAGCTCCGGCGTGGTGCTCGAGTAGGTCGGGACGATCTCGCGAGCGGCATCCGGGTTCTCGGCGAGCAGCGCGTTGGCCTTCTCCATGGCGCGGATGAACGCGGCAACCGTGTTCGGGTTTGCCTTGACGAACTCGGCGGTCATGCCGAGACCGGACAGCGGCACTCCGTCGGTCGGGCCGGAGAAGTTGGCGAACAGCTTCTTGGCGCCCGAGGCCTCAGCAGCGGTCTGGAACGGTTCGACGACCCAGATGGCGTCCACGCCGCCGGACTGCAGGGTCGGCACCATGTCGGGGAACGGCAGTTCCTGGAACTGGACCTTGCTGACGTCGACGCCGGCTTCGTCCATCAGGACCTTGATGGTCAGCTCGCCGGTGTTCTTCAGCGTGTTGACGGCGACCTTCTTGCCCTCGAGGTCGTTGATCGAGTCAATGCCGGAGTCGGCCTTAACCCAGACGCCGTTGCTCTCCTCGTTACCGCGCACACCCTCGGCGACGATGTTGATGTCGATGCCGCCGGCCTGCGCGAGCAGGAACGACGGGTAGGTTGCGAACGAGGCCTGGATGTCGCCGGCGATCATCGCGGGCACCAGCGCGGCGCCGCCCTGGGCGGGCTGCGGGGTGACGGTGAGGCCCTCTTCTTCGAAGAAGCCCTCGGCGACGGCGATGTACACCGATGCCTGGTCGGCGACCGGGGTGATACCAACGATGAGCTCGCTGATCTCCGGCTTGCCGTTGCCTGCCGGAGCGGGTTCGTCGGCGGCCGGGGCTGTGCTGCTGCCGCCGGAACAGGCGGCGAGGCTGAGCGCCAGCGCGGATGCCGCGGCGACGCCGAGCCAGGTCTTCTTGGGGCGGATTTGGGATGTGATGGGCACGTTTTCCTCCTTGAATGGTGCGGTGCTATTGGTGGTGCTGGGGGCTGTTAGGCGACGTCTGCCACGGCGGCGACGTCGTCGTCCTTGGGGTGACGGATGAGCCGCGCGACTTCGCCGCGCAGGCGAATGAACTCCGGGTCTTCCTTCGTCTCGATCTGGTCGCGGGTGTCCGAGAGCGGGATGTCGAGGGTGGTGACGACGAATGTCGGCGGCTTGGACAGCACGACAACACGGTCGGCCAGGTAGACGCTCTCGTCGATGTCGTGGGTGACGAAGAGGATGGTCATGTTGAACTTCTTCTTCACCGACAGCACGAGGTCTTCGAGGTCTTCGCGGGTCTGCGCGTCGACCGACGCGAAGGGCTCGTCCATCAGCAGGATCTTTGGGCGGTAGGCCAGTGCGCGAGCGATGGCCACGCGCTGCTGCATGCCGCCAGACAGCTGCGACGGGAACCGGTCTTCGAAGCCGGAGAGTCCCACGGCGACAAGCGACTCGGAAACCCGCTCGTCGAGGTCGGCCTTACTGAGGCCAAGTCGCTTGAGGGGGAAGCGGACGTTCGCCTCGACGCTGAGCCAGGGGAACAGCGAGCCGCGGTAGTCCTGGAACACCATCGCGAGGCCTTCCGGTACCGCGGTGATCCGGTCGCCCAGGAAGCGCAGGTCGCCGCCGGTCGGCCGCATGAGTCCTGCCATCGTGCGCAGCAGGGTGGTCTTGCCGCAGCCGGACGGGCCGACGATGGAGACCAGCTCGCCGGGTTCGACCGAGAATGTGATGTCCTTCAGCGCCAGGTGCGCCTTCGCGCCGGTGCCGTAGGTGTGAGTGAGGTTTTTGACGTCAAGCATGATTTTTCCTTACGGACTAGGCGGTTTCGCGACCGGAGCTGCGCTGCCAGGCGAGGATGCGGCGCTCGATGACGGTGAGCACCGTGTTGAGGAGGAAGCCGATGATGCCGAGCAGCACGATTCCGGCCCACATGTCGAGGAATCCGAAGCCACGCTGCGCCTGCACGATCGAGAAGCCGATGCCGCTGGAGGCGGCCACCATCTCGGAGATGACCATGAGGATCAGGCCGAGCGAGAGGCTGGTGCGCACACCGGCGAGGATCTTCGGGGCGGCACCCGGCAGCACGATGCGGGTGAGCCGGCCGACGACGCCGATCCGGAACACCGTTGCCGTCTCGTACTTGAGTTCCTCGATGGAGCGCACGCCCTCGATGGTGTTCAGCAGGATCGGCCAGGCCGTGCCGAACGCGATCAGCAGCACCCGCATCTCGTCGCCGGTGCCGAACACCACGAGGAAGATCGGGATCAGTGCCGGCGGCGGAACCGCCCGCAGGAACTGGATGATCGGGTCGATGTAATCACCGAACTTGCGGCTGAGCCCGATCGCTACGCCGACGGCGATCGCGAGTACCACCGAGATGCCGAAGCCGAGCAGCACCCGGCCAAGGCTCGGGATGACGTCGTTCTGCATGCTCGGGGTGAGCACGCCGTTCGCGCCGGGCAGCCACAGCAGCGCGGCTCGCTCGAAGATCAGGAACGGCTGGGGGAAGAACGGTGAGGGGAAGGCCACCGTCGCCACCTGCCATGCGGTGATCAACACGACCAGCACGACCCAGCGCAGGGCGAAGCTGCCCCACCACTGACGTTTTGCGGCCTGCTGTTCGCGACTGGCGCGGGGCCGGTTGGCGGTGGTTACCGCGGTTGTGAGGGCCATTACGCCACCCCCTCCTTCTTCCAGGCGAAGATCTTCTTCTCGATGGCCACCAGCACGCCGTTGACCAGCATTCCGAGGAGCCCGGCGACGATGGTGCCGGCGAACACCAGCGAGGTGTCACCGCCGCCCGAACTGATCCGCAGGATGTATGAGCCGATGCCGCTGGCGGAGCCGGCCAGCAGCTCGGCACTGATGGTGACGATCAGGGCGATCGCGGCAGAGATGCGAACGCCGGTCGCGGCCAGCGGTGCGGCATAGGGCAGGCTGACCCGGGCCAGGATGCCGACGCGGCTGAGCCGGAAGGTGCGGGCCGTTTCCTTGGCGATGGGGTCAACATCCCGCACGCCGTAGACGGTGTTGAAGAAGATCGGCCACAGCGAGGCGTACACCACGAGCGCGATCTTCATGTCGGTTCCCAGACCGAAGACGAGGATGGCGAGCGGGATCAGCGCAACCGAGGGGATCGGCCGCATGAACTCGACCACGGCGGATGACGCCTCGTAGGCGATCCGGAAGGAGCCCAGCACCAGACCGGCCGGCACAGCGATCACGATGGCGATGCCGAGGCCGATAGCCCAGGCGGTCAGCGTCGAGCCGACGTCACCGAGGAACGCGGGGTTGACGATCAGGCCGGCGGTGTCGAGCAGCACCCGCGACATCGGCGGCAGGATGTTTTCCGGAATGATCCCGAGCCGGCTCACCAGTTCCGCCAGCACGAGCAGAACAACGACCCCGATCAGGCCGCGAGTGAGCTTGGGGCTCACCCGTCGACGGACGGGCAGGGTGGCGACGGCACTCATGCCGACCTCCTTACGGGTGCGGTGATCTGGCCGAGCGAGGTGAACTCGACCGACACCTCGTCGCCGTCATTGATGAACACGGCGTCGGTCATGCCGCCGGTGAGCACGATGGATCCGGCTTCGATGGCCTCGCCGCGGGCGGCCAGCGCGTTGGCGGCCAGCGCCAGTGCTTCGGCCGGGTGACCCTGCACCGCGGCGCCGGTTGCCGTGTCGACCACAACGCCGTTGATGCGCAGCACGCAGGCCTCGAGGGCAAGGTCCAGTCCGATGGGGGAGACGGATGTCGCGCCGACGATGAACCGGGCGCTGGAGGCGTTATCGGCCACCACGTCGGGCATCGCGAAGCTGAAGTCGCGGTAACGGCTGTCGATGACTTCGAGCCCGGCGTGCACCGACGCGACGGCGCGCATGGCCGAGGCGGCAGTGACGCCGGGGCCCTGCAGCCGTTCGCCGAGCACGAAGACGATCTCCGGCTCCACGCGCGGGTGGATGAGCTCGTCCAGGGCAATCGGCACGCCGGCCTCGAGCACCATTTTGTCGGTGATCACGGCGGTCAGTGGTGAGTCGATGCCCATCCGCTGCTGCTTCGCGCGGGAGGTGAGGCCGAGCTTCACGCCGACGACGGTGTGCCCGTCGGCCTTCTTATGTTCGATCAGCACCCGCTGCGCGGCGTAGCCGGTTTCCAGGTCGAGGCCTGGCCATTCGTCGGTGATGCGGCCGCGGTCGGTGCGGCTCGCTTCAGCGTCGAGCAGGATGTCGGCGACCTTCTCGGTCGTCCATTCCGTTGTCGTCATGCTGCGGTCTCCTTCGACGCTGGGCTGAAACGAGCGCTGACTGAACCGAGGTGCGCGAACGTGGCGGTGACCACATCGCCGGGCGCGACCGGAATGGCGGCGGTGATCGATCCGGCCATCACGACCGAGCCGGCCTCGAGGGTCTGCCCGAGCGAGCCGAGCATGTTCGCCAGCCAGAGCACGCCGTTGAGGGGGTGCCCGAGCACGGCGGCGCCGGCGCCGGTGGCGACGACGTCGCCGTTCTTCACGAGCACGCAGCCGGCGAGGCCGAGGTCCGCGACATCCAGCCGCACCGGGCGGGTGCCGAGCACCAGCGCTCCGGATGACGCGTTGTCGGCGACCGTGTCGGACAGCGTGATCTTCCAGTCCGCGACGCGGGAGTCGATGATCTCGAGCGAGGCGATCGCGTAGTCGACCGCGCCGATGACATCGGCGACGCTCAGGCCGGGACCGCGCAGGTCGTGCTTCAGCACGAACGAGATCTCCGGTTCGATCTTCGGGCTGATGAACGCGCCGGCGTCGATGGCCGTGCCGTCCAGGATCATGTCGCTGAACACGTGCCCGAAGTCGGGCTGGTCGACGCCGAGCTGTCGCTGCATGGCGAGGGACGTGAGCCCGACCTTGTAGCCGGCGACGCGTCGGCCGGAGTTCTTCCAGTGCTCGACCTGGTGCAGCTGCACCCGGTAGGCATCTTCGATCCGCAGGTCGGGGTGCGCTTCAGTCAGCGGGCGCACCGGCTCGCGGCTGTCATACGCCGCAAGCAGCGTGTCGCCGAGATCGGCGATATCAGTGTCGTTCATTCAAGACCTCGTTGTCGTGGAATCGTCGTAGATTCCGATAGACGGCATGACCATCCTATTCAACATGTCGAATACGTCAAATCGATTTCGACAGATTGTCGGATGCCGGTTCAGCTCAGGACGTGCGGATACCGTCAGTCCACGACCCTGCGGATGCCGGTTAATTCAGGGTGTCGCTCATGCGTTCTGCGTATGGCGCATGCCGCTCGGCGGCGATGCGAGCACGCCCGGGGCTGCCCGACGCGATCGCGTCGACCAGTTCGCGGTGCAGTGCCCAGTTCTCTTGCCACGATTCATGGAATTGTGGGTCGGGCGCCACGTGTTTCAGCGACTGGCGGGCGGTGTCCAGCAGGGAGATGTAGATGGTGCGGAGCATTTCGTTGCTCGACATCTTGGCGATCTCCTCGTGCAGCTGCCAGTTCTGGCGCAGGTATTCGGCCGGGTCATCGCGTAGCTGGCCCATCCTGGTGACGATTCTCTCCAGCAGCGCCAATCCCTCACGATCCGCCTGAATGGCGGCATGCGCGGCCAGCGGGATCTCCAGCGCGTTCCGGATCTCCAGCCCGTCGGCCACCGGCAGGGAGTTGCTGTCCAGGTCGAGAATCAGGTGACTGAGCCGAAGGTGCGCCGACGGCTGCGCCACAAAGATGCCACCCTGCGGCCCCGGGCGGGTCTCCACCAGTCCGCGACTCTCCAGCAGTCGGATGGCCTCGTTGAGCGTGGATGCCGCGACACCGAACTGCTCGCGCAGGTCGGACTTGCGCCCCAGTCGGGATCCCGGCGCCAGCTGCTGCCGGGTGATCATCTCGCTGACCTGATGCGCCACGGACTCGGACCGCGAGACGCGGTCGTCCTGTAGGCGCTCGAAGGTGACGCCGCTGTCGACGTCGGGCTGCTCAATCATTCCCAAATCGTACTATTGAACATGCTGAATTGGAAGAGTTTGCCGGCGTGGATTGGTCCAGATCACCTCTATTGAGTCGCCGCCGTCGGGTTTGAGCCACCCTGTCGGGTTTGAGCCAGGGCAATGTCAAGTGGTGGTTGCAACTGTGTCGATCAGGCTGCCTGGAGGAACTGGGCGAGGGCCTGCGCGGGGGTGCGGTAGTCCAGGGTCGGCCGGGGCCGCTTGTTCAGGGTGTCCTGAACCTTGCGCAGGTCGGCCGCCGTGTGAGTCGAGAGGTCGCTGCCCTTCTCGAACCAGAACCGGAGCAGCCGGTTGGTGTTCTCGTTGCTGCCCCGCTGCCAGGGCGAGTGCGGGTCGCAGAAGTACAACCGGGTGTTCAGCTCGAGTTGGATGCGTTCGTAGTCGGCCAGCTCGGTTCCCCGGTCCCAGGTGACCGACCGGCGCAGATGCTCGGGCAGGTGCCGCATCTGTTCGATCATCGCGTCGGCGACCTCCGGGGCGGTGTGTCGACCGGGCAGGTGCAGCAGGATCACGAACCGGCTGGCGCGTTCCACCAGGGTGCCGATCGCCGACCGGTTCCCTCCACCTATGATCAGGTCGCCCTCCCAGTGCCCCGGGACGGCGCGGTCGGCGGCCTCGGCCGGCCGCTGACTGATGGTGAACGCCTCCCGATACGGGTTCTTCGGGTTAGCCCGGCTCGACCGGGAGACCCGGGATCGCCGTTTCAGGCTGAGCTGCTGGTTCAGATCCGCCCGCAGATTCCCACGCGTCTGCACATATAGCGCCTGGTAGATCGTCTCGTGACTCACCCGGCTAGTCTGATCCCTCCCGGCCGTGCGGCGGAGCATGTCCGCGATCAGTCGCGGGCTCCAGCCCTGGTCCATCCAGGCCGCAATCCGGCGACACAGCAGCTCGTTCACCGCGAGCTTGAACGGTTTCGGACGAGCTCGCCGAGATCCCGCGAGCCGGTCGGCGATCCGCGCCCGATAGACCCCGTCCGGGCCGCGGTTGCGGCTGATCTCACGGGAGACCACGGACTTGTCCCGGTCGATCAGCGCCCCGATCTGCGACAGGGGCAACCGCTGACCCAGCCCCGCCTGGATCACGGCGCGATCCTCCGAGCTCAGAGAGCGCCCGGACTTCTCCCGCGGCGGCGGCACCGGTTCGGCCATCCCACCGTGCGGGCCCATCCGCAAAGGTGTCATCGGCCCAGATTGCGCCCACCACCGTCTCACGGCGCCCCGCGACGCGCCCACCGCAGCACTCGCGGCATTCATCGACGACCCTGCGGCCATCAACTCGAAGAACCGTTCTCGCTCCGCCGGCCCGAACTTCGGCTTCATCGCAACACCCTTCCGCAGCGTTGCAACGACCATATGAATCTGCCCAGAGCGCGGTGGCTCAAACCCGACGAAGTGGATCAGATGCTCAACTGTGGGTGGGGGCGCTCGTCGTGACCTTGTACTGTGCACCGCGGTGCTCGGGCGGCAGGCTGGCGCCGCGACCGTGCAGCTTGTGGCGCAGTGTGCCCTCCTCGTACTCCGTTGGGTAAACGCCCCGTCGCTGCAGCTCGGGAACCACGAAGCGCACGACATCCTCGAAGGTGCCGGGGGTGATCGCGTAGGAGAGGTTGAAGCCGTCGACATCCGTCGCCTCCACCCACTCCTGCAGTTGGTCTGCGACCTCGCTCGGCGACCCGACGATCACCGGCGCGTAGCCGCCGACCTTGGAGTATTCGGCTATGTCCCCCACGCTCCACTCGCGGCCTTCGTTCGCTTCCTGCTGGAATGAGGCGACGGTGGACTGGATCGCGTTGCTCTTCACGTCACCGACGGGGTCGGCGAGGTCGTATTTGGAGAGGTCGACCCCCATCCAGCCCGACGTCAGCACCAGCGCAGCTTCCGGGCTGGCGTACTCGAGCAGCTTCTCGTACTTGGCTCGCGCCTTCTCGCTGGTCTCATCGACCACGATGGTCAACATCGCGTAGATCCGTGCGGCGTTGCGGTCACGGCCGGCCGCCTCGAGTCCGGCGCGGATCTTCGCCACCTGCGCGGCGAGGGTCTGCCGCGAGGGCGCCCCGATGAAGATCGCCTCGGCGTTCTCGCCGGCGAACGCAACGCCGCGGGCGGAGGCGCCGGCCTGGAAGATCACCGGGGTGCGCTGCGGCGACGGCTCGGAGATGTGAATGCCGGGGACCTTGAAGTGTGTGCCCTCGTGGTTGATCGGATGCACCTTGGACGGGTCGGTGAACACGCCGCTCTCGCGGTCGCGCACCACCGCGTCGTCCTCCCAGGAGCCTTCCCACAGCTTGTAGAGCACCTCGAGGTACTCGTCGGCGTAGTCGTAGCGGGCATCGTGCTCAAGCTGGTCGTCGTTGCCCATGTTGCGTGCGGCCGACGGCAGGTATCCGGTGACGACGTTCCAGCCGATCCGGCCCTTGGTCAGGTGGTCGAGGGTGGTCATCCGCCTGGCGAACGGGTACGGGTGCTCGTACGCGGTTCCGGCGGTGACCCCGAAGCCGAGGTGCTCGGTGACGGCGGCCATCGCAGAGACCACCATCAGCGGATCGGTCACCGGAACCTGCGCGGCGTGCCGGATCGCGGCATCCGCGCTGTCACCGTAGACGTCGTAGGTGCCGAGCACGTCGGCGATGAAGATCCCGTCGAACCGGCCGCGCTCCAGCGTCTTCGCCAGCTCGGTCCAGTACGAAATGTCGGTGTACCGGTACGCCTGATCGTCGGGGTGCCGCCAGAGTCCGGCGGAGATGTGCCCCACACAGCTCATATCGAACGCGTTGAAACGGATGCGTCGTGCCATGGTGTGCGCCTTTCTAGCCTGCCGAAACTGATCCGGCCCGGATATCTCCGGTTCGAGCATGCACCGACCGGATCGCGGGTTACCCCGTGTTACGGGTCGTCTTGGCGAGCACGCTGCGCGGCCAGAGCATGGAGGGGGCTGCATCCCGGCAGTCGCCTGCCCCAAGGAAGCGGTCTCATGAGCACCACCACCCCGTTCGTTCGCACCCCATGGCGCGGTCACGCCGACCAGTCCGAGCTCGACCGTTGGCTGCCGGTGGCGGAGACGGTGCGCGAACGGCTCGCCGCCGGCGCCCTCGAGCGGGACCGGGCCTCGGCGCGGCCGGCGGCAGAACTTGACGTGCTGCGCGAGGCTGGCCTTGACGGGCTGCTTGTGCCGATCGAGTTCGGCGGCCACGGCGCACACTGGGAGACGGCCTTCGCGATCACCCGCATCCTGGCGCGGGCCGACGCCTCGGTCGCGCAGATCCTCGGCTACCACTACCTCAACCAGGCGTGCATCACGTTCTACTGCCCAAGCGGCGAGCAGCAGGCCGACTGGTACCGGCGCACCAGCGAGGGGCGGTGGTTCTGGAGCGACTCGTTCAACCCGGTAAGCCCGGATCTCAGCGTGGTCGCCGAGGGCGAGAACTACCGGCTCAACGGGCTGAAGCGGTTCGCCACCGGCGCATCGGTCGCCGACAAGATCATCACCGGCGGCATCGCGCAGGGCGGCTGGCATGACGGACAGCTGCTGATCTTCGCCGTCGACGGGCAGCGTGAGGGTGTTGAGCATCTCGACGACTGGGATCACCTCGGCCAGCGCGCGTCGGCCAGCGGCTCGGTGCGCTACTCCAACGTGCTGATCACGCCGGACGATGTGATCGGTGTCGACCTGGAGGAACCGTTCTCGACCGTGGTCACCCCCGGCGTGCAGCTGCTGTTCGGCAACGTCTACCTCGGCATCGCCGAGGGTGCCCTCGCCCAGGCGAGGGAACTCACCCTGGCGCGCAAGAACTCGTGGTTCCTCAGCACTGTCGACCGCTACTCGGACGACCCGTTCGTGCACCGGGTGTTCGGAGAGCTGGTCTCCCGCACCGCCGCCGTCGAGGCGCTGGCCGACAAGCTGGGCCGCCGCTTCGACACGGCCGCGGCGCTCGGCGCTGATACCACCGCGGCAGACCGCGCAGAGCTGGAGATCGCGATCGCGCAGCTGAAGGTGGTGTCCACCGAGGTGGGTCTCGACGTGGCATCCCGCGTGTTCGAGGTGACCGGGGCCAGCTCCACCAGTTCCGCGAACGGGCTGGACATCTACTGGCGCAACCTCCGCACCCACAGCCTGCACGATCCGGTGGACTACAAGAAGTCTGAGGTCGGGGCGAACTACCTGACCGGCGCCGTGGCACCGATCTCGCTGTACACCTGATCCGATGAGTGCTACTTTCGACGCCCTCGCGCAGAAGTACCGTCCCGTTTTCGCCCGCATCGCCGACGGCGCCCTCGCCCGGGAGCAGGACCGCGTGCTGCCCACCGAGCAGGTTGGCTGGCTGAAGGACGTCGGGTTCACCGGCATCCGTGTTCCCGCCGAATTCGGCGGTGACGGCGCGAGCCTGGTCGACCTGTTCCGGCTGCTGATCGAACTCGCCGCCGCCGACCCGCACGTGCCGCAGGCGTTCCGCGGCCACCTGGCGTTCGTCGAAGACCGCCTGGTCGCGCCCGGTTCTGCGGAACGCGACGAGTGGCTGCACCGCTTCGCCGGCGGCGAGATGGTGGGCAACGCGGTGACCGAGATCGGATCGGTCGCCCTCGGCGACACCACGACCCGGCTCAGCAGCGCTGAGGGCGACGGCTGGCTGCTCAGCGGGCGCAAGTACTACACGACCGGCAGCATCTTCGCCGAGTGGATCGACGCCACCGCGCTGCTGCCCGACGGCACCGAGGTTGCCGCGCTGGTGAGCACCGCCGGTGGCCGGGTCACCGTGTCGGATGACTGGAACGGCTTTGGCCAGCGGCTCACTGGCAGCGGCACCGCGATCTTCGAGCAGGCGCCGGTACGGGCCGAGCACGTCTATCCGTTCAGCCGCCGGTTCTGGTATCAGACCGCGCTGTACCAGCTGGTGCTGGTCGCCGTGCAGGCCGGCATTGCGCGGGCGAGCGCCCGCGACGCGGTGACGCAGCTGTCCACCCGCGCCCGCGCGTTCAGCCACGGCAACTCGGCCGAGAGCCGACACGACCCGCAACTGCTGGAATCGGTCGGACGGGTGGATGCCGCGGCGTACGCGGCGGAAGCGGTGGTCCTGCGGGCCGCGGCCAGCCTGCAGGCGGCCTATGACGCCCGCGACGGTTCGGAGACGGAGCGCGCAACACTCAAACGTGACGCGGAACTGGACACCGCCCGCGCGCAGGTCATCGCCGGTGACCTCGCGCAGCAGGCGGCGACCCGGCTGTTCGACGCCCTCGGGGCCTCGGCCACCGCCGCCCCGTTGCAGCTCGACCGGCACTGGCGGAATGCCCGCACGGTCAGCTCGCACAACCCCGCCCTGTTCAAGGCGCGGGTGATCGGTGACGCCCTGGTGAACGACGCCGAGCCGCCGTACGAGTGGTACGTGGGCGTGCCGAAAAAGGTGGACTGACCGGGTTTCCACAATGCCTCTGTCACACGGCGAAACATGCGGTAACGGCGGGTAACCGATGTTTGCCGCGGGGCGGCGGGAGCCCCACAGTTGCTACACCTCATTCCTCCCGATTGGATCCCCATGTCAGACACCGCCCAGGTCGAGGCGCCGCCGCAGTCGGCGACCCATCGCCGCCTACGCGGCTCGCTCGGAGTCGCCAGCATTGTCTTCATCGTCGTCGCCGCGGCCTCACCGTTGGGCGTCATCGGCGGCCCCGTGCCGCTCGGCATCGCGTTCGGCAACGGCGCCGGCTTCCCGTTCATCTTCGTGGTGGTCACGGCGGTGCTGCTGTTGTTCGCCGTCGGGTTCACCAACGCCACGCCGTTCGTGAAGTCGGCCGGCGCTTTCTTCGCCTACGTCGAGAAGGGCCTCGGCCGCGGGCCGGGCTTCGGCGCCGCGTTCGCCGCGCTGCTGTCTTACCTGGCCCTTGAGGCCGGCGTCTATGGCCTGATCGGCCCCGGCGCCAATGCCCTGCTGCAGTCGTATGGCCTGCCCGACATCCCGTGGTGGCTGTACGCGGCCGTCGCGTTCGTGGTGGTCACCGCGCTCGGCTACTTCAACATCGCGCTGTCCGGCCGCGTGCTCGGCGTGCTGCTGATCGCCGAGGTGGCGATCGTGCTGGTGCTCGACGCGGTCGTCGTCTTCTCCGGCGGCGGGCCGGAGGGGTACTCGTCCGGCATCCTCTCGCCGACCGACATCGTCTCGGGAGCGCCCGGCTTCGCCATCCTGTTCGCCATCCTCAGCTTCGTCGGCTTCGAGGCCACCGCGGTGTTCCGCGACGAGGCGCGCGACCCGCAGCGCACCATCCCGAAGGCGACGTACATCTCGCTCATCCTGATCGGTGTCTTCTACACGCTGTCCAGCTGGGTGCTGATCTCCGCCAATGGCGAGAGCACCATCGTTCAGAACGCCACGGACAACGCCGGTAGCATTCTCGCCACCACCACCGAGCAGTACCTCGGCGTCGTCGGCGGCCACATCATCCAGGTGCTGTTCGTGACCAGCCTGTTCGCCTGCATCCTGTCGTTCCACAACATCGGATCCCGCTACGTCTACACGCTCGCCGACCGCGGCGCGCTGCACCGCTCGCTCGGCCAGCCGCACGCCCGGCACGGCTCGCCCGCGCTGGCCTCGATCGCGACCTCGGCCGTGGTGGCCGTGCTGGTCGCCATCGCGGTGCTGCTCCACCTCGACCCGATCACGCAGCTGTACACCTGGCTCGGCGGGATCTCGGCGGTGGGCATCATGCTGCTGTTGGTGCTGACCAGCGCCTCGGTGCTGATCATCTTCCGCCGCAACGACCACGGACTCGGCCGGTGGAAGACGCTGGTCGCCCCGGGCCTCGGCCTGGTCGGCCTGCTCGGCTTCACGGTGATCGTGTTCCAGAACCTGCCCGTGCTCGTCGCCGAGGAATCCTACGGGCCGTTCTCGTTCGGCATCATCGCGCTGTTCGTGATCGCGTTCGCGCTCGGCCCGATCGTGGCGGCGCGCCGCCGCATCCCCACCGCGGCGGAGTAGCACCCGCCCCACCCGCATGCGACGAAGAAAACGTGCGCGTCCCGTTCGGGCGCGCACGTTTTCTCGTCTGGGGACAACCAAACGCTACGAATCCCCGCCTAGGCTCAGGAACAGGGGCAGAACGCCCCGCGGTCACGACAGACGACGGGAGGTTGGACCATGGCACAGGCAACTGCACACGACGCAGCGCAGCACGCGATCATCGGAGAACCCGAGGTCGTCGAAGACGTCACTGCCAGCCACCCCGCCTGGCTCGAACTGAAGTCCGCGGCATCCGCTCTGCGCGTCCATCAGATTCACGACGGCAGCATCCCCGACGAGACGAAGCACGACGAGGCCCGCGACGCCGTCGAGCGCATCCGGGCCCAGCTGCCGACGCTGGCCGCGGCGCTGCCGCACGACGCCGACTATCTCACCGCCGCCGCGCGTGACTTCGAGCGCTGGGCGGCCGAGGGGTTCGGCATCCCCGACTTCTACGACTCGCTCGTGGCGTTCCATCCGCAGCTGCACCGGGTCGACGGCACCAAGCACGTCGTGGTGTTCCCGATGCATACCCAGAACGGGTCGCCCGACCGGCTGGTCGAGGCGGTGCTCATCGAAGTGATCTGGCCCGACTTCATCGCCGGGCTGGAGGCGGGCCCGTACTCGAACAAGCTGTTCGTGCCGATCCGTTTCCTCGACTTCACCGACGGATACGACACCAACTCGGCCGTACTGTTCCCCGAGACGGTGGCGATGCGACAACTGCCGACCTTCGCCTGGGGCGCGATCTTCGCCGACCGGGAGGCCGCCCGGTTCCGCCGGGTGGTGGCCGCGGCATCCGAGATCACAAAGCTGGATATTCCGGATGACGCGAAACGACTGCTCGACGACCAGTCGCTGACCGAGCAGACCTTCGTGATGTGGGACCTGATCCACGACCGCACCCACATGCGCGGCGACCTGCCGTTCGACCCGTTCATGATCAAACAGCGGATGCCGTTCTTCCTCTACTCGCTCGAGGAGTTGCGCTGCGACCTGACCGCGTTCCGCGAGGCGGTGCGCCTGGAGCGCGACGACGAGACCGACGAGCTCACCCGCGACCGGGCCCGCCTGGTGCAGTACGCCGTGATCTTCGACCGGATCTTCCGGTTCGCGATCACCGGCAGCCGGGTGCGCAATTACGACGGACTCGGCGGGCAACTGCTGTTCGCCTGGCTGCACCAGCACAACGTGCTGCACTGGACCGACACCCAGCTCACCTTCGACTGGGCCGAGGTGCCCGCCGTGGTGAACCAGCTCGGCGAGGCGATCGACGACCTGTACTGGCGCTCGATCGACCGGCCGAAGACCGCGCACTGGCTCGCCGCCTACGAGCTGGTCTCGGCCACGGTGACCCCGCACCCGGCATCCGCGTGGGCGCGCGGGCTGCCAGACGAGGTGCTGGCCGGGCCGCCGAAGGGCTACACCGATCAGGTTCTGGACGACGAGTTCCCGCTGTCGATGTTCTACGAGGCCCTGCAGAAGAAGATGGCCTCCGTGATCGAGTCGACCTCGGGCATCACCGGGCGGGACTGACGAGCGGCTGACGTCCGCCGCGCTAACTCCGCCGCGCGGCGGATGGCAGCCCGCCGCCCGCTCGATAGCGTTGAGGCGTGACTGATCAGTGGACCCGGCCCCGACCCGCCACGCGCGCCTATCAACGCGATGCCCTCGCGGCGGGCCTGCTCGCCATCGGGGCAACCGTGTCCGCGCTGCTGTACACCCGCGTCGGCTGGTACTTGGAGCCGGCCCCGCTGTGGTTGAGCGTGGTCGCCATCGCCGGGATGACGGTGCCGCTGGCCTTCCGCCGGCGAGCGCCGGAGCTGGTGGCGATCGTGGTGGCGATCGCGTTCTTCGTCTGCGGCCAGTTCTCTGTACCCGAGCTGCTGTTCTGCAACATCGCGCTGTTCGTGGCGATCTACACCCTCGGCGCCTGGGGACGCGACCGGCGCCGGGCCGCCATCATGCGCGCGGCGATCATCGCGGCCATGTTCGTCTGGGTGATCGTCAACCTGCTCATGACCGTGAGTGACCCCGAGAAGCTGCCCGACGTGTCGCGCTCGGGCGTCTTCTCGCAGTTGGCCGCCCTCGCGGTGATCCAGGTGCTGACCAACGCGCTGTATTTCGGTGCGGCGTACTTCTTCGGCAACATGGCATATGCCGCCGCCGCCGAACACGCCACCCTCGAGGCGCGCACCGCGGAACTAGCCGAAGAACGCGAGCGTGGCGCCGCGCAGGCGGTCGCCCTCGACCGGGTGAACATCGCGCGGGAACTGCACGACGTGGTCGCCCACCACGTCTCGGTGATGGGCGTGCAGGCCGGAGCGGCCAGGCGGGTGCTGCACAGTAACCCGGCCCAGGCATCCGCGTCATTGGAGGTGATCGAGCAGAGCGCCCGCAGCGCCGTCGAGGAACTGCAACAACTGCTGACCACACTCCGCACTGACGAGTCGGATGCCGCCAGCCACAGTGCCTCGACCCGCGGGCTCGACCAGCTGGGCGAACTCGTCGAGGAGTCCCAAGCCGCCGGCACCCCCGCGACCCTGACCGTGATCGGCGACCCCCGCCCGGTAACCGCCCTGGTCGGTTTCACCCTGTATCGCGTGGCACAGGAAGCGCTCACCAACACCCGTAAGCACGCCGGCAGCCGTGCCAGCGCCGACCTGCGGCTGCGCTACGCACCGGATGCCGTGGAGCTGGAAGTTGTGGACAGCGGCGTGGGACACAGCTTGGCCACGACCGGGGGACTGGGCCAGGTCGGCATGCGGGAACGCGTCACCGCGATCGGCGGCGATCTCGAGGTGGGTCCGCGCTCCCGCGGCGGGTACCGGGTGCGGGCGAGCATCCCCCTTTCGGCGGAGGCGGTCCGATGACCCGGGTGCTGCTCGTCGACGATCAGGAACTGGTGCGCGCTGGATTCCGCATCATCCTGCAGAGCGAACCGGGAATCGATGTGGTCGGTGAGGCGGCGAACGGCGCGGACGCCGTGCAGCTCGCCCGGGAGCTTGCGCCCGACGTGATCTGCATGGACATCCAGATGCCCGGCGTGGACGGGCTCGAGGCGACGCGGCAGCTGGTCGCCGATGCCGGCGTCTTCAGCCGCATCCTGATGCTCACCACGTTCGACCGGGACGATTACCTGTTCGCGGCACTGCGCGCCGGGGCGAGCGGGTTCCTGCTGAAGACCGCATCCCCCGAGGATCTGGTCGAGGCGGTGCAGGTGATTGCGCGCGGCGACGCGCTGCTGTCGCCGAAGGTGACCGCGCGGGTGATCGCCCGGTTCGGCGCGGCAGCGTTCGAGCAGCCAGCGCCCGCCGCCGACGGCACGCCCGGGGTGCCCGCGGCGCCCGCGCCGTCGTTGCCCGCGAACGGCCTCACCGACCGCGAGTCCGAGGTGCTCTCCTTCGTGGCGCAGGGCTGGTCGAACGGGGAGATCGCGACGGAGCTGTTCGTCGGCGAGGCGACCGTCAAAACCCACGTGTCCAAGGTGCTGATGAAACTCGGTGTGCGCGACCGGGTGCAGGCCGTCGTCTACGCCTATGAAAACGGCCTGGTATCCAAGAAGGAAAACGGGCTGGCCTCGACGAAATAGGGGCTTGACCTCGACCCTAGCCCGCCTTACGTTTAAGCCATCCATTAATTAAGGGGTTGCTTACATACAGATGGCTACCGACGAGCTGAGCACAGTCTTCGCGGCCCTGGCCGACCCCACGCGGCGGGCGATCCTGTCGCGGTTGCGGCAGGGCGCGGCGACGGTGGGCGAGCTCGCCGAACCGTTCGCGATGAGCAGGCCCGCGATTTCGCAGCACCTGCGGGTGCTGCAGAACGCGCGGCTGATCGAGCGGACCACCACGGCGCAGTGGCGCACCTGCACGCTGCGCACCGAGCCCCTCGACGATGTCTCCGACTGGATCGACCGCCACCGCGGCGCCTGGAACGAGCGCTTCGACCTGCTCGATGAGCGACTCCGCGAGCTGAAGGAGAGGTCGGCAGATGCCTGACCGTACAACGCAAGAGAAGCAGTTCACCATCATCCGCGTGTTCGACGCCCCCCGCGAGACGATCTGGCACGCCTGGACCGACCCCGACGAGGCCAGCCGGTGGTGGCACCCGCGCGAGGTCGTCACGCCCCGCGAATCCGTCCGCATCGACCTGCGCGTCGGCGGCAGCTACGAGTACCGGATGATCGCGCCCGACAACTCCGAATACCCCACCTACGGCGAGTACCTCGAAGTAGTTGAACCGGAACGGCTGAAGTTCACCTGGGGCAACCCGGGAGACCTGCAGGCCGAGGCGCCGGTCATTACCGTCACCCTCGTGCAGCTGGCCGACGGCAAGACCGAGATGACGTTCCTGCTGGAGGGCATCGACGGGCAGCCCGGCGATGACAACGTCTACGACGGCTGGGACCAGGCCTTCGCCATCCTGGTCGAGCAGCTCGCCTGAGGCAGAACCTGTCGGACGACGGATGCCGCAGGCCCGCGACATCCGTACGTCCGTACCGGTTGACCCGCCCCCGCACACCGACCTACTCTGGGGCCGTGACCAGCGTTGCTTCGGCGCGACAACTGGACGCCACGGCATTCCGCGGCGACGTCATCGGCCCGGCCGACGACGGATACGACACCCATCGCGCGGTGTGGAACGGGGCCTTCGACCGGCATCCGGCCGTGATCATCCGCTGCGCGGGCGTCGCCGACGTCATCGCCGCGGTGAACTTCGCCACCTCGAGCGGCCTGCCGATCGCCGTGCGCAGCGGCGGGCACTCCTTCGCCGGCCTCTCGGTCGCCGACGACGCCGTGATGATCGACCTGTCGCCGATGCGAGGCGTGCGGGTCGACCCGCAGCGGCGCACCGCCCGGGTGCAGGCGGGCGTGCTGCTCGGCGAGCTGGACCACGAGACTCAGGCCTTCGGGCTGGCCGTGCCGTCCGGCGTGGTCACGCACACCGGCGTCGCCGGGCTCACCCTCGGCGGCGGAATCGGCTGGACCATGCGCCACCACGGCCTGACCATCGACCAGCTGCGCCGCGTCGACGTCGTCACCGCCGACGGCAGCTTCGTCCAGGCGAGCGCGGACGAGAACGCCGACTTGTTCTGGGGAATCCGCGGCGGCGGAGGCAACTTCGGCATCGTCACCGAGTTCGAGTTCCACTGCGTGCCGCTCGGCCCGCAGGTGCTCGCCGGGCCGGTGATCTGGCCGATGCAGCGCTCGGTCGAGGTGATGCGGTTCTACCGCGAGTGGTGCGCCGACGCACCGGATGAGCTGATGACCGCGATCGTGCACCGCAAGGCGCCGCCGCTGCCGATGATCCCCAGCGAATTGCACGGCACGCCGGTGGTGATGGTGATCCCGTGCTGGAGCGGAGACATCGAGGCGGGGGAATCGTTCATCCGCCCGCTCCGCCGGTTCGGCAACCCGGCCGTTGACGCGTGCGCGCCCACGCCCTACCTCGCGCATCAGGCGATGTTTGACCCCAGCTTCCCCGCCGGTCGCCGGTACTACACCCGGAGCTGCGACGTCGACGAACTCAGCGACGAGGTGATCGAGATCACGGCGGAGCACTCGCTGCGCGTCGCATCGCCGCTCACCTCCTTCCCGATCTGGCAGCGCGGTGGCGCCTTGGCCCGCGTCGGCGACGACGAGACCGCATTCGGTGGCCGCACCGCGGGCTTCACCTACAACATCACCGGCAGCACCGAGGCCGCCGCCGGCTTCGACGAGGAACGCGACTGGGTGCGCGAATTCTGGTCGGCGCTTCAGCCATGGCACGCCGGGGTCTACGTCAATTTCCTCGGCGACGAGGGCACCGACCGGGTGCGGCAGGCCTACGGGCCGGCCAAGTACGAGCGGCTGCGGCTGCTCAAGGCGAAGTACGACCCGCAGAACGTGTTCCGTCTCAACCAGAACATCGCACCGAGCTAGGCCGGTCTCCGCCCGGAGGGGGATGCCGGAAACCATCCACGAGGCGGATGCCGCAGGCTCGCGACATCCGTAGCGTTGAGGCATGCTCGAACTCAACGGAATTAATCGCTCCTTCGGCGACCGACGCGTGCTGCGCGACGTCTCGTTCACCGTGGCACCCGGCCGGATGACCGGTTTTGTCGGCGGCAACGGCGCCGGCAAGACCACCACGATGCGGATCGTGCTCGGGGTGCTCGGCGCCGACGCCGGCACGGTCACCTGGAACGGCTCGCCGCTCACCGCGAACGCGCGCACCCGCTTCGGCTACATGCCGGAGGAACGCGGCTTGTACGCGAAGATGAAGGTGGCCGAGCAGATCATTTACCTCGGTCGGTTGCACGGCATGTCGACGGATGCCGCGAAGCGCAGCACCGCGCACCTGCTCGACCAGCTCGGCCTGGCCGAACGCGCCGACTCCACCATCGAGAGCCTGTCGCTCGGCAACCAGCAGCGCGCGCAGATCGCGGCGGCGCTGGTGCACGACCCCGAGGTGCTGATCCTCGACGAACCGTTCTCTGGCCTCGACCCGATCGCGGTGGAGGTGGTGCAGGGCGTGCTCACCGGGTTCGCCGCGAAGGGCGCCCCTGTGCTGTTCTCGTCGCACCAGCTCGACATCGTGGAGCGCCTCTGCGACGACCTGGTCGTGATCGCGGACGGCGAGATCCGCGCCAGCGGCTCCCGCGAGGGGCTGCGCGCGGCGCATTCCCGTGACCAGTTCGAACTGCACCTCGACGGAGATGCCGGCTGGCTGCGCCAGGAGGCCGGCGTCACCGTGCTCGATTTCGACGGCGGCTACGCCCTGTTCGAGGTCGACCACCACGACACCGCGCAGCGCGTACTGCAGCGCGCCGTCGCCACCGCGCCCGTGCGGCAGTTCGCTCCGCAGCATCCGTCGCTCGCTCAGATTTTCAAGGAGGTCATCAAGTGACCAGCTCCCGCTACGCCACACCCGGATTCCTGCAGGCCACCTGGCTCGTTGCCGAACGGGAGGTGAAGATGCGGCTGCGCAGCAAGGTGTTCCTGATCTCCAGCGGCATCCTGTTGCTCATCGTGCTCGCCGGCGTGGTGCTGCCGCCGCTGTTCGGCGCAAACTCGTCGCTGCCGAAGGTCGCCGCGGTCGGCTCGGCGGTCGCGGTCGCCGAGCAGACCGGTGCACTCGAGGTCACCGAGGCGGCGTCGGTCGCCGAGGCGGAGGATCTGGTGCGCACCGAAGAGGTCGAGGCGGCGCTGGTGCCCGCATCCGGCGGGGATTCGCCGTTGGATGTCTCGGTGATCGCCCTTGAGGAGGCGCCGTCGTCGATCGTCGGCCTGTTCAGCGTCGCGCCGTCCGTCGAGCTGCTCGACCCATCCGGTGAGAATCCCGGGCTGGTCTACCTGGTGGCGCTCGCGTTCGGCATGATCTTCTTCGTGTCGGCGCTGACCTTCGGCTCGATCATCGCGCAGAGCGTCGTCGAGGAGAAGCAGACGCGCATTGTGGAGATCCTGATGGCCACCGTGCCGGTGCGGGTGCTGCTCGCCGGCAAGATCGTCGGCAACAGCCTGCTCGCGTTCGGCCAGATCCTTCTGATCGCGGTCGTGACCGGGGTGGGCATGCTGGCATCCGGTCAGGACCTGCTGCTCGCCGACGTCGGGCCGTCGATCGTCTGGTTCGTGGTGTTCTTCCTGTTCGGCTTCGTGCTGCTGGCCGCGCTGTTCGCGGCGACCGGCGCGATGGTGTCGCGCCAGGAGGACATCGGCTCGACCACCACGCCGGTGACGATGCTGGTGATGATCCCGTACTTCCTGATCATCTTCTTCTACGACAACCCGCTGGTGCTGACGATCATGTCGTACGTGCCGTTCTCCGCGCCGGTTGGGATGCCGATGCGGGTGTTCCTCGGCGACGCGCTGTGGTGGGAGCCGCTGGTCTCGCTGGTGGTGCTGGTGCTCTCGACCCTCGTGGTGATTGCCCTCGGATCGCGCATCTACTCGAACTCGCTGCTTCGCACCGGCGCGCGAGTCACCCTGAAGGAAGCGCTGCGCGGCTAGGCCTGCGGCGGCGCCAAGGCGGCCGCCTGCTCCACGGTGAGTGGGCGAGCCGCCCGGCCGTCGAGGAGCAGCTGCAGCCGTGCGGTGGCTTCGAGCTCCTCGATCGCGTCCATCGCCGCGTCCAGGGTCAACCCCGAGACGATGGCGCCATGGTTGCTCAGCAGCATCGCCGAATGGGATGCCGCGGTGTGCTCAGCGAGTGGGCCGAGGGCCGCATCCCCTGGCGCGTGGTACGGGAGAAGGGCGGCGCGGCCGACGCGCATCGCGAAGTACGCCGTTAGCGGCGGGATGGCATTCGTGGGATCGAGCCCGGCAAGGCACGACACGGCCGTGCTGTACGTCGAGTGAGTGTGCACTACAGCTGTGTCCTGCGGCCGTGCCCGCAGGATCGCGGCGTGTAGGAAGCTCTCCTTCGACGGTTTTCGGCCGGAAACGTGGGCGCCGGAACGATCGATGACCGAGAGGTCCGCCGCCTGAACTGTCCCGAGGCTGCTTCCGGTGGGCGTGACGTAGATCTGCTCCCCGACGCGCACGCTGACATTGCCGGTCCTGCCGTGCGCGAGTCCGCGGCTGAATAGGGAGTGGGCGGCGCTCACGATGTCGGCCCGAGCGCGTGCCTCGGCGGTCATGCAAGGTCCTTCGCGGGTTGACGTGGTTGGACGGCGCGGACCAGCAGGTCCTTGTCACCGAAGTTTCCGGACTTGAGCAGCAGCGCGCGGCGCGGCTCACTGCCTGTGTAGATCCACGGCACGCCAGGTGCGGCTTCGGCACCGATGACGCCGCCGCTCACGGCGAGCGCCGAGACCACCGCCCCCGATGTTTCCCCGCCCGCCACGACGATTCGCCGGATGTCACGTTCGATGAGTCCCTGTGCGATGCGGGCGGTCGCCGATTCCAAGATCTCCGAGGCTCGCTGTGCACCGAGAGCCTCTTGCGTTGCGCGCAACTCGTCTGGTGGAAGTGACGAGTAGATCAGTGCCGCGGTGGGCGGGCGTTCGGAGTCGAACCAGGCGAGGGCAGCGTCCGCGAGGGCGTCAGGGTCTGGCGTCTTCACTGCGTCGAGTCGGTATGAGGGGTAGCTGCGCTTCATTTCGGCAAGCTGCTCGAGGGTTCGTGCCGAGCAGCTTCCAGCAAGCACAACCGACACCGCGCTTCCTACCGGGTCCGAGTCATCCGACTCCATTTCGCCGAGTCCCAGCCCGCGGGCTCGTGCAATGCCTAATCCACTAGCCAATCCGGCGGCGCCCGTGACCAGGGGCGCATCGAGGATGGCCTCACCGATGACCCTGAGGTCATCCTCGGTGGCGGCGTCCACGACGGCGTACCGATCGCCGCTGAGTTCTGCGTCGGAGAGAGCGGCCGCGATGGCGTTCACTCCTGCCGAGACCGTACGGATATCCACCAGTCTTACTGGCCGCTCCGTCTGCGACTGCAGCACGCGGGGGATGAACGAATCCGTCATCGGCGTGAGGGGATGGTTGCTCATCGCGGATTCACTGAGCAGATTCTGGCCGACGAACAGCTGCCCCATGAACTGGCGACGGTCGTGACCGGGCGAACTGGGCACGACCGTCGTCACGGGCGCGCCGACCAGATCCGCCAACGCGTCAGCGACCGGTCCGATGTTTCCTCGGGAAGTCGAATCGAAGGTCGAACAGTACTTGAAGAAGAGCTGACTCATTCCGTGTGCCTGAAGCCAGGCTCCCGCCTCAAGCGACTGCCGCACGGCCTCGTCGGGCGCGATCGTGCGCGACTTGAGTGCGATGACGATCGCGTCGGCGGCCGTCAATTCCAGGTCGTCAGCGGGGATTCCGAAGAAGATCAGCACCCGTAGCCCGGCGCGACGAAACGCCACCGCGACATCCGTTGCTCCCGTGAAATCGTCGGCGATCGCGCCGATCATGACTGGGGCTCCGGCAGCATCAAAATCCCTTAACGCCGAGCGCGCGCGAGACGTCCTCAAGGTGATCGCGCATGTGCGCGACCGCGGCGTCAGCATCACGGCGACGGATGGCGTCGAGAATTGCGCTGTGGTATTCGAAGCCGCGGTGCCCGCGGCCGGGGACGTGCAGCGCGGATTGGCGAACCTGGAACAGCACGTCGCGGAGCGAATCGAGGATGATCGCGTACAGCGGATTGTGGGTGGCCTTGGCGATCATGCCGTGGAACTCGACGTCGGCCGCAGCAGCGTCCTCGGTGGTTGGGTCACCCGCCATCCGCGCGTGAATGGCCTCCAGCTGCTTGATGTCATCATCAGTGGCGTTCTCGCAGGCGATCTTGGCAATTTGCAACTCGAGCATGAGGCGGACCTCATGCACGTGCGAGTACTCGAGTTCTTCGGAGCCCCGCAGGAAGGAGCGGAACGCGTCGGTGACCAGGGAGGCATCCGCCGAGGCGACGCTTGCTCCCACGCCCGAGCGCACCGTCACGATGCCGCGGGCGGCGAGCCCCCTCAGCGCCTCACGCACAACGGTGCGCGATACCCCGAATCCGTCGCAGAGTTCCCGCTCGGACGGGAGCTTGTCTCCCGCGACCAGCTTGTTGTCGATGATCGTCTTGGCGATCTGATCGCTGACCTGTTCGGCCAGAGTGTGCGCCTTCAGCCCGTCGCCGAAGGCGGTGACGTGGGTCGTGGTCATCAGGCTCGCTCCTTCAATACGGGAACCATCCTCGCGAGTCCGGCGAGGGACAGTTCGGGGGTTCTGCCCCCTGCGGACTGCAGATGTTCCATTGTGATCCACCCGGCGTATCCCCGGCCGAGAAGATCGGTGAGGAACGATTCGAGCGGTTCATCAGGATATTCGATGGCGCCTCTGGATGTGGTTTCCGCGATCTGGACCAGCGCCGGCAGTTCGTCCGAGCCGGCGAGCGCGTCGGCCGCCACGTGCCCGGACTCGACGACGTGGTAGGTGTCGAAGATCAGCCCGACGGTCGCCAGCCCGTGCTGGGTCAGGAAGCGCGCCGCGGCGCCCTGCTCGGTGATCAGTGTCACGAGCTTGGGGTTCTGGGGCTCAATGAGTACCCGCGCGTCCAGGCGCTCGGCGTGAGCGGCCACCTGCGCGAGCGAATCCGCGAGCAGCTCGTAGTGACGGGCGGGGTCGGTGACGACATCCGGCTCCATGATCCGACCGAAGGAGACCCCGGTGCCCAGCTCGGCCGCGTGCTCGACCAAACGCTTGGACTCGGCGACGGTCTGCGCCCGCAGGTCGTCGTCGGCGGAGCTGAGGCTCAGGCCACGTTCCTGCCGCATCGGGCCGGTCGCCAGAGCGCTCACGCCCAGGCCGGACTCCTGCAACCGAGCGCGCACGTCCGTCAACGGGAACTCCAGCGGTGACTGAACCTGCAGCTCTACGCCGTCATAGCCGACCGCCCGCAACACGTCGACCGCGTCGTGAAACGACCCCTCGAATGCGGTGTTCATCAGGATGGTCGCCTCCGGTGACATCACCGTGTAGGCCACCCGGGAAGGCGCGCTCACTTCAGCACCTCCAGGATCTCTGCGGTGTACTGCGACGTGGAGGCGGATCCGCCGACGTCGACGGTCACCGCCGTGCCGCGCTCCAACACCGTGCGCACCGCGTCCCGCACGCGGGTGGCCTCCTCGGCCAACCCGACATGCTCAAGCAGCAGAGCGCCCGAGAGCACCATGCCGGTGGGGTTGGCGATCCCCTGGCCCGCAATGTCGGGAGCTGCACCATGGCAGGCCTCGAACATCGCCGCCTTGGTGCCCAGGTTGGCGCCCGGGCCGAGGCCGAGACTGCCGGCCGCGGCGGCGGCAACATCAGAAAGGATGTCTCCGTACTGGTTGTCGAGCAAGACGACCGAATTCTCGATCTGTCCTCGCACGATGTACATGCCGAGCGCATCCACCATGACATCGACGAACTCGATGTCCGGGTTCGCCTCAGCGACTTCGCGCGTGATCGACAGCTGCATCCCGTCGACGATGTTGAGCACGTTGGCCTTGTGTCCCAGAACGACCTTGTTGTAGCCGGTCGAGCGGGCGAGGTCGAAGGCATGCTCGGCGATCCGTCGCCATCCGCTCACGGTCACGGTCTTCAACGCGAACGCGCTGTCGCCGATCCGGTGCTCGATGCCGCTGTAGATGCCTTCGGACACCTCCCGGACGATCGTGAACTCGGGTCGGCGGGGCTGGTCTCCGATGCGGAACGCCGGGATCGGCCGATCGTTCGCGTACAGATCGAACGCACGACGCAGACCGTTGTTGACGCTGGGCCAGACCTGCAGGGTGTCGTCGATCACCTTCACGACCCGCCCGGTGCCTTTCGGCGCGCTCAGCGGCCCCTTGAGGATGGTGCCCAGATCCAACAGGCGGTCGAGCTTCGCGTCCGGAAGCGGGTCACCGGCGTGACCCTCCTCGGTCAGGTGGCCGACGGCGTGGAATTCGTACGACAGGCCCGGCGCCACAGCTCCGAGCACATCGATCGTGGACGCAATGATCTCGGGCCCGATGCCGTCCCCCTGGATCACTCCGATGGTGGTGGTGGGGTGGTGCGTCATGTCGTCTCGATTCTTTCTGGGGCCTGTCGAAGGAAAGCAATGGCGTACGGGAGGCCCCAGTCGACGGGGACTTCGTATGTGCGCTGGAACGGTTCGGCGAGTGGCGCGAGCGAGTACTGCGCGAGCACGATTCGCCCGCTGCCGCCGGCGACGCTCGCCGCAAGCGCGCCGGTGTCCGGGCCGTCGCCGAGACCGGATGCCGGGTCACCCTGCCAGCGCACCCAGTCGACGCGGGCCAGCTGCGCGATACCGGTGCGCTCGAGGTGGTATTCGACCGCCGGCCGCGCGGCCTCGGCGCTGTAGACGATCGTGAGGTGCGTTGCCTGGTCCCGGGCGATCGCGTCGAACATGAGTTCGTCGGGTCCGGTGACCGGCAGCTCGACGGTCTGCCTGATCTCCTCGACCGTTTCGGGAAAGCTGGAGCAGGTCAGCCAGATGGCATCGACCCCGCCGGACCGGAGTGTCAGAGCCATGTCTTTCAGCCTGGATCCGGAGTCCACGCCCTGCGCGAGATCGGGCAGCAGGCGGTCGTCCAACAGGGCCCACGCAGCGGCATCCGGCAGCTCGTCGCGTAGATACTGCCGGGCGATCGCCAGCGCGCTGTCCGCGGCGTTGATGATGCCGATCTTGGTCATTGTTCCTCCCAGCCGTGACGGGTCGCGAAATCCGCGAGCCGCACCACCTCATCGCTCGTCATGGATTCGTAGGCCGCGAAGACAACGGCCAGGGTGCCGAGCGCGTCGTTGATCGTGGATTCCAGCGGCACTCGGCCGTTCCGGGCGTCGAGGAAGTGCTGGAAAGCGGTGGCATAGCTCTGTTCGTACGCGCGGGGCTCGGCAGGGAACGTCTCAATCTGGCGACCGCTCGGTGCATCCCGTACGACGGTAAGGTCGCCGTTCTGGTCTATCGTCGCCGTGCCTCCGGTGCCTTCGACGCGAACCTGTTCGCTGAGCACCGGGGCGGACTGAATCGAGTGCGACGCGTAACTACGATCGATGACTGCGGTAGCCGCCTCGTAGCCGAGCATCAGGGTGACCACGTCTTCCCCGGCGATTCCCGGCGCGATCGAGTGCCCGCGGGCGTGCACGGTCGTCGGCGTTCCGAGCACGCTCCGGAGTGCGTCGATCTGGTGGATCGCCGACTCCAGCAGCAGGAACCTGTCCAGCTCGGCGAAGTACGGCTGGCGCGCCAGGCTGAACGGCACGTCGGGGTGCGCGGAGGAGCGGATGGTGCCCGCGAACCGGGCCGACGAGGCGACGTGGAAGATTCTGCCGAGCTCGCCCCGATCGGCGATTCCCTTGAGCCGGCGGTACCAGGACCGGTACCGCCAGTTGTCGTTGACCATGACGAGGGATGTCGCGTCCCGTGCGCGCCGCGCCACCGCGACGGCTTCATCGAAGTCCGCGCAGAGCGGCTTCTGGCAGATCGCGTCCAGGTTCCGGTCGAACGCCTGTTGCAGCAGCTCGGCGTGCGTCGACGGAGTGGTCGCGATGTCCAGCACGTCGACGGCGACCGTGTCGAGCGCCTCATCGATCGTGGAGAACGCCCAGCCGACGCCGAACTCGCGGACACGATCGGCGGCGCGGGCCTGGTCGGGATCGATCACAGCGACGACCTGCGCTCCCTGCAGATCGGCCCAGGCGCGCAGATGGTATTGGCTGACGTGGCCTGCCCCGACGAGGGCGACCCGTGTTGGCGCGGTCATGCGTCGCCATCCCATCCGAGCAGCGCGGCGGCGTTCCGTTCGCCGGCGGTCGCGAGGTCTTCGTCCGAGATGCCTGCGCTGGACAGGTCGTCGATGAACTGCACGAATCCCGCCGCAGGGTCGACTGAATCGGGCTGGCCGAGGTCGCTGCCGAGCACATTCCGCTCGATGCCGACGGCGCGCATCTGCGCGACCATTCCCGCTAGGTCGAGGGCGGTGTTGCGGCTGCGCGGCACGACGCGCTCCAGGAATGCTCCCTGCCGCGCCAGCTGTGACTGCACTTCGACGGTCATGCCGACCTCGTTGTGGTCGGGATGGGTGACAACGCGGCGCGCAACGCCGAGCCGCTCGGCCAACTCGAACACGTCCACGGTTGCGGCCGGAGGAAGGTGACCGCTGCAGAGCACCAGGTCGTACTGGGCACACAGTTCGAGGATCGGCCAGACCCGCGCGCGCAAGCCGTCGGCGCCGTCCCGCGCCGATTCGGCCAGGATGGACTCCGCGTCCTGCGTGGGAAGCCAGACGACGCGGCCACCGCTTCGTGCGGCAGCTTCGACAGCCGCGGGGTTCAGCCCGCCCACTCCCGAGTTCAGCGCCACGCCGCCGGCGACGCGCACCGCGTCCTGGCTCGAATCGAGGATCGCCGCACCCACCGAGGTGGGCAACTGGTGGCTCTTGTAGACGACGCCGCGAGCGCCGACACGGGCGTAGTCCTGGATGACTCGGGCACCGTCATACTTGCGCGGCCGGTCATCCGGCGCGAAATGCAGATGAAAATCGATGGGTCGCACTATCCCTTCAGCGCTCCCGCCGAGAGCCCAGCCGCCATGTACTTCTGGATGAACAGGAACAGCACGAATGCTGGGATCAGAGTGAGGAGACAGGCGGCCATGAACGGGCCCATGTACTGAACGTTGCCGCCGAGTCCGAGGAACGACCGGAGTCCGACTTGAAGCATGGTGACGTCTCCCTTGAACAGGATGGCGCTCGCCCAAATGAAGTCGTTCCAGATCTGCAAGAACACAATGCACGACACCGCGACCAGGCCCGTGCGTGAGACGGGGAGGAACACCCGGAAGAATGTCCCGATGCGTGAGCAGCCGTCGATGGATGCAGCCTCTTCCAGCTCAGCTGGGCAGCTGCTCTGGAAGTATCCGTGCAGCACGAGCGCAGCGAACGGAGTGGCGAACCCGGTGTATGTCAGGATCATGCCCAGATAGGTGTTAATCAGCCCGAAGTCCTCGAGCATGAAGTAGACCGGGATGAGCCGCGTGATCTCTGGCAACAACTGGTTCAGCACCAGGATGCCGAGCACTACGCCGACGATTCGCAACTTCGAGCGCGCGGTGATGTATGCCGCCATGCTCGAGATGATCGTCGTCAGCAGCGCTGCGGAGATGCCGACGAGGAGCGAGTTTCCCATCTGCTGTAGGAACGGCATCATCGCGAGGGCGTCGCGAAAATTGTCGAGCGTCGGGCTCGTCGGAAGCCAAATCGGCGGCGCTGCCGATATCTCGCCGGCGGGCTGGAATGCGCTCTTGACCATCCAGAAGAACGGGAGCAGCAGGTAGATTGCGAGACCAACAGAGATCACAGCGCCGATGACGAAACTGAATACTCGGATCGGGTTGAGGCGCCTCGGGCGTGCAAGGGTTGCCGTCGTCATGAGTTGCTCTCCCGTGTGCGGCGGTCCAGAACTATGTAAACCGCACCGATAATCGCGCTGACAACGAGGATGATGCTGCTCGCCGCGGCCGCTAGCCCGTACTGACCGTTCACGAAAGCCTCGTGGTACGAATACACCGCGAGCACGTTGGTTAGGTTCGCGGGCCCACCACCGGTCATGAGGTACACCAGTTCGAAGTGTCCGACGGTTCCGATGAGCAAGAGCGCGGTGAGGATGAAGATCGTCGGTCGCAGGAGCGGCAGGGTGATGTGGACGAACGTCTGCCAGCGGTTTGCGCCGTCGACTTTCGCCGAGTCATACACGGCGTTGTCGATCGATTGGAGCCCCGCGAGGAGCAAGGTGATGGCCAGTGGCAGACCACCCCAGACGCGGGCGATCGCGATCGCGATCAGCGGGATGCTGAACGGACCCCAGGTGCCCGTCTCCCCCAGGAACCGGATTGGCGCGTCGATCCAGCCGAGTTCCATGAGGACCTGGTTGATGGGACTTTGTCCAGGCGAGAAGATCCACAACCAGATCGCCGACGCGACGATTCCCGGGACGAACCAGGGCATCAGTGCGACGCCGCGCAGCAAACCGGTGCCGAACAGTTTGCGGTTGAGTACCGGGGCGACCGCCAAGCCGAGCCCGACGATCGCAACCGTCACCACGACCCCGAATGTGGCGGTGTTCAGTGCGGTCTGCAGAAACTCCCGGTCGGTCAGGATGACGACGTAGTTGTCGAATCCGACGAACGGAGTACCGGCGAAATTGACCCGGAAGATGTCGTAGTCGAGAAAGCTCAGCCGGATTGTGTCGAACATCGGGTAGAGCCCAAAGACGGCAACGATCAGCAGAGCGGGGAGGACCATTAGCCCGTCGAAGAGGAATCGGCGCCGGCGGACGCGCCGGCGTCCGGGACCGTGAGTCGATCGCCGCGCCGGCGCGGCGGGGGTCTCGGGAGCTAGCTTGTCAGGAGCCAGCTGCAAAGAGCTTGAGCTCATCGAGGACCACCTCCTCCTCGGCCGGGTCGCCGGAAATTCCCGCGATCCGGATGGTCAGGCTGCCGTCATCCGCAAACTCGAGCTTGGCCCAGCAGTGATGGGTCCGGCTGCGAACCGCAGTCCACGCGGGCGCTGTCTCGTTGGCGAACGTGGAGAAGGACTTGTTGATGTTGCTCATCTTCCCGCCAGGACTCACCTTCACCCAGACGGTTCCCTCGCCCTCGCCATAGCCGCTTAGCGCCTGTGTCGTCGGCGTGTTCGTGGCTGGGACATCCCGCAGGGGGAACGTGCGTTCGTAAGCCTGGTCGTGGGTGGTGAGCACAACTCGGATGCCGAGCCTCTCGAAGACTGGACCGAGTTGCGCGCGCAACTCCAGGTTGGACGGATGATTGGTGCCGTCGGCGAACGGAGCGACGTGCATATACGGGATGACCCACTCGAAACCGCGACGCTGTGCGTCTTCGATATCGGCGATCATCCAATCGATTCGCGCCTGGGGAATGGCCTCCCACATCTCCCACGCGGACAGCGCCACGAAGTGCACGTGCCCTACATCGAACGAGTAGCAGTGAATGTCGTCGCGGCCGTCGGGCGTTGCGAAGCGGTCGAGCCACGGTTCGATCCGCTCTTGTAAGAACGGCATCAGTTCGTGGTTGCCCCAGGTGGGCTGGACCGGAGCCACCGAGAAGGCAGGCTCCATCTGGTTGAAGAAGTAGTCGATCGCATCCTCGAGGTATTCGAACCGGCGGTCGGTGTCGTAATAGGCGAAGTCCCCGCCCTCGAGGGTGACGAGTGGCCGGTAGTCGGCGATGCTCTGGATTACCCGAGCGGTGCCGTTGGTCAGTCCGTCGCGGCGCCCGACGAGGCCGGTGTCGGCGACGAAGGCGACGTTGAACGCGAAACGTTGCAGTGCGGGCGCTGCCGTGGCGAATTCGCGCGCCTCGGTCCACGCCCCTGCCGCAATCTCGACCGAGTACTCGTAGCCGCCTTGGGGCTTCAGCCCGGTGAATGCCGCCTCGCGAACGGCGCCGGTCTCCACCACCGTCCGCACCGTCGAGTTGACGGGCTGCCACTCAGCGGCCCCGGTTTCGCGAATGCGGGCACCGAGTGCCGTGGCGGCATCCGGCGTCTTCCACACGACGTTCATCGTGGTGGCGCTGTCGCCCACCCATGACAGGTGCACCTCGTTGCGGTCCGCGAAGTCGTCGCGGAAGTCGGCCCTGTTCATCACTCGAGGTTCCTTCGTCGTATCGGTCATGCTCGTCCTCTCACCGCTCCGGTCATCCGCCCCAGTTCATAGAAGAAGGAGCGCTTGCGCGGGGTCGTGAGGCCCCACTGCACGGGCGGACACTGGTAGCCGTCGTTGTAGTCGTTGGCGTCACCTGGATCGAAGAAGCCCCAGGAGGCGTAGTTCTCGGTCGCCGCGAGGAAGTTGTTGGTGGGCTTGAAGAAATCGAAGTGGTTGTCCTCGTTGAAGACGATCGGCTTGCCGCCGCCCGTCCGGTGCGCCTTCATGCGTACGTCGCGCACCATCTCGGCGATGATCCCCGGGTCGTCGAGCCCGTTGGCATGCAGCAGGACGAAGTCCATCGCCCCGACCAGTTCCGCCGCTGGCAGGTAGTCGTCGGGCATCGCCCCGTAGCTCGCCGAAACCGGCCGATCCGTGAGCTCGCGCACCCGGGCGATCAGCTCAGGAATGCGGTCCGGGGTCAGGATGTCGTGACTGTAGCGCGGCACGTTGCACTCGTTGGCGACTTCGATCACGACGTTCGTCACGTCGTTCTCGTCCAGCCAGCGGATGACGTTCTCGGTGGCGCGGACCACGGCCGCCTCGTCGGCGAGGTGGTGATCCTGGCCGAAGTAGAACAGGCCGAGGATCACCACCATGCCGTACTGATCGGCCGCATCCAGCACGAGCTTGAGGCGCCGCATCCACTCTGGTTTGAGCGATCCATCAGCCTCGTAGGCAGACACCTTCCACGGTTGCTGGACGGGCACGACGCCGTCGGCCCCGCGGCCGCGCACAGGATTTCCGCACTGCAGGTTCAGCGTGAGCCCGAGCAACCCGAACGACCGCCAGGTGGGCAGCAACGCGAGGAACTCGTTCGTATTCCGGTCAGGGTCCCAGGTCCCGGTGTCGGGGTAGGCCCACCGGGCGCGCGTCTCGGGATTCTCGTCATCGAAGATGGCCTGAACCATTCTCGAGTTGAAGAGGAGTCCTTCGATACTCGTGTCCTCAAACCCCTGACCCCGATACGTGGGTTTGCCATTGATGAGGAACTGCTGTCCGACGATGGAAACTCGTGTGCTGCCCAATTGTCTCTCGCTCTTTTCGTGTCGTGACTTACGGTTTCGATATGCGTCTTGGCTGTTACTGCCCTCGGTCGAGAACCTCCTGCATCTTGACCTGCGCATCGGCGAGCGCAGTATCGATGTCGGCTCCGGAGACGACGACCGCTGCGAACAGGTCCCACAGCACCCCGCCGGGCTTCTCATCCCGAATGATCGTCCAGAACGGCGACGGAGCCTGAGACGAATGCGCTTCCTCAGCAAGCACGGTGCCGAGCACCGCCTGATAGTCCTCGGATGTCCAGAATTCGGACTGCGTGACACTCAGGTTCGTGCTCATGGCACCGCTCACCTCGGAGATCACCTGCATGTTTTCGTCTTCGCTCAGGAAGGCGATGAACTCTGCTGCCTCGTCGGGATGTTCCGTGCCTTGGAGCACACCCCAGTAACCGGCGCCCGTGTACGCAGCGGAGCCAGCCGACCCAGCCGGCGGTGGCGCTGCAGCCCATTTGCCCTCCAGTTCGGGGTTGTCTCGGGTCAATGAGTCAAAGTCGGAAGACGTGGCCTGAGCGATCATGGCCACTCGGCCGGTGCGGAAGTCGGTCATGGCGTCATAGTTCGGATCCATGAAGTCGGGCGGCACCGAACCGTCCTCGGCCAATGAGGCCATCCATTCGAGTGCCTCACGCATCTCAGGCGTATCCAGCGTCGCGGTCTTCCCGTCCGGTGTCATGTATTCGCCGCCGGCCTGCCACAGCGCCGGGATGAGCCCCTGCACGACGTCAACACTGCCGAACGTAAAGCCCCACTGCTGTGCGCCCTCGTCGGTCAGCTCAGCTGCGTACTCGCGAACCTCGTCCCAGGTCGCCGGTGGCTCTGTGAAGCCAGCCGCTTCAAGGAGATCTGTGCGGTAGAGCATGGCCCGTGGATCGGCCCGCCAGGGAATGCCGTAGAACTCGCCATCCCACTGAGCATCACCCAGCAGGGGTTTGGCGAACCGCTCCTCCAGATCGGGCCAGTAGTCGTCCTTAAAGTCTGAGATAGGCATCGGGCCGGCCTTGCCACCGCCCAGTTGCACGTTCGTGTGCAGCTGATACATGTCGCCGACGTCGGGGGCGTCTGCGCCCTGGGCGACGAGGAGCCAGCGATCACGCGACTGGGCGAAGTCGATGAACTCGACCTCCACCGCCGTGCCGGTCTTCTCTTCGAAGTCCGCCGCGAGCCCTTCGACCGTGGTGCGCCATTCGGCCGGGTCGCCATAGATCTGTGTCCAGAACTCGAGTGTGACGTCCTCGCCGCTGCTGGTTGGTTCACTCGCGGAACAGCCCGCCAGTGCCAGTAGACCTGCTACCGCCACAGCTGCCGTGATCCTGATTGATTTCACCATTGAAACCTCAATTCAGTCGAAATGTGTGTTGCGCCTGGTATGACAGGATGACAGCCAGACCGCGTTGGTGTCAACGATCCAGTTTGGCTTCCCGAGAGACCCCCTGCCCTCGACAGCAAAGAACCCCGGGAGCATGCTCCCGGGGTTCTTTGCTCCTGTTCGTCAGGCTAGTCGCCGACCGTCCCGTCGTAGTGGAACACGAGGATGGAACCGGGGTTCTCCAGCTGGTCGGTCGAGTCGCCGTTGGTGCCGCGGGCAAGGCCGCCGGTGTCGGTGGCCACGTAGACGGTGGTTCCGTCGGGGTGGATGGCGGTGTCCCGGTACCGGTTCACGCTGCGCCACAGCGGCTCGCTGTCTCCGACCGACTGGCCGTCAGCGGCGAGCTCCACGCGGTAGACCTGCCCGTCCTTCAGCGTCGGCATCAGGAACGAGTTCTCCCATCCCGGGATGGCGTTCTGCGCGTAGAAGTCCAGGCTCGACGGTGCGATCGTCGGGTAGCAGATGAAGAACAGCCCGGACGGCTCGCACGCTTCACCCGAGAAATCGTGCGTCGATGGAACCGTGTAATAGGTTCGCAGCGGCTGCACGAATGCCGGGTCGTTGAAGTCGGACTCGATGTACTGCGGCACGACATCCGGAATCACGAAGGCGTCGTACGGCACGGTGGTGCCGCAGCCGGGCGCTGCCGACCAGTCGCCGAAGACGTAACCGCTGTTGTCCTTGTATCCAGCGACGTAGGGCCAGCCGTAGTTGCCGCCTGCCTGCAGGAGGTTCAGCTCGTCGTCACTCTTCGGCCCCTGTTCTGATGAGTACAGCAGGTCGTTGGACGCGAAGACGATTCCCTGCGCGTTGCGGTGCCCGTAGGTGTAGATGTGGCTGACGACGCCGTTTAGTTCGGGGTTGTCGTCGGGGATCGACCCGTCGAGGTTGAGGCGCAGCGACTTGCCCTGATAGGCGGTCCAGTCGCTGGCTCCGATCTCGTCTGCTGTGGGCAGCCGTTGAGCCAGGTTCGGCCGGCAGGCGTTCGAGTCCTGGTTGTTTCCGCGGTCGCCGATCGTGTAATAGAGCCTGTCGTCGGGGCCGTACAGCAGCCGACCGGAGTTGTGATCGTCGCTCGCGATCAGCCCGCTGATCAGGTCGGTCGGGTCGCCCAGCGTGTCACTGTCCTGGTCGTAGCTGTAGCGCACCAGCTTCTGCCGGCGGTCCAGCGCCTCGCCCGGGTCACCGTCGTAGGTGTACGAGAGGTACACATAACTGCTGTCATCCCCGTTCAGCAGATCGGGGTGCAGTGCCATGCCAAGCAGGCCGTCTTGCTCGCCGGGTGTCGCCACGACCTCGGGAATGGTGAGGATCGTCTTCGTGGACCCGTCGGCGGGGTTCACCTTGGTGACCTTGCCGGCGTTTCTCTCGGTGACCCAGAGCCAGCCGTCTGGTCCGTAGATGATCTCGAAAGGATTATTGAGGCCAGTCGTCAGGACCTCGGAGGAGAAGTCATCTGAGCTGGCGGCCGGCTCATCGCTGCCTTGCTGCTCCCCTGCTGCGGTCGCGGGGATCGCCATCCCCAACGTCAGGGGAATCGCTAGGGGAATGGACAGGGCGACGATGCCCTTTTTATGGAGCTTCATTGTTCGTGTCTCCCGAAGGATTGCCAAAAGGCGGTATGGATATGAGATCCGGCGTTCGGGTCGCCGTGCGATGCGGGGAACTGGGGCAGCGTGCCCGGCCCGACCGCGCTATTACGGCGGCGACGTTACGCCCGCCACTCGGCGCGGTCAACAGACACGACGATTGCGCGAGGGGACAGAATGGTCGAGTGACTCAACTCCACGACACCGACCGCCGCGGCTTCGCCTCGGACAACTACGCCGGCGCCCACCCCGAGGTGCTCGCCGCGATCGCCGAGGCCAACGGCGGCCACCAGGTCGCCTATGGCGAAGACGTGTACACGGCCCGGCTGCAGGAGCTGATGCGCGAGCACTTCGGCGAGCAGACCGAGACCTACCCGGTGTTCAACGGCACCGGCGCGAACGTCACCGCGCTGACCAGCCTGCTGCCACGTTGGGGTGCCGTGATCGCCGCGAAGACCGCGCACATCAACACCGACGAGAACGGCGCCCCCGAGCGGGTGAGCGGGCTGAAGCTGCTGACCGTCGACACCCCGGACGGCAAGCTCACCCCCGACCTGATCGACCTGGAGGCCTGGGGGTGGGGCGACGAGCACCGCGCGCAGCCGCTCGCGGTCAGCATCACCCAGACCACCGAACTCGGCACGCTGTATTCGGTGGACGAGATCCGTGCGATCGCCGAGCACGCGCACTCCCACGGGATGGCGCTGCACATGGACGGTGCCCGCATCTCCAACGCGGCGGCGGCGCTCGGGGTGCCGCTCCGCGATTTCACCACCGACGCGGGCGTCGACATTCTGAGCTTCGGCGGCACCAAGAACGGTGTGCTGTACGGCGAGGCGGTCGTGGTGCTGAACCCCGCGGCATCCGTCGGCATGATTTTCCTGCGCAAGCTGTCGATGCAGCTGGCGTCGAAGATGCGGTTCGTGTCGGCGCAGCTGATCGCGTTGCTGACGGATGACCTGTACCTGCGCTCGGCCGGACATGCCAACGCGATGGCGACCCGGCTGCGGGCGGCGGTCGAGGGCATCGACGGGCTCGGCTTCACCCAGCCCACCCAGTCGAACGCGGTGTTTGCGGTGCTGCCGCCCAGGGTTGCCGACCGGCTGCGCGAGAAGTTCCGCTTCTACGACTGGAACCCGGCCACCGGAGAGGTGCGCTGGATGTGCTCGTTCGACACCACGGAGGCCGATATCGACGCGTTCGCTGCGGCGATCCGCGAGGAGCTGGCGCGCTGAAGTAGTGCTTGCCGGCCGGTCGCCGGTTTCAGCGCAGCGCCCGGTAGTGGGCGCGTTGCTCAGGGCTGAGGTGCTCGGTGGCGTAGCTCAGCATGGTCCGCGGCATCCGTGACGCGTGCTCGTCGAGGAATCCGGTGAGCACCGCGCGATCCACCTTCTTGCCGACCTCGCGCAGCATCCAGCCGACCGCCTTGTGCATCAGGTCTTCGCGATCGTCGAGCAGCCGGGTCGCGAGACGCAGCGTCGGGGCGGCGTCGCCGGCCTTGATGAAGGCGAAGGTGGCGAGGACCGCGGCCCGGCGCTGCCAGAGGGAGTCGCTCTCCGCCAGCTGGTCGAGCAGCACCAGCGACAGCGGCGGGTCGCGCAGGTACTCGCCGATCAGGTCTGGGGCGGACGAGTCGATCAGGTCCCAGTTGTTCACCCGCCCGGCCCGCAGCGCCTGCAGATAGGAGTTGTGCAGCTCGGCTCGGGCGTGCTCGTCGCGCGAGCGCGGCCGGCTCTCGCGCCGGAACTGCGCCACCATCACCATCAAGGCCGCCAGCCGGTGCTCGTGCACGGGGCTGTGCAGCAGGGCGGATGCCTCGGCCAGCGGCATCCGCTCGAATCGCGTCACCAGCGCCCGAGTGGCCGGAACCCGTACGCCGACGAAGACATCGCCCTCGCCGTATTGGCCTGGCCCGGTCTTGAAGAAGCGCTGCAGGAACGCGGCATCCTCGGGGTTGCCGGCCGCGTCGAGCGCCGCGGCGAGCGCCGCGGCGAGCGCGATCGACGTGAGCGGCGGGTCGGTGTCAGCGGCCATGCCGGAACCCTAGTTGAACCGCGCGGTGTTTCTCACACCGCGCAGGGCTATGTAGCGCCGCATTGAGTGAGAAACCCCGCGCTGTTCGGCGAGTGCCGCGTTACGATCCGTCGAACTCGAGCAGCACCTTGCAGCTGGCCTCGCCATTCGTTGCCATGGCGAAGGCTTCCGAGGCGCGGTCCACCGGGAACGCGTGAGTGATGAGCTCATCGGCGGCGGGGGTCTCGGCCAGCACGGTGAGCGCGCGGTCCATCTCGTCGGCGAAGCGGAACGAGCCGCGCAGATCGAGCTCGCGGCTCACCAGAAGACCCATCGGCAGCGAAATGGGATCGAGGGGGAGATTGCCGACCTGAACGATGGTGCCGCCGATGGCGACCGTCTTGATCAGATGGGCGAGCGATGCCCCCGCGCCTGACGCTTCGATGGCGATGGTGTGCTCACCCGGAACGGGCTGACCAACGTCGAGCACGTCGTCGGCCCCGACCTTGAGTGCCCGTTCGCGTGCCGACTGGGCGGGGTCGATCGCGGTGATGTGGGCGGCTCCCGCGGCTCGGAGGGCAATGATGGCGAGGGCGCCGACCGGTCCGCATCCGCTGACCAGGACGCTCTTGCCTGCGACGTCGCCGGCGCGCGAGACAGCGTGCAGCGCCACGGCGAAAGGCTCCGCGAGTGCGGCTCTGCGCTTGCTCAGACCGGTGGGAATGAGCCGCACCTGGCTCTCGTGAACCGCGATCTCATCCGCGAACGCCCCATCGCGGTGCGGCGACACGGCCGCTGACCCGAGGTAGGACAGGTGCGGGTGCAGGTTGTCCCGTCCGGCGAGGCGTTCAGGCAGGGGACCCGTCGTCGACGCGGGGTACACGGTCACGGCCGTGCCCGGGCTGACCGAGGTAACGGACTCGCCGACCGCGATGACGGTGCCCGACAGTTCGTGACCGAGGACGAACGGATGCTGCTGCACCGCGCTTCCCGATCGGCCGGACTTCCAGTAGGACGTGTCTGAGCCGCAGATTCCAGCCCAGGCCACGCGGATCACGACATCCTCGGGGCCGACCGTGGGGGAGGGACGGTCGGAGAGGCGGAGATCGCCTGCCGCATGGAGTTCGAGGACGCGCATTTCGGGCTGCCTTCCAGCATCGGTACCAGAACCGACGCAGAACGACATCGGTGCTTACGTCAGCGTAGCAGACCCTATATGCCTATATGACAGGTTGCCTGAGCATGTGGGATGCGGTCTCCGCTTCGACCGCGTGCACCAACTGTGCCGTCCTGTCCATGTGCACGCGCATCGCCTCGGCCGCGACATCCGGCTCGCCTGCCACGATCGCCTCGACGATGCGCGCATGCTCGGCGTGCTCCTCCCCGACCAGGCCCTCTGCCTCGCGGTGGGCACGCAGCCGGATCATGGATTCGAACACGAGACCGCGAACGGCCTCCGTGACGCCGAGTAGGGCCGGATTCGCACTGATTACGGCAATTTGCCTATGCAGCTCGAGGTCCAGCTCGATATAGGCCTTCGCGTCGCCCATCGCATCTCGCATCGCCTTCTCGAGCGACACGAGATCCTCCCGCTGGGACGCTGTCGATTTGCTCGCCGCGAGCAGAGCCGCCTCGATCTCGAGCGGCGCGCGCAGTTCCATCAGCGTCGTGAGCGGTTCGGCCGAGGTGCGGATCGCTCGAGAGAGAAACAGTGCGACCAGATGCGAATCGAGCCGTCGAACGACCGCGTTGCGGCCGTTCGACAGTTCGATCAGTCCCAGGGCCGCCAGCGCGCTCAGCGCCTCCCGGATGACGGGGCGGGAGACGTTGAATCGCTCGCTGAGCGCTGCGGTTGATGGCAGGGCATCGCCAGGCGCTAGCCGCGCTTGATCGATGTAGCTGATGATTGCGCGGTGCACCTGGGCGGTCAGGGGTTCGCGCATGAGATCGGTCGACACGTTTGCAAGCGTACTAAGCACCGGTCGCCGATCTGCCGCGAATACCCGGTTAGAAGGTGTTGATCAATCCGACGACGCCCACGAAGGTGATGGATGCCGCGGAGACGAACAGCATCACCGTCGTCGCCTTGCCGTCCTTCACGCGCGGGTCCGTCTGAGTGCGCGACAAGTACACCGTCGCGATGGCCACGCCGATCAGGAAGATCGCGTTGAGCACACCCGCGAAGATCACGAGCGGCAGCGGCGAGGAGACGATCGTGCCGAATGCGCCCCAGACCAGGGGGAGGATGATCATGATCCAGCGCATCCAGCGGTCCCGCTTGACCTGGTCGAACCAGTCGAAGGCGCCGAAGATGGCGAGGGTGTTGCCGATCTGACGGCCGAGGCTCGGAACGTTCGCGACGATGGTCTTGAACAATGCCAGGCCGGCACCGAGCAGGAAGATGACTGCACCCCAGGCTCCGACGCCCGTCTCGAAGATGCTGGACAGGGTCGTCATCACTTCGGTTCCAGCCGGCACGATGCCCTGCGGGTGGAGGACAGCAGCGCCCAGCATGTAGAAGGCGGCGGTGCTGATCGTGTAGATGACCCAGGAGACCCAGGCGTCAACCTTCATCACCGAGATCCAGCCGCGGGCCCGGCGCGCCCAGTCGGCGGAGTCGTCGCGGGGACCGGTCCATGCCGCGTATCCCTTTTCCACGCACCAGTAGGTGTACGCCGTGGTCTCTCCGGCACCGATTCCGGTGAGTCCGAACATGGAGAGGGCGATGCCCATGGCACCGATGGCGATCTGGAACTGGAAGCCCTCGGCGAGGTCTGCACCCGTCCAGGCAAATTCCGTGCCCTGGATGATGAACACCATGGCGACCGCGAACGCGGTCACGACGAAGACGAGCACCGTCGACACGCGCTCCACGATGAGGTACTTGTTCGCGATGTGAATGAGGATTGCGGCGACGGCGAGAATCGCAACCCAGGTGCCGATCGAAAGCAGCGAGTACGGCTCGCCGCCGATCGGGAACAGCGTGCTGAAGGCGAACGCCGCGGCGCTGATCACGCCCGCCTGGCTGGTCAGGAACTGCACGAACATCAGCAGGACAAGCCAGGCCATCCAGCCGCGCTTACCCAGTCGGGGCGGAACGTCGTCGTAGCCCGCGATGGCGACACGGCCGGTGGAGATCGTCCACCGTGCCAGCTCGATCTGCACCCAGACCTTGACGAAGGTCGAGACGAAGACCAGCCAGAAGAGCATGAAGCCGGCCTGGGCACCGAGAGCGGTGGCCGTGAGGAGCTCGCCGGAGCCGACCACAGCCGCCGACGTGATCATGCCGGGGCCGAGGAAACGGAACCGGCCGCGCAGGGTCGTCGGCGGTTCTTTGATCTGGGTTCCGTCGACCACATATGGGTCGGAACGTCGAAGGGTTGTCCCTGCGGTCAAGGTGTGAGATGTCGTCATGAATGGCCTCCTCGCCAAATGGCGCCGGGCTCCGTCGACGCGTCAGAAAACCTAGCAGCCAGTCAGATAGGTTGCCAATTCACCCGGCACACACCCGATCGCCAGCAGGCTCCCAGCGAACAGGGAGCAAGATGGAAAATGTGAGCGTTTTTGCGACGAAGCCCTGGTTGAGTGCCTATGCGAAGGGCGTGCCGAGCGAAATCGCACCGCCCACGGACACGCTCGTCGACGCGATGGAAGCCTCGGTGCGTCGCTATAAGAACAAGGTCGCCCTCGACTTCTTCGGCGCCACCACCCGCTACGGCGAGCTCGGCGAGCAGATCAACCGCGCCGCCGAAGGGCTGCGACGGCTGGGCGTGCAGCGCGGCGACCGGGTGGCCATCGTGCTACCGAACTCGCCGCAGCACATCGTCGCGTTCTACGCCGTGTTGCGGCTCGGTGCGATCGTCGTCGAGCACAACCCGCTCTACACCGAGCGTGAATTGCGCCACCAGTTCGAAGACCACGGCGCCCGCACCGCGATCGTCTGGGACAAGATCGCCGACACCGTGCTCGATTTTCCCGGCGACCTCGGCGTCAACACGGTGATCGGCGTCGACATCACCCGGGGAATGAAGCTCGGCATGCGGATGGCGCTGCGCCTGCCGGTGCGGAAGGCACGGGAATCCCGCGCCCAGTTAACCGCCGGCCGCCTCAGCCCCGGCGTCATCCCGTGGAGCACGATCGCGGAATCCCGGCCGCTACGCCGCTCCCACCCACGCCCGCGCGTCGACGACGTCGCCGTGCTGCAGTACACCAGCGGCACCACCGGGGCGCCGAAGGGCGCCATCCTCACCCACCGCAACCTGCGCGCCAACGCGCTGCAAGGAGAGGCGTGGCTCCCGGGCCTGCGCAAGGGGCGCGAGGTGTTCTACGCGGTGCTGCCGATGTTCCACGCCTTCGGACTCACGCTCTGCCTGACCTTCGCGATGAGCGTCGGCGCACGCCTGGTGCTGCTGCCGAAGTTCGACGAGACCCTCATGCTCGATGCCATCAAGCGCATCCCGCCCACCTTCCTGCCGGCAGTTCCGCCGATCTACGACCGCCTCGAGCGGGCCGCGGCCGCGCGGCACGTCAGCCTCCGCGGCATCCGTTTCGGCGTCTCCGGCGCGATGAGCCTGCCGGTCGCCACCGTCGAGCGCTGGGAGAAAGCGACCGGCGGCCTGCTGGTCGAGGGTTACGGAATGACCGAGGCGTCACCGATCGCGCTTGGCAACCCGGTCGGCCCGAGCCGACGGCCGGGCACCGTCGGGGTGCCGTTTCCGAGCACTGAGATGCGGGTCGTCGACCCCGAGAACCCCACCGTCGATCGCGGCTTCGAGGAGGAAGGCGAACTGCTGGTGCGCGGCCCTCAGGTGTTCCTCGGCTACTGGAAACGCCCGAACGACACCGCCGCGACCCTGCTGCCGGACGGCTGGTTGCGCACCGGCGACATGGTGCGGGTCTCGGTCGACGGGTTCGTCACCGTGGTTGACCGCCTCAAGGAGCTGATCATCAGCGGCGGGTTCAACGTATCGCCGAGCGAGGTCGACGAGGCCCTGCTCTCACACCCCGACGTCATCGACGCGGCCGCCGTGGCGATGCCCAATCAGCACGGCGGCGAGGATGTCGCGGCCGCCGTGGTGCTCGCAGACGGCGCCACCCTGGACGTCGAGGCGGTGCGCGAGCACTGCCGAGGACGGCTCGCGGCATACAAGGTGCCGAAGACGATCGTGCAGCTCGACGTGTTGCCGCGCTCGCTGATCGGCAAGGTGCTGCGGCGCGAGGTGCGGGAGCAGCTGCTGAAGCGCTGAGCTGCTCTGCTCTGCTCTGAGCGGCGGCGACTGTTGCCCCGCGTTACGCCTCGATTAGAACGGCTGAGCGCGGCGGCATAGCGTGTTGGCATGCCTGATGCAGTGGTGACGAACCCGACGATCGCGAACCTGCTGGCTGAGACCCGCAGCTACCCGGCGCCCGCGCCGTTCGCCGCGCAGGCGAACGTGGATGCGTCGTGGTGGGCGAAGGCGGATGCCGACCCGGTCGCGTTCTGGGAGGAACAGGCCCGCCGGCTCGAATGGAACACTCCCTGGCACACCGCGCACACGTGGGAGCCGGTGGTTTCGACCGGCTCAACCGACGGGGACGCCGACGGCGCGCTAAGTATTCCGAAAGCGGAATGGTTCGCCGGCGGCACCCTGAACGTGGCCGTCAACTGCGTCGACCGGCACGTGCGCGCCGGCAACGGCGACAAGGTTGCCCTGTATTTCGAGGGCGAACCAGGTGACCGCCGAGCCATCACCTATGCCGAACTCGAGCGCGAGGTGGCCAAGGCCACGAACACACTCACCGACCTCGGCATCGTCAAGGGCGACCGGGTCGTCATCTACCTGCCGGTGATCCCCGAAACCGTGATCGCCACCCTCGCGGTGGCCCGCATCGGAGCAATCCACTCCCTGGTGTTCGGCGGATTCAGCGCCGAGGCGCTGCGCTTCCGGGTCGAGGACACCGAGGCGAAACTGCTGATCACCACCGACGGCCAGTACCGTCGCGGCGGCGCCGTCGCGGTCAAGGAAAACGCGGATGCCGCGGTCGCCGACGTGCCGAGCATCGAGCACGTACTCGTGGTGAAGCGCACCGGCTCCGACATCCCCTGGACCGAGGGCCGCGACGTCTGGTGGCACGACAGTGTCGACACGGCATCCGATATGCACCAAGCGGAATACTTCGACGCCGAGACGCCGCTGTTCATCATCTACACCTCCGGAACGACCGGCAAGCCAAAGGGCCTGGTGCACACCAGCGGCGGCTACCTCACCCAGGCGAACTTCACGCACTGGGCGGTCTTCGACGCCAAACCGGACGACGTGCATTGGTGCACCGCCGACCTCGCCTGGGTAACCGCGCACACCTACGAGATCTACGGGCCGCTCTCGAACGGGCTCACCCAGGTGATCTACGAGGGCACCCCGAACACCCCACACCGGGCGCGGCACTTCGAGATCATCGAACGCTACGGCGTCACCACGTACTACACCGCGCCGACCCTGATCCGCACGCTGATGACCTGGTTCCCGGAGGGTGCGCCGGCCGAGTACGACCTGTCATCGATCCGCCTTCTCGGCACCGTCGGCGAGGCGATCAACCCTGAGGCGTGGGTCTGGTTCCACGAGACGATCGGCCGCGGCGAGGCGCCGATCGTGGACACCTGGTGGCAGTCGGAGACCGGAGCGGCGATCATGGCCCCGCTGCCGGGCGTCTCCACGCTGAAGCCGGGCTCCGCCAACCGGGCGCTGCCCGGCGTCGGCACCCGCATCGTCGACGAAGCCGGCGAGACCGTGCCATACGGTCAGGGCGGCTACCTGGTGGTCGACCGGCCCGGACCGGGGCTTGCCCGTACCGTGTGGGGCAACCCCGAGCGCTACCGCGACTCGTACTGGGCCAAGTACTGGAAGCAGGGCTACTTCTTCTCGGGCGACGGCGCGAAGTGGGACGAGGACGGCGACATCTGGGTGCTCGGTCGCGTCGACGACGTGATCAACGTGTCCGGCCACCGGCTGTCGACGATCGAGATCGAGTCGTCGCTGGTGGCGCATCCGCTGGTCGGCGAGGCCGGCGTGGTCGGCGTGCACGATGACATCACCGGGCAGGGGATCGCCGCGTTCGTGATCCCGGCCGTCGCCGATCACGCCGAGCATGACCCGGCGTACTGGAACGACCTGCGCCCGCAGTTCTTCGCCGAGTTGCGCGCACATGTCGCGCAGCACATCGGCCCGATCGCCAAGCCGCGCGATGTCATCGTGGTGCCCGACCTGCCGAAGACCCGCTCCGGCAAGATCATGCGCCGGCTGCTCGGTGACATCGCCGACGGACGAGTCCTCGGTGACGTCACCAGCCTGCAGGACGACACCGTGCCGGCGCGGATCGCGCACATCGTCGCCTCGTCCTGACAAGCACCCCTCGCGGATCCTGCCCATAAAGCAGAACATTGAACTGAGCGGGTTCGCTGCCCGGGTTCAGTGCCGAAGGAGAATCGCCATGACCGCAGTTCAGATCATCGAGTACGGCACCATCGACGTGACGGATGCCACTGGCCGAAGCACGCCCGGTGACGGACAGGTGCTCGTGAAGGTCGCCGCGGCCAGCATCAACAAGATCGACAAAGCCGTGATCGACGGCTACCTGCAAGAGAACCTGCCGCTCGAACTTCCGGCCACGGCGGGCGGCGATTTCGTGGGCACGGTCGAGGAAGTGGGCGCCGGCGTCACCCACCTGCAGCCTGGCGAGCGGGTGTTCGGGCAAGCCGGGCCGCTGCTCGGCGGCACCGGGTCGTTGGCGGACTACACCGTGGCCTCCGCAGAGTTCACCGCTCGGGCACCGCAAGACCTTGACGATGTGCACGTCGCCGCGCTCCCCCTGGTCGCCACCAGTGCGGTGGAGGCCATCAACACGCTGCAAGTGGGCGAGGGCACCACCATCCTGGTGCTCGGCGCCGCGGGCGCGGTCGGCAGCGTGGCCGTGCAGGTAGCGAAAGACCGCGGCGCGACCGTGTACGGAAGCGCCGCGGCCTCCGAAGAGAGCTACCTCATCGGGCTCGGCGTCGACCGCGTCTTCGATTACACCGACGACACCTGGCTCGCCGAAGTCAGCGATCTCGACGCGATCTACGACGCGTCATCCGGACTCGACCCCGTGCCGTACTACGTACTGCTGAAGCGCGGCGGCCGAATGGTGTCGATGAGCACGAGCACCGAGCATGACACCGCGAGGGCGGCGGATGCCGGCGTGACGGCGAAATCCCAGCTCACCCAGCCCACCCGCGAGCTGCTCGAGCAGGTGGCGGTGCTGGCCAACTCTGGCGTCATCGTGCAGCGGATCGGTTCCAGCTACCCACTCACGGATGCCGCGAGGGCGTTCGAGGAGGACACGGACGCTCAGAAACGGGTGATCATCGTCGCCTGAACCCGGTGGCCTTAGGGTCGAATCATGAGATTCGGCATGTTTGTTCCGCAGGGCTGGCGTCATGATCTGGTCGGAATCGATCCGGCCGACCAGTGGGCGGCGATGAGCGGCCTGGCCAGGCATGCCGACGCCGGGCCGTGGGAATCGATCTGGGTCTACGACCACTTCCACACCGTGCCGGTGGCCACCGACGAGGCCACGCACGAGGCATGGACGCTGATGGCGGCCTTCGCCGCCACCACCTCCCGGGTGCGGCTCGGCCAGATGTGCACCTGCATGAGCTACCGCAACCCGGTCTACCTCGCGAAGGTGGCGGCAACGGCCGACCTCATCTCGGGTGGGCGCGTGGAGATGGGCATCGGCGCCGGCTGGTACGAGCACGAGTGGCGGGCGTACGGCTACGGCTTTCCCGGAGTCGGCGAGCGCCTGGCACGCCTCGACGAGGGCGTCCAGATCATGAAACAGGCCTGGACCACCGGCCGCGCCAGCCTCGACGGCAAGCACTACCAGGTGGATGACGCGATTGTGCGGCCGCTGCCGCTGCAAGCGGGCGGCATCCCGATTTGGATCGCCGGTGGTGGCGAGAAGGTGACCCTGCGGATCGCCGCCCAGTACGCCAACTACACCAACTTCTCGGGCGACCCCATCGGGTTCGCGCACAAGAGCGGCATCCTGGAGCAGCACTGCGCGAATCTCGGCCGCGACTTCGGCTCGATCGTGCGAAGCGCCAACTACAACACCATCCTCGGCACATCTGCGGCTGATGTCTCGGCGCGCATCGACGCCATCGAGGCGCGGGTCACGCCGCACCTGGGTGCCGACAAGGCGGCGGAGTTCGTGCATGAGTACCGCAGCGGCACCGCGATCGGCGTGGGCACGCCGGAGCAGGTCGCGGAGCGACTCTCCGCGCTGAAGGACCTCGGTCTGGGCTACGCGATCCACTACTTCCCCGAGGCCGCATACGACCGGTCGAGCATCGACCTGTTCGAACGCGAGGTCATGCCCGCGCTGCGCTGAGTCAGTCGACGAAGCCGCGCAGCACCAGCCGGATCCGCTGCAGCATCGTCGAGGCGGTCATCGCCACGCGCACCGGCGCCCCGCGCTCCTCGGCGGCGTCGATGGTCTCGACCAGTTCGGACAGCACCGCCTCCGCGCCATCCAGCTGCTCGGCGGTGAGGCTGCCGCTGTTCCAGGCCTCGATGGCATCCGCGGTGTCGCGCGCGACCGCGGCCAACGGCCCCCGCAGCTCGGTATGCGCGTATCTCTCCCGCGGTTCGTCTGCGGCGCCCTCAGCGATGTCGCCGATCTCCTCGATGCACCGGGCGATCCGCTCCAGTGCCCGCAACTGTTTCTGCTCGTTTTCGAAGGCTCCGGGATGTCGCCGAGCGCGCGGGTTGCCTCGCCGACTCTCTCCCGCCGAGGCCACCATCGACCGTGCCGCGCCCACCGCCTGCCGGAGTTTCTCGCCGTCGTCATCCAACTCGGCGTCGTCGCTTTCCAGCCGGTCGGCCAGCTGCCGCAGCCGCCGCTCGGCCGCCTGCCTGCCGGCCTTCAGGGCGCGTTGCCCCTCACTGAGGTACAGCGGCGGGAACAGGAAGTTCACGAGCAGCCCGATCACCACGCCGATCAGCATCTGCAGGATGTAGGCGAACGAGTACTCCTCTGCCTGGGAGTACCCGAGCAGCAGCACGAACAGTGCCGCCGAGGGCACCCAGCTGCGCTGCTCCCCGAACACGCGGGCGCTCGCCAGCAGCACGGCCAGGCCCACCGCCAGGCCGACGGTAAGCGGTGTCGGCCGGCCGAGCGCGATCATGCCGACGGCGATGATCGCCCCCACCGCCAGCCCGAGGATGGTTTGCAGCCCATTCTTCGCGGAGCGCGCAATCGTCGGGTTCATCGAGATGATGGCCCCGAGCGGCGCGTAATACGGGTACTCCGCCGCGGCACCGGGAACCAGCCCGGCCACCGCCCAGGCGACACCGGCCGCGATGGCGGACTTCGTCGCCATCAGCAGCGTGGTCTGCGCGCTTGGCGAGCGTAGCCAGGCTCGCAGGCGCGTGCCCAACCGTGCGCCTTGCGGGGACTGCGACATCCGTTACACCAACGCCGGGTCGTACCTCTCGACGGTCAGGCCGTCGCCATCGTCCGCGATGCCCACCCGCACCGTGTCGCCGTCACGGATCTCTCCGGCCAGCAACTCGCGGGCGAGCTTGTCGTCGATCTCGTGCTGCATCAGCCGGCGCAGCGGCCGGGCACCGTACACCGGGTCGTAGCCGCGTTCGGCCAGCCAGCGCCGCGCATCCGGGGTGACCGCCAGCTCGAGGCGGCGGCCGGCCAGCCGCAGTGAGAGCCGTTCGATGTAGAGCTCGACGATCTCGCCGAGCTCCTCCATCGACAGCTGGGAGAACACCACGATGTCATCGAGCCGGTTGACGAACTCCGGCTTGAACGCCTGACGCACCAGGTCGAGCACGGCCTGCTTCTTCTCGTCCCAGGCGAGCGTGGGGTCGATCAGGATCGGGCTGCCGAGGTTCGAGGTGAGGATCAGGATGGTGTTACGGAAGTCGACGGTGCGCCCCTGACCGTCGGTCAGCCGGCCGTCATCCAGCACCTGCAGGAGCACGTCGAAGACCTCGGGGTGCGCTTTCTCGACCTCGTCGAACAGGATCACCGAGTACGGGCGGCGGCGCACCGCCTCAGTGAGCTGGCCGCCCTGCTCGTAACCGATGTATCCGGGAGGGGCACCGACCAGGCGCGACACCGAGAACTTCTCCCCGTACTCGCTCATGTCGATGCGCACCATCGCCTTCTCGTCGTCGAAGAGGTACGCGGCGAGCGCCTTCGCCAGCTCGGTCTTGCCGACACCGGTCGGGCCGAGGAACAGGAACGAGCCGGTGGGCCGGTTCGGGTCGGCGATGCCGGCGCGGGTGCGGCGCACCGCCTCGCTGACCGCGGTCACCGCTTCCTTCTGGCCGATCAGGCGTTTGCCGAGCTCGGTTTCCAGGTGCAGCAGCTTCTCGGTCTCCCCCTGAGTGAGCTTGTCGACCGGGATACCGGTCCAGGCGGCCACCACCGCGGCGATGTCCTCCTCGGTGACCTGGTCGTTCACCATGCGCGGCCCGGTCGGCTCCTCCGACTCGGCGGCCGCGATCTGCTTCTCGATGCCCGCGATCACCTCGTAGTTCAGCCGCGCGGCGTCTTCGTAGCGGCCCTCGCGCATGGCCCGGTCGAGGTCGATGCGGGCATCATTCAGCTTGGTCTTCAGCTCGCCGACATCCTGCAGCGACGCCTTCTCGGCCGCCCACGCCGCCTCGAGCGTGTCGAGCGACGCCTGCTTGGTGGCCATCTCCTCACGGAGCTTCTCCAGGCGCGCCTTCGAGGCGTCGTCCTTCTCCTTCTTCAGCGCGAGCTCTTCAAGCTTCAGCCGGTCGACGGCACGCTTCAGCTCGTCGATCTCGACCGGGGAGGAGTCGATCTCCATCTTCAAACGGCTGGCTGCCTCGTCGACGAGGTCGATCGCCTTGTCCGGCAGCTGCCGACCGGTGATGTAGCGGTTGCTCAGGGATGCCGCTGCCACCAGCGCCCCGTCCGAAATGGACACCTTGTGGTGCGCCTCGTAGCGCTCCTTGAGTCCGCGCAGGATGGCGACGGTGTCCTCGACGCTCGGTTCGCCCACGTACACCTGCTGGAAGCGGCGTTCCAGCGCGGCATCCTTCTCCACGTACTCGCGGTATTCGTTCAGGGTGGTGGCGCCGATCAGGCGCAGCTCGCCGCGGGCCAGCATCGGCTTCAGCATGTTCGATGCCGCGACCGATCCCTCTCCGCCGCCTGCGCCCATCAGCAGGTGCAACTCATCGACGAAGGTGATGATCTGGCCCTCGGCCTCGTTGATTTCCTTGAGCACACTCTTCAGGCGCTCCTCGAACTGTCCGCGGTACATCGCGCCGGCAACCAGGGCGGCGATGTCCAGCGCGATCAGCTGCTTGCCCTTCAGGCTGTCTGCGACGTCGCCGGCGACGATGCGCTGGGCGAGCCCCTCGACCACGGCGGTCTTGCCGACACCCGGCTCCCCGATCAGCACCGGGTTGTTCTTGGTGCGCCGGGTGAGCACCTGGCTCACGCGCCTGATTTCCGCGTCGCGACCGATCACGGGGTCGAGTTTGCCGGCACGGGCGATCTCGGTGAGGTTGATTCCGAACTGCTCGAGGGCAGACTTCTGCTCCTCCTGTGTGCCGGGTGCGCCCTGCATGTTTGCCATCCGTGTGCTCCACTTCAAAGTTGAGTCTAAACGACTCAAGTTTAGGAGATCGGATGCCGCGACGCCAGCGCTCCCGGTAGTTTCCCGGCTCGGCGCGCCTGATTCTAAAAAAGGAACCGGTTGACGTAAGAGATTCGCGACTCTAAAATCGGCGCAAGTTGATCAAAGAAAGGACGGGCCGATGACGGTGCTCCCCCTCCCGCCACCCCGGCGATACCCCCGACCCTCGCCCGCGCCGGTTTCCGCCGTGGGCACCCTGACAGGAGAATTCCGATGAATCAGCACCCCCACCACCTGGCTGCGATTGCGATTGCGCTCGGCGTCGCCCTGGGCGCGAGCGGCTGCGCCCTTGCAGCTCAACCGCTCGAGGCGGCTGTCCCCATTGCGGCGCACAATTCGTCTGCGCACGCGTCGTCTGCGCACGCTGCGCCTAAGGCCCAGAAGATCGATCGGGCCACCTTCCACCAGGACATGCGCAAACTGTGGGAGGACCACATCACCTGGACCCGGCTCTACATCGTCAGTGCGATCGCCGATCTGCCAGACCTCGACGCCACCGCCGGTCGACTGCTGCAGAACCAGGCGGACATCGGCGATGCCGTTGCCACCTTCTACGGCGACGACGCCGGGGCGGCGCTGACCGCACTGCTCCGGGAGCACATCCTCGGCGCCGCTGACCTGCTCGCCGCCGCGAAAGCAGGCGACGCGGCGGCCGTTCAGATCCAGAGCGACCGGTGGTATCAGAATGCCGATGACATCTCGCGGTTCCTGGCCGACGCCAACCCGAACTGGCCGTACGAGACGCTGAAGGAGATGATGCGCGCCCACCTCGACCAGACGCTCGATGAAGCCACCGCTCGGCTCACCGGAGACTGGGCGGCGGATGTCGCGGCCTACGACGAGATCCACCACCACATCCTCGAGATGGCCGACACCCTCGCCGACGGCATCATCAAGCAGTTCCCTCAGCGCTTCATCCGCTGATTCCCCGGCCTCGCTGGTTTCCCCGTCAGCCACCGCGGCGCGTCTCGCGCCCGGTGGCTGTCTCACGCTCGCGTCAGCCGTCAGCTCGTCAGCTTGTCGACTCGCCCTCGCGCTCGCCCTCGTCAGCGGTCGGCACCCGGAGCAGGGCGCCCTCATGCCGCACCGTCGCCGCCGCGATCTCCATCGATTCCTGCAGCGCATGCGCCCACGCCGCACCGCTGGTGGGTATCCCATCGACGGCAATGCGTCGCACCATGGCGGCCAGCGTCGCATCACCCGCGCCCATCGTGTCGATGACCGGGCCGGGCAGCGGCACGATCGGAGCGTGCACGGGCCGGTCGTCGTGGTACAGGGTCGCTCCGGCGCGTCCCGCGGTGGCAAGCACGGCGCCGGCTGCAGATCCGCCCGGACGACCCGTCCTGAGCCGTTCGACGAACGCCTCGAGGGAGTCGCCGAGCAGCAGGTCCGCGTCCTCGTCGCCCACTTTCGCGAGCAGAGCCCTCGACGCGAAGTCCTCGAGATTGTCGAGGAAGCGTTCCCGGTCGGCGAGCATCCCGGCCCGGGGGTTTCCGTCGACGATCACCCGCTGCGCGGGCCGGGCGATCGCGTCGACCAGCTGGGCATACTGGTCGCCGTTATCGAACGGGAAGCAGCTCACCACGACCAGGTCGGCCTCGTCGAGCGCCCGCCGCGTCGCCTCGTCGAACCGGATGGCGCGACGCTTCGCGGCCTCGTTGAACGTGTAGCTCGGCTCGCCGTCTGCGCGGTCGGAGATCGCCCGCGAGGTGCCATATGGCGAGGGGCTCTCGACGAGCCGCACCCCGTAATCGGTGAGGTAGGCGCGAATGCGGTCTGCGGGCTCGTCGGCGCCGACCATGGCGACGAGGGTGACCGTCTCACCGAGCACGGCGAGGCCCACGGCGACATTAAGGGCGGCACCGCCGACGAACTCGCGTGATCCGTATTGATCCCGAAGCTCGTCGATGAGGGCGTCGCCGACGACGGTGATGCGCCGGGTCGGTGCGGTGGGTTGCGGCATCCGTTCAGCCCTCCTGGCGGGGCGGGATCTCACCGGACCCGCGCTGGATCAGCCGCGTCGGCACGATCGTGCGCACGGCGGGGGAGGCGTCTCCGCCGAGCCGCGCGAAGACGCGTTCTGCGGCGATGCGGCCGATCTGCTGCGGGTCCTGCGCGATGACCGTGATCCCGGGGTCGAGCAGGTCGCCGAGCGCCACGTCGTCGAATCCGACGAGCGCGGTGTCGTGATGCCGGCCGAGCTCGCGAAGCCCGTGAATGACTCCGATCGTCACGAGATTCTGCGCGCTGAAGATCGCGGTCGGCGGCGTCGGCGAGTCGAAGAGCGCGAGCGTCGCGAGTCGGGCCGACTCCTCGTCGTGGAGCCCTTCGATCACGGGCACGTCGCGGGTGGCGACTCCGGCGCGACCGAGTTCCTCGAGGAAGCCGCGACGGCGCTCGCGAGCGGTTTGGATTGTGGGGCGGTCGCCGAGGTAGGCGAGCCGCCGGTGGCCGTGCTCGAGAAGGTGCCGGGTCGCGCGGGCGGCGCCCTCAGCGTTGTCGCTGACGACGACATCGGAGGTGATCCCCGCAGGCTCGCGGTCGACGAAGACGACGGGCGTGCCGCGCCGAAGCTCCGACGCGAGGTACGCCTGGCTGTCGGAAATTGTGGTCAGGATCAGCCCGTCAACGCGACGGCGGAGGAAGGCACTCACCGCCTGCTGCTCACGCGCGGGGTCGTCGTCGAGACTCGAGGCGAGGACGCCGACGCCGTGTTGCAGCGCGGCGTCCTCAACCGCCCGGTGCACCGCCCCGGCGAACGGGTTACCCACGCTGCCGACGAGCAAACCGAGGGTACGCGTGCGTCCGTCGGCTCGACGAAGGTTGCCGGCGTGCAAGTCAGGCTGGTAATTCAGTGTTCGGGCCGCCGCGGTGACCTTGGCGGTTGTCGCGGCCGACACATTGGGCTCACCATTGATAACACGGGAAACGGTCTTGATCCCCACGCCTGCCAGCGCGGCTACCTGACGCATCGTCGGCCTGGAGCGGTCGATGTCTGCAGACTGAGTGGTGTTGATGGTTGACAACGGTGTCATTACTCGCTCTCCAATGTGCAATACCCCCTTGACTATACACAACCATGTGAGTTAGACCTATGGATGACATCGTTGTCAGGGAGACAACGATTCCCCACCACCAGAGGAGATTCAACGATGAATCACGCAGCACCTGGCGCATCCCGACGCCGCCTCATTGCCGCGGGGTCGCTTGTCGCGGCCGGCGCGCTCGCTCTCACCGGATGCAACACGGGCGGCACGCCCGACACAGCCACGACTTCCGACTCAAACGGCGAGTCCGTCGGCGTCTCGCTTATCGTGAAGACGACCACGAACCCGTTCTTCGTCTCCATGCAGGAGGGCGCCCAAGCGGCCGCCGACGAACTGGGCGTCGACCTCACGCTCGCCGCCGGCAGGGAGGACGGCGACGAGGACACGCAAATTCAAGCGGTCGAGAACGCCATTTCCAAGGGTGATGCCGGCATCCTGATCACCCCCAACGGCCCTGGCGTCGAAGATGCCATGGTGAAGGCCCGTGACGCCGGCCTCTTCGTCATCGCGCTCGACACGCCGCCCAGCGACCCCGAGTCTGTGGACATCACGTTCGCGACGGACAACTTCGAGGCCGGCCAGCTGATCGGCCAGTGGACCGCCGCGAAGCTCGCGGGGGAGAAGGCCACGATCGCGATGATCGACCTGTTCGATGACAAGGTCGTATCGGTCGATGTGAACCGCGATCAGGGCTTCCTCGACGGCATGGGCATTGACCTGGCCGACGAGACCGCGAACGGCGACGAGGCTTCGACCGGCACGTACAGCGGCGGCGACGGCGGCGAGTACGAGATCGTCGGCAACGAGGCATCCCAGGGGGCCGAGGACGGCGGCCGCACCGCAGCTGAGACGCTGCTCTCGCAGAACCCCGACATCAACGTGGTCTACACGATCAACGAGCCTGCTGCCTATGGCGCATACGAGGCGTTCAAGGCGGCCGGCAACGAAGACATCATCCTCGTCTCGGTCGACGGCGGATGCGCCGGTGTCGACCAGGTGGCTGAGGGCATCATCGACGCGACAAGCCAGCAGTACCCCGTGAAGATGGCCGAACTCGGAGTGCAGGCGATCCACGACCTGGTGGAAACCGGCGAGGCACCTGAGACCAGCGAGGGCCTGGACTTCTACAACACCGGGGTAGCCCTGGTAACGGATGACCCGCAGGATGGCGTCGAGTCCATCACCGCCGCCGACGGCAGCGAAATCTGCTGGGGCTAAGCCCAACCATCACACCGGTCAATGAGACATCGGAGTAGAACGTGACTCAGAACACACGGAGCGAGCCTCCAACCTCGGAGCTCGATCTGGCCGAGGAGTTCCTCGACCGCACCACCCCGCTCAGCCGAATCCGCAGCGCGTTGCACCGGTACCCGGCCATCAGCCCGGCCATCGTGCTCGTGGTCGCCGTGATCGTCTTCGGCTTGCTGAACGACCGCTTCCTCAACCCGGCAAACCTGTCGCTTATCACGCAGCAGGTCGCCGTGGTCGGCACCCTCGCGATCGCCCAGACGCTCATCATCCTCACCGCGGGCATCGACCTCTCGGTCGGCGCCGTGATGGTGCTGAGCTCCATGGTCATCGCGCAGTCGACCGTGCAGGCAGGGCTGCCCGCCGTACTCGGCCTCCTGCTCGGGCTCATCGTGGGCCTCGCTGCGGGCGCCTTCAACGGCTTCCTGGTGACACGGCTGAAGCTGCCGCCCTTCATCGCCACCCTCGGCACGCTGAACATCTTCGTCGCGCTCACTCTGCTCTACTCGGGCGGCGCCACCATCCGCGGGGCCGAGATGCCGGCCATCCTCACCTGGACGGGCGAGACCTTCGGCATCGGCGGAGTGAACATCACGGTCGGCGTAATCATGATGTTGCTCCTCTACGTCGCGATCGCGCTCATCCTTCAGAAGACAGCCTGGGGCCGCCACGTCTACGCGGTTGGCGACGACAAGGAGTCGGCGCGCCTCGCCGGCATCCGGGTGAACCGGGTTCTGATGAGCGTCTATCTCTCGGCGGGCGCCATCCTCGCGGTCGGCGCGTGGATTCAGATTGGGCGGTCGAACGCCGCGTCACCAAACGCCGGCGTCGACCTCAACCTTGACTCCATCACCGCCGTCGTCATCGGCGGCACGAGCCTCTTCGGCGGGCGCGGCACCGTGTGGGGCACGCTCCTCGGTGCGCTGATCGTTGGCGTGTTCCGCAACGGTCTCTCGCTGGCGGGACTCGACGTGCTCTGGCAGACCTTCGCCGTCGGCGTGCTCATCATCGCCGCCGTCTCGATCGACCAGTGGATCCGAAAGGTACGCAAATGACTGACACCACCGCGGCCCCGGCCGCCGGCGCCACGCCAATGGAGACGCGCACGCCAATTCTCCGGGCTCGCCGTCTCGTGAAAACCTTCGGCCGCGTCGTCGGCCTCGACGGGGTGAGTCTCGAGCTCTACGCTGGGGAGGTGCTCGCCGTCATCGGCGACAACGGCGCGGGCAAGTCCACCCTCATCAAGTGCCTCACCGGCGCGGAAATCCCCGACGAGGGTGAGATCTTCCTCGACGAGAAGCCCGTGCACTTCAAGCGCCCACAGGACGCCCGCGCGGCCGGCATCGAGACGGTCTACCAGAACCTCGCGGTCTCGCCCGCGCTCGACGTGGCTGCCAACCTGTTCCTCGGCCGCGAGGAACGGAAGAAGGGCATTCTCGGCTCGGTATTCCGCGTGGTCGACCAGAAGGGCATGCGACAGAAGGCGACAGCCGAGGTGAAGGCGCTCGGAATCACGACGTTGCAAGACGTCACCGTGGCGGTGGAGAACCTCTCCGGCGGCCAGCGCCAGGCCGTCGCCGTGGCCCGCGCCGCCGCGTTCGGCTCAAAGGTCGTCGTGCTCGACGAGCCCACTGCCGCGCTCGGCGTCCGCGAGTCAAACCAGGTACTCGAGATGATCAAGAACCTCCGCGACCGCGGCATCCCGGTGATTCTGATCTCGCACAATATGCCGCAGGTGTTCGATGTGGCCGACCGCATCCACGTCCAGCGGCTCGGCAAGAAGGCGGCGACGATCACCCCCCAGTCGCATTCCATGACCGATGCCGTTGCGATCATGACCGGGGCTTCCCGCGGGTAACCCGGCTACGTCGACCGGTGCGTCTATGCCTGTGCGTAGACGTACCGGTCGATCACGTAGTCGGCGATCGCCATCGACGAGGTCGCTGCCGGTGACGGCGCGTTGCGCAACAGCGTCACCGGCCCGACCTGATCCACGTCAAAGTCGTCGAGCAGCGCGCCGTCTCGCCCCCAGGCCTGCGCTCGAACCCCGGCCGCGGTCTTGGCCGTGAGATCCGACATCCGCAGTTCCGGGATGAAGCGACGGGCCTTGCGGTAATAGAGGGGCTTCAGCAGCGATCCGCTGATCTCGTCGACACCCATCCGCCAGTGCTGCTTCGCCAACGCGCCGGCTCCCGGCCAGCGCAACGAGTCCCAGGTGTCCTTCGGCGACACCGTCAGCCAGCGGTAACCTTCCCGGGCGAGCGCGGGCACGGCGTTCGGGCCGACGTGGATGTCGTCGTAGACGCCCCGGGTGAAGTGCACGCCGAGGAACGGGAAGCGCGGATCGGGCACCGGGTAGATCATGCCGGTGACCAGCCCGTTCCGGTCGGGATTCAGTGACCAGTACTCGCCGCGGAAGGGCAGGATCTTCGGTGACGGGTCGGCACCGACCAGGCGGGCGACGACGTCGGAGTGCAGTCCGGCGCAGGCGATCACCCGGTCGAAGACGTGCTCCGACAGCTGCGTGCGCACCCGCACGGCGGCGCCCTCCAATTGCATCGCGACGACCTCCTCGCCGAGCAGGATGGCGCCGCCCGCCGCACGCACGTCGTCGGCCATCGCGTCGGTGATGGCCGCGTAGTCGACGACCGCGGTGTGCGGCGAATGCACCGCCGCCACCCCGGCGACATGTGGTTCGAGGCTGCGCAGGTGGGCGGCGTCATCGATGCGGACGAGGTCCGGCACCCCGTTCGCCCTGGCCCGCTGCTCGATGTCGGCGAGCGCCGCCAGTTCCGACTCGTCCACCGCCACCACTAGCTTGCCCACCTCCCGGTACGGCAGGCCCTTCTCCTGGCAGAAGTCGCGGATCGCGTCGCGCCCGGCCACGCAGAGCTGCGCCTTCAGCGAGCCCGGCTTGTAGTAGAGGCCGGCGTGCACCACCCCCGAGTTATGCCCGGTCTGATGCGCGGCGAGCCGGCCTTCCTTCTCGAACACCGTGACCTCGCCGAGGCCCCGCCGAACCAGTGCGCGGGCCAGCGCGATGCCCACGATTCCGCCACCGATGATGCCGATGCGCTCGCTCATGTCAGTGGCTCCTTATGCCAGCAGTACTGACGCGAGTGTAGAGGCGGATGTCGCGTCTCGGCTAGCTGATTATGATTCCGGTAACGAGGAGACGCCGATGAGACGCCGGATCACGCCCGAGGTGCAGCTACTTCGTCAGAACCTGCCCGTGCTGCGCGCCCTGGCGGCGGAGGATCTGGAGTACGCCAGCGATCTGAGCGGCGTTACGGTCACCCCCTTCATCGGCGAGTACGGCTGGCTCTGGCGGCTGCGCTGGGAGCAGGTGCAGCACTCACCGGTCGATCTCGACTGGATCGCCGGGCTCATCATCACCGAGACCGGCCAGGTGGTGGGGCATGCCGGGTTCCATTCCGCTCCGGATGCCGCGGCCTCCGTTGAGGTGGCGTACTCGGTCGACCCGGCGCACCGCCGCAACGGATACGCCCGAGCGGCACTCGGCAGGCTCCTCGACCGGGCCCGCCGCGACGGCGTCGCGGTGGTTCGGGCGTCGATCTCGCCAGACAATGTCGGCTCGCAGGCGGTGATCGCCCGCTTCGGGTTCGTGCAGGTCGGCGAACAGTGGGACGACCACGACGGGCTGGAGCTGGTGTTCGAGCTGCCGCTGCAGCCTGGCGGTCACGGCATCAGCGGTGCGTGAACTCCGGCGTCCGCTTCTCGGTGAACGCCGCCATGCCTTCCTTCTGGTCATCGAGCGCGAAGGTGCCATAGAACGCGTGCCGCTCGAACCGCACCCCCTCGGTCAGAGTCGACTCGTAGGCGGCGTTCACCGCAGCCTTGGCGGCCTGCGCCACCGGCAGCGACTTCTCGGCGATCGCGGTCGCGGTGGCGATGGCCTCGTCGAGCAGCGCATCGGCGGCAACCACGCGTGCCACCAGCCCTGAGCGTTCCGCCTCGGCGGCATCCATCGTGCGGCCGGTCAGGATCAGCTCCATCGCCTTGGCCTTGCCGATCGCGCGGGTGAGCCGCTGCGTGCCGCCCATCCCGGGGATGACGCCCAGGTTGATCTCCGGCTGGCCGAACTTCGCGGTGTCCGCGGCGATGATGATGTCGCACATCATCGCGACCTCGCAGCCGCCGCCGAGTGCGTAGCCGGCCACCGCGGCGATCGTCGGGGTGCGCACGGCGGCGAACCGGTCCCAGGGCGCGAACAGTTGGGTGCTCGAGACATCCTGAAAGCTCTGTTCTGCCATCTCGGTGATGTCGGCGCCCGCGGCGAACGCGCGCTTCGAGCCGGTGAGCAGGATGGCGCCGATGCCGGGGTCGGCGTCGAACTCGGCGGCGGCGGTGACCACCTCGTTCATCAGCGCGCCGTTCAGGGCGTTCAGCGCACCTGGCCGGTTCAGCGTGATGATGCCGACGCGCCCGCGGCGCTCAACCTGGATCGTCTCGTAGTCGGTCATGCCGGTCCTTCCCCGGCGCTGCGCGCGCGGATGTTGGTGATGATCGCCGAGAAATCGAGCCCGGCTCCGCCCTCGTCGGCGAACCGACGGTAGATGGCGCTCGCCAGCGATCCTAGTTCGGCATGCACTCCGGTTGCGGCGACGGCGTGCTCGGCGAGTCCCAGGTCTTTTGCCATCAGGGCGCCGGCGAAGCCTGGCTGGTATGCGCGGTTTGCCGGGCTGGTCGGCACCGGGCCGGGCACCGGGCAGTTCGTGGTCAGCGCCCAGCATTGCCCGGACGCGTTGGAGGCCACGTCGAACAGGGCCTGGTGGGTCAGCCCCAGCTTCTCGCCGAGCACGAACGCCTCACTCACCGCGATCATCGACGCCCCGAGGATCAGGTTGTTGCACACCTTCGCCGCCTGCCCGAGACCGGATGCCCCGCAGTGCACCACGCGCTTGCCCATCGCCTGAAGAATCGGTTGCGCCTCGGCGAAGTCCCGGTCGGCGCCGCCGACCATGAACGCCAGCGTGGCGGCCTCGGCGCCGACTACTCCGCCGGAGACGGGCGCATCCAGGTTCCGGTGCCCGGCGACCGCGGCCAGCTGGTGGGCGGCCCGCGCATCGTCGACGGCGATGGTCGAGCAGTCGATGAACAGGGTCCCCGGCGACGCGATGTCGAGCAGCCCGCCCGTGTACAGGCCGATGACCTGCTCACCGGTCTGCAGCATGGTGATGACGACGTCGGCGGTTGCCGCAGCCTCCACCGCATTGGCCGCGAGCGGGATGTCGCGGGTGCGCGCGGCATCCACCGCGGCTTGCGTGATGTCGAACCCGGTGACCTGGTACCCGGCGGCCATCAGGTTGACGGCCATCGGCAGGCCCATGTGGCCGAGCCCGATGAATGCGATCGTTGTGCTCATCTTCGTACTCCAATCGGTGCGCAACGCGGCTCAGGGGGTGTCGAGGAGTGCCCGACCCACGATCAGCCGCATGATCTCGTTGGCGCCCTCGACGATCTGGTGTACTCGCAGGTCGCGCACCACCTTTTCGATGCCGTACTCCGCGAGGTAGCCGTATCCGCCGTGCAGTTGCAGGGCCGCGTTGGCGGCGGCGAATCCGGCGTCGGTGGCGTGGCGTTTGGCCATGGCGCAAAGCACGGTGGCGTCGGCCTGCTCGGCATCGAGCGCCTGCGCTGCGTGTCTGAGCAGCAGCCGCGCGGTCTGCAGGTCTGTGCCGCGGTCGGCGATCTCGAAGACCAGGGCCTCCTGGGCGGCAAGCGGTCGGCCGAACGCCTGCCGGTCCGCGAGACGCCGCACTGTCTTGTCGAGCGCCCACTGTCCGCCGCCCACCGAGCAGGCGCCGATGTTGATCCGGCCGCCACTCAGCCCCCGCATGGCCTGGGCGAAGCCGGCGCCCTCCGCGCCGATCCGGTTGTCGACCGGCACCCGCACGTTCTCGAAGATCACCTGCCGCGTGGGTTGCGCGTTCCAGCCCATCTTGCGTTCGTTGGCGCCGAACGACAGGCCAGGCGCCTCCAGTGGCACGAGGATGGCGCTGATCCCGGTGGCCCCGGCCTCCCCGGTGCGGGCCAGCACGAAGTACACGCTCGATGACCCGGCGCCCGAGGTGAACTGCTTCACCCCGTTCAGCACGTACTCGTCGCCGTCGCGCACGGCGGATGTCGTGAGCGCGGCGGAATCCGAGCCGGCGCCGGGCTCAGTCAGGCAGAAGCTGGCGAACGACTGCATCGCGGCGAGGGCGGGCACGAAGCGGCGACGCTGCTCGTCGGTGCCGTTCTGGTCGATCATGCCGACCACCATGTTGTGAATCGAGATGTACGCGGCGATCGACGGGTCTCCCGCCGCGAGTTCCTCGAAGATCAGCACCGCGTCGGCGTGGGTGAGCCCCAGTCCGCCGACATCCTCGGCCACGCAGATTCCGCCGAGCCCCAGCTCGCCTGCCCGGTGCAGCGTGTCAACCGGGAAGTGCTTGGCCTGGTCCCATTCGAGAGCGTGGGGTGCCAGTTCGGTCTGGGCGAAGTCGCGCACCGTCTCGACGAGCGCGCGTTGTTCGGTTGCCAGATCGCCCATGATCGCTCCCCACTTCGCGACGGCTGCAGTGCCGCCGCTGTCGGCTGTTGAGACAAGCTAGTTGAGGACAAGCTAATGCCGCCCGCCGCGCTTCCGCTACGGTGCGCCGGATGTCGCGCGCTCGGTCAGTCGCGGCGAGTGGCCACCGTGACGGTGAATTTGCTGTTGCGGGCGACCTCTCGCACCGGTCCGACCAGTCGGGTCAGCGCCGCCTTGTACGTCAGGTGGGAGTTCCACACCGCCCAGAGTTGCCCGCCCGGGGCGAGCACGCGGCCGGCGTCCTCGAACAGTTTCAGGGCGATGCCCGCGTGCACCGCCGATTCGATGTGGAACGGCGGGTTGAGCACGATCAGCCGGGCCGACGCATCCGGTTGCCCGCTGAGCGCGTCATCCCGCACCACCGTGACGGCATCGGCAACGTCGTTGGCGATTGCGGTGGCGCGAGCGGAGGCCACAGCGGCAGCGGACTGGTCGGTGGCCAGCACCCGGTGCCCGCGCCGGGCGAGCCACGCGGCGATCACACCGGTGCCGCAGCCGAGGTCGATGGCGTCGGATGTCGGGAGCGTCGTGTTCTCCAGGGCGGACAGCAGGAACCGCGTGCCGATGTCCACCTTGGTGCCGGCGAACGCGGCGCCGTGTGCACAGACCCACAACCCGAGTTCGTCGTCGAATGCCCGGCGCGGCCAGGTGGGCGGCTGGTCGAGCCCCCCGCGGTGCTGCGGTTCCCGAGCCACCAGCAGCCGCGCCTTCTGCCGTGCATGGCTCACATCGAGCCGGCCGAAGTGGCGGCCGAGTACGTCGTTCATCGCGACGCTCATGTGTTTCACCATGCCGCCGGCGAACAGCACCACGTCGTCGGCGGCGTGCGAGGCGACGAGCTCGGCGATCTCGTCGAGCGCGTCCAGGCTGCGCGGCAGACGCAGCAGCACCACTCGGGCGCCCGTCACGAGCGACGCGTCCAGCGGGTGCCTGCTGAATGCGACATCCGACCCGCGCGCGTTGTTGTCCAGCGCCAATTCGCCACTCAGCGGGTCTTGGTGCACCCGAACGCTGCGGGCGCCGTGCTCGTGCAACGCCCCCAGGGTCAGCGCACCGTACCGGTCGCCGATCACCACCACGTCAGCACCGGTCAGGGCTGCGGATGCCTCGGCGAGCAGCAAGCGGTCGGCCGCGTCGACGGCGAACAGGTTGTCGGCCTCGACATCCGGCCAGCGCCGCAGCGCATCGAGCGAGAAGTCAGCCACGGCATCCATCGTCCCATGCCTGCGCCAGCTCACCCTCCGCTGGTTGAGCTCCGTCGAAACCCGCGCGGCGAGACTACGACGTTTCGCGCGGGATGTGCAGCGGGTGCAGCGCGATCGGCTCCGGCATGCCGCCGCCCATCGCGACGCTCACCATGCGCACCATTTCGTGTCCGACCCGGTCGATGTCGATGGCCATGCTGCTGATCGCCGGGCGGGCGTGCCGGGCCAGCGGCAGCTCCTCGCACGAGATCAGCGCCACATCGCCGGGCACGCGCAGACCGAATGCCTCGAGTGCCCGGATGGCGCCGAGCGCGATCGGCACGGTGCCCACCACGATTCCGTCGACGACGGGGTCGGAGCTGAGCTGGCTGGTCAGCGCCCGCAGGCTGTCATCGTACGAATAACCGGTCCAGGCCACCCGTTCCGGGCCGTGGCCGGTAATGCTCTGCAGATAGCCGTCCCGCAGCTCCCCGGAGTGGAAGCCGCCAGTCGGCCCCGGCAGCAGCACGATATTCCGTGCGCCGCGTTCCACCAGGTGCGCGGTGGCGGCGGCACCGACCTGCCGGTAGTTGACCCGGAGCGCCGAGATGTCGAGATCGCCTGGATCACCGACCGTGATGCCGACGGCGATCCCGCGGGCGGTGGCGGCGGCGAGGGCGTCGTAGACCGCACCGGATGCGACGTCGTCTCCGGTGGCGATGATGATGCCGTCGACTCCCTGCCTCGACAGCCGTGAGACGACCGGGGCCAGCCGGTCGTCGTCGCTGCCGAGATCGGCGAGCACCACGTTCAGGCCCCGGGTGTCCGCGGCGTGCGCGACCGCCTTAGCGAGTGCCCCGTTGAACGGCTGCGCGAAGTCACGCACCAGCAGCGCGATGGTGCCGCTGCGACCGCTGCGCAGGCTGCGGGCAACGCTGCTCGGCACGTAGTTGAGCTCGGCCGCCGCCTGCTGCACCCTGGCCAGAGCATCCTTCGACACGCTGTCTGGCTCGTTGAGCACCCGGGAGACCGTGGTTCGGGACACGCCGGCGCGCCTCGCGACGTCGAGAATCGTCGGGGGCGAAAATCCTTCGGGTAAGGGTGCCACGGACTCATCGTGACACGCCGACGGCCCACGGGGACGTCCCGTTCTGCCCACACTTTCCGGGGCACGCAAACGGGGGCATGCCCCGGCTGATATCACCTGCGCCGCAGCGGATTCCAGACCACGAGTTGGGTGTTGCGCGGCGTACGGGTGCCCGCCCGCAGGGTCACGACGTCGCCGTCCTGGCCGGCGGCGAACACGCGGCGGCCGGGCCGGGTGAGCAGTTCATCGGCGAGCGTCGCCTCGAGGTCGCGCACCCTGGCCTGCAGCGCAGTAACGAGGTCTTCGAGGTCGATGATCCGCCGGATGCCCTCAAGGTTGAGGCCTTCTCCGCTGAGTCGCGCGACCTCCCGCAGCTTCACAATGTCGTGCATGGAGTACCGGCGTGACTTGCCGGGGGTCCTGGTGGGCGAGACGATGCCCAGACGGTCGTATTGCCGCAGGGTCTGCGGGTGCATGCCGGCCAGCTCCGCCGCGACGGTGATCGCGAACAGCGGGGAGTGCTCGTCCATGCCTCCCTCTCCGGTTGCCAGTCCCATGGTGTCCCCAACCTACCCGCGGGCGCGGGCGATCAAGTCGGTTCGCGGGTTCTCCTCCGGCATGGCGGCGGCGAACGCCTCCAGCCGTTCGCGGGCGTCGGTCGACAGGTGGCTGGGAACAGCCACCTGCACCGTGGCCAGCAGGTCGCCGGTGCCCTTCTCGGTTACGACTCCGCGCGACTTGACCCGCAGCACCCGGCCGCTCGGCGTGCCGGGGGCTACCTTGAGTTTCACGGGAGGCCCGCCGAGCGTGGGCACCTCGATGGTTGCGCCGAGGGTTGCCTCGACGAAGGTCACCGGAACGTCGACGCGCAGGTTGAGTCCGTCGCGTTCGAACACCGGGTGTGGGCGCACCGTGACCGAGAGCACCAGGTCGCCCGATTCTCCGCCGTCGGGGCTCGGTTCGCCCTTACCCTTGAGCCGGATCTTCTGCCCGTCGGCGACACCGGCCGGGATCCTGACCTTGAGCGGTCGACTGGCGCTGCCCTGCAGCTCGACGGTGTCACCGTGAATGGCGGTGGTGAATTCCAGGGTGACGGATGCCGTGAGGTCGCGGCCCTTGCTCGGACCGCCGAACCCGCGGAAGCCGCCGGAGGGGGTGCCGAACCCTCCGCCCTGGTTTCCGAACATGCCGCTGAAGATGTCGTCGAAGTTGCCCTGGCGGGCGCGTGCACCGGCGCCCTGGCCGCCGAACATGCCGCCGAAGACGTCCTCGAAGCCGCCGGTCTGGCCAGCGCCACCCGCGGTGAACCGGGCTCCGGACCCCATCGCGCGGATCTGGTCGTACTCGCGCCGCGAGTCGGCGTCCGACAGCACGGAGTAGGCCTCGCTGATCTCCTTGAACTTGGCTTCAGCGGCCGCGTTGCCCGGGTTTGAGTCGGGGTGGTACTGCCGGGCGAGCTTGCGGTACGCCTTCTTCAGTTGTGCTTCCGAGACATCCTTGGAGACGCCGAGGAGGGAGTAGAAATCCTTGTCGAACCAGTCTTGGCTCGCCATTCGGTGCCTCCGTTGCTGTTTACGTGTTGATTCGTCTGTCGAGTTTGGCCCTTGGTCGGTCGAGCTTGTCGAGACCACTCTCGACAAGCTCGACCGACGGGGGGTGTTACTCCGCCGGAACGGCCACTGCCACCTTGGCGGCGCGGATCAGCCGGTCGTTGAGCGCGTACCCGATCTCGATGACATCGGCGATCGTGTTGACCTCGACGCCCGGTGTCGGCAGCTGCACCAGCGCCTCGTGCAGGTGCGGGTCGAACGCGTCGCCCTTCTCGCCGACCTTGTGCAGCCCGTACTTCTCAAAGCCGCCACGGAGCTTCTGCGCGATCAGCGCAAACGCGCTGCCCTCTGCCAAGTCGCCGTGCGTCTCGGCGCGATCGAGATCGTCGATCACCGGCAGCAACGACCGGATGACCTCGGCGATCACCGACTCGCGGTTCGCCTGCCGGTCACGCTCCACCCTGGTGCGGAAGTTGACCAGCTCGGCTTGCACGCGAAGCAGGTCGTCGCGCATCTCGGCCAGCAGGTCCTGCTCCGCCTGGTCGAACATCTCCTGATCGGCGTCGGAGAAGCCAGAGTCGGTCGAGGTCTCCTGGTCGGGGCCTTCGGCCTCGATCAGGTTCTCGTGACTGGTCGCGTCGCCGTCCTCGGAGTGCGGTTCCGGCAAGCCCTCATTGGATGTCTTGTCGTCGGCCACTACTTCTTCGTCTCCTCTTCATCGTCAACGACCTCGGCGTCGACGATGTCCTCGTCGGTGCCGGACTGCGGCTGCTCGGCGCCATCCGCCTGCGGGGCGGACGCGTCAGCCTGGCTCGACGCGTAGATCGCCTCGCCGAGCTTGGTCTGGCTCTCGCTGAGCTTGTCGAAGGCGGTCTTCACGGCCGTCTCGTCGTCGCCGGCCAGCGCCGACTTCAGCGCGTCGACATCCGCCTGCACCTCGGTCTTCACCTCGGCGGGCAGCTTGTCGTCGTTGTCCTTGATCAGCTTGTCGATCGAGTAGGCCAGCTGCTCGGCGTTGTTGCGCACCTCGGCCGACTCACGGCGGGCCTTGTCTTCTGCGGCGTGCTCCTCGGCCTCGCGCACCATACGCTCGATGTCTTCCTTCGGCAGCGACGAGCCGCCGGTGATGGTCATCGACTGCTCCTTGCCAGTGCCCTTGTCCTTGGCGGACACGTGCACGATGCCGTTGGCGTCGAGGTCGAAGGTGACCTCGACCTGCGGGATGCCGCGCGGAGCCGGCGCGATGCCGGTGAGCTCGAACGTGCCGAGCGGCTTGTTGTCGCGGGTGAATTCGCGCTCGCCCTGGAAGACCTGGATCGCCACGGACGGCTGGTTGTCGTCTGCGGTGGTGAAGGTCTCGCTGCGCTTGGTCGGGATCGCGGTGTTGCGCTCGATCAGCTTGGTCATGATGCCGCCCTTGGTTTCGATGCCAAGCGACAGCGGGGTGACGTCGATGAGCAGAACGTCCTTGCGCTCGCCCTTCAGCACGCCGGCCTGCAGCGCGGCGCCAACGGCGACGACCTCATCGGGGTTCACGCCCTTGTTGGGCTCCTGGCCGCCGGTCTCCTGCTTCACCAGCTCGCTGACCGCGGGCATGCGGGTGGATCCGCCGACCAGCACCACGTGGGCGATGTCCGACAGCTTGATGCCGGCTTCCTTGATCACGTCGGTGAACGGCTTCTTGGTGCGGTCGAGCAGGTCGCTGGTCATCTGTTCGAACTGGGCGCGGCTGAGGGTCTCGTCGAGGTTCGCCGGGCCGTTCTCGGTGAGCGACAGGTACGGCAGCTGGATGCTGGTCGACATGGAGCTGGAGAGCTCCTTCTTCGCCTGCTCTGCTGCTTCCTTCAGGCGCTGCTTGGCGATCTTGTCGTTCGAGACATCCACACCGGTGGTTTCCTTGAACTTCTTGATCAGGTGGTCGACGATGCGCTGGTCCCAGTCGTCGCCGCCGAGGCGGTTGTCACCGGCGGTGGCGCGCACCTGGATGGTGGAGAAGTCGTCGTCCTTGCCCACTTCGAGCAGCGACACGTCGAAGGTTCCGCCGCCGAGGTCGAAGACCAGGATGAGTTCGTCTTCCTTGCCCTTGTCGAGGCCGTAGGCGAGCGCGGCGGCAGTCGGCTCGTTGATGATGCGCAGCACGTTCAGGCCGGCGATCTCACCGGCCTCCTTGGTGGCCTGACGCTCGGCGTCGTTGAAGTACGCGGGAACGGTGACGACCGCGTCGGTGACCGGCTCGCCGAGGTACTGCTCGGCGTCGCGCTTCAGCTTGCCCAGAATGCGCGCCGAGATCTCCTGCGCTGTGTACTTTTTCTCGTCGATCCCGACGGTCCAGTCGGTGCCCATGTGGCGCTTGACACTCGCGATGGTGCGGTCGACGTTGGTGACGGCCTGGCGCTTCGCGGTCTCACCGACGAGCACCTCGCCATCCTTGGTGAACGCCACCACAGACGGCGTCGTGCGGAAGCCTTCCGCGTTGGCGATTACCTTCGGTTCGCCACCTTCGAGAACCGACACAACAGAGTTGGTGGTTCCCAGGTCGATTCCTACTGCTCGAGCCATGCGTCTTACGCTCCTGTACCCGGTCCCTGAGGCTCTCAAAGGGACCACTAAATAGCTAAAGCCGCTCCGAGAGCCTCGGCGGCCACATCCATCACAAGAGTTGAGTCTTGCGGTATCAAGTTTCTACCCCACCGGATTTGCTGTCAAGTTCGCTGGCTGAAAGTTGAGTGTGAGTGGCTCAAGTTTTTGGTGCTCGGCGTAGCGCCATCCGTTTACCGTCTGGCGCTAGCGTGTCGCCATGAGCGAAACGCCCGGCACTGTTGCGACGCCCGCAGCATCCTTCTCGACCACCGGCCTGGATCTGCAGGGTGAGCGCGACATCCCGCGCAAGCAGGTGCGGTCGTGGGCGATGTGGGACTGGGCAACCCAGCCGTTCAACTCGGTGATCCTCACCTTCGTCTTCACCGCGCTCTACCTCACCACCGAAACTTTCCTCGACCCGTCGATCGCCGCCTTGCCTGACGGCGACCCGGCGAAGGAACGGGGTCTCGCCGACCTCGCGAGCGGCTTCGGACTCGCCACCACCATCGCCGGTCTTGCGGTCGCCGTCACCGCGCCGGTGCTCGGCCAGCGCGCCGACGCTTCTGGCCGTCGCAAGTTCTGGCTGCTGGTGTACACGGCAGGGCTCGTGGCGTGCATGGCGTTGCTCTTCTTCGTGCAGGCCGACCCGGCGTACTTCGTGCTCGGCGTCTCGCTGATCGCGATCGGCAGCGTCTTCAGCGAGTTCGCCGGCGTCAACTACAACGCCATGCTGGTGCAGGTGTCGACGCCGAAGACCGTCGGCAAGGTGAGCGGTCTCGGCTGGGGGCTCGGCTACATCGGCGGCATCGTGGCCCTGGTGATCGTGGTGGCCGCTTACGCCTCGGACTGGTTCGGGCTGCCGCAGGAGGATGGTCTGCCGTTCCGTCTGGTCGCGGTGGGTTGCGCGATCTGGGCGGTGGTGTTCGCCATCCCGTTCGCCCGGAACGTTCCCGAACTGGCCGTCGGTCCCACGCGCGAGCGAGTGAGCGTCTTCCGCAGCTACCTGCAGCTCGGCAAGGATATTGCCCGGCTGTTCCGTGAGGCGCGCCCGACGTTCTGGTTCCTGCTCGCCAGCGCGGTGTACCGCGACGGCCTCGCCGGGGTTTTCGCCTTCGGTGCGGTGATCGCGTCGGTGAGCTTCGGCTTCGAGTTCCTCGAGGTAGTGGTGTTCGGCATCGCCGCGAACCTCGTCGCCGGAGTCAGCACGATCATCGCCGGGCGCTTCGACGACCGTTTCGGTGGTCGTGCGGTGATCCTCACCGCGCTGATCGGCCTGGTCGTCGCGGGCACGGCGGTGTTCGCCCTGCACGACGCCGGCAAGATCGTGTTCTGGATCGGCGGCCTGATGCTCTGCATGTTCGTCGGCCCCGCGCAGGCTTCCAGCCGGTCGTTGCTGGCCAGGGTGACCCCGGCCGGACGCGAGGGCGAGATCTTCGGCCTGTACGCCACCACCGGACGCGCGGCGAGCTTCATGGCACCCGCCCTGTGGACGACCTTCATCGCCGCGTTCGGGGCAGCATACTGGGGCATCCTCGGCATCGTCGTGGTGCTCGCGGTCGGCCTCGTGCTGATGCTGTTCGTGCGGATGCCCGCGGGCACGCGCGGTTAAGTAAGGGAAACCGGTTGATGGCGCGGTCGCGCGGTGAGCTTGAGGTTTGCGTCCGCGGCGGTAGTGTGCCGGTATGGCAGCGCAGCCCAGACCCATCGGATTTTGGCTCAAACTACTCGACCGTCTCATCGACGAGCATTTCGCCGAGGTGCTCGAAGAGCACGGCGTGACTCGTCGCCAATGGCAGATCCTCAACGTACTGTCGGCCGGCGAGGCCACCGTCGAGCACCTGGATGAGGCGGTCGCCCCGTTCCTTGCCGAGGGGGAGGGTGAATCCTCGCTCGAGCACCTCACCGAACTGATCGAAAGCGGTTGGGTGAGCGCGACCGAAGCCGGCTACGAGATGACCGACCGCGGTCGGCTCGCGTTCCAGAAGCTCAGCGAGGTGGTGAGCGAGCTGCGCGACTACGCCGGCGAGGGCGTCAGCGCCGAGGAATATCAGCAGACGCTCCAGGTGCTGGAAACGATGGCCCGCAACCTCGGCTGGGACGACGCCGCCGAGTAAACACAGCCGAGTAGCCCGCTCACTAGGCTCGAGGGGTGTCCGAACTCCACCACCTCACCGCCCAGGAGCAGTGGGACCTGCTGCACCGCGGCGAGCTGACCCCGTCCGAGCTGACCGAGCACTACCTCGCCCGCATCGAACGGCTGGACGCCGAGTTGGGCGCGTTCATCACCGTGACACCGGATGCCGCGCGCCAACGCGCCCGCACCCTCGAGCAGGCCGTGCCGAAGTCCGCACCGCTCTGGGGGCTGCCGTTCGGCGACAAAGATCTCACCATGCGCACCGGGGTGCGCACCACCTACGGTTCCCGGCTGTTCGAGAACTTCGTGCCCACCGAGTCCGACGAAATGGCCCAGGTGCTGGATGCCGCGGGCGGCGTGAGCCTCGGCAAGACCAACACCCCCGAATTCGGCATGACCGGGTACACCGAGTCGGCGGTGGCGCCGCCCGCCCGCAACCCGTACGACCTGACGCTCGGAGCCGGCGGCTCCAGCGGGGGAGCGGCCACCGCCGTGGCGGCCGGCCTGCTGCCGTTCGCCCCGGCATCCGACGGCGGCGGCTCGATCCGGATCCCCGCGTCCTCAACCGGGCTGGTGGGGGTGAAGCCCTCGCGAGGGCTGGTGCCCGCGGCATCCGGTGTCGACAAATTTGCCGGCCTCGCGGTCGGCGGCCCGATCGCCCGCACCGTCGCGGATGCCGCCATGCTGCTCGACGCCATGGTCGCGGCCGGTCCCTACCCGTTCGCGCTGCGCGCCCCGGTGTCCGCCGACGGGCCGCTGCTCGGCGCCGCCATCCGTGGCGAGGGACGCTTCCAGCTGGGCGTGATGACCACGTCGCCGTGGGATGACGCGCTCGACATCCGTCTCGACCCGGCGGTTGTCGAGTCACTCGAGCTGGCGACATCCGAACTCGACGCGCTCGGCCACGGGCTGGAGCAGATTGCGCTGGAGCCGTCGGATTACCCCGAGCTGTTCACCACCATCTGGCAAGCGAGCGCCGTGACGGTGCCCGCCGACGGCGACGAGCTCGAGCTGCTGCAGCCGCTCAGCCGCTGGCTGGTGGAACGCGGGCGGCGGCTGCCGGCCCGCGACATCCTGCTGGCCCTCAGTGCCGCCAGCCGCTTCGAGCGCTCGGTGATTCGGCAGTTCTCCCGGTTCGACGCCGTGCTGACCCCGACCCTGGCGCTGCTGCCGCAGCCGATCGGCTGGTACGACCAGATTGATGGCCAACGCAACTTCAACCAGCAGGTGCAGGTGGGCCCGTTCACCAGCTTCGTGAACGTCTCAGGGCTGCCGGCGATCACGCTGCCGGTGCACCAGACCGAGGCCGGGATTCCGGTCGGGGTGCAGCTGATCGGCCGTCCCGGCGGGGAGGCCACCCTGCTCGCGATCGGCGCCCAACTGGAGCGCCGAATCCAGTGGCAGCGACGGCACCCGGCCGCCTGGAATCAGTAGGCTCCGCACCGCCCGAAAGACCGATTTCACCCCGCCCAAAATCGGTAACTTTTCCGCAATAAAAAGTACGTATGATGACCGTGGCGATCGTCGACGCCCTAGCAACATCCTGTCCATTCGGGGCTCTCCCGCGGGACCGTTCGAAAGTGCACCACCCCGCCATGGACAGCTCCACCCTCGTCATCAACCTGCTCGGATTCGCGGCCACCGCGACCGGCATTTTTCTCTGGATCCCGCAGGCGCGGATCACCTGGCAGAACCGGAACGACGCCGCCCGGCTGGCCGGGATCTCATCCAGCACGCAGTGGCTGGTGGTGGTCTCCGGACTGTTTTGGATCGCCTTCGGCGTGCTGTCCAATTCGTTCTGGGTGATGGCCCCCTGCCTGGTCAGCGTGCCGCTGGCGCTGGCCACCGTCGTCGTGGTGCGCCGCGGCCGCCACTTGCCGCCGCCCACCATCTCGGTGTCGATCATCGACTCGTCGGAGTTCGTCGACACGTTCGTCGACACCACCGAGAACCTCGCCGAGAGCACGCAGACCAGCTCAATTCCGATCGTCATGACCGGCGAGTCTGCCGACGTCGGAGTTCCGATCATCGTGACGAGCGAGTTGGACGAGGCCGGAGTGCCGAGCGTCGCTGTGGCGAGCGGCTCGTACACCTCGACCGGCTCGATCCCGATCCGGATTTAGCCCAGGCCGCCCTCGCGAAGCACTGCGGGGTCCGCGCCGAGCATCAGCAGCCGGGCGGACATTGCGGCGCGGGCGCGGGCGTACGGGACATCCGAGTCCTGCAGCAGCGACCGCGAGTTCGCCTCGGCCGTTAGCGCGAGCATCTCGAACGCAAGCTGCTCGGCATCGTCCAGCAGCGGCAGCTCCCGCTGCTCGATCGCGAACCGGATGGACGCGGTGAGGTAGCCGTCCCACTCGGCGAGGGCGGCCACCACGGCGTCACGGACCGGTCCCGGCTGGGAGTCGTACTCCGCCGCGGCGGCGAGGAAGAAGCATCCGCCCGGGAAGGTGCGACCAGACGAATAGTCGAGCCACAACTGCACCAGGGCAGTCAGCCGACGGATGCCGCGGGGCTGAACCCGCGCGGGTTCGATGACCGTCGCCACGAAGATCTCGCGGGCGGCGGCCACCACGGCCAGTTGCAGCTGCTCCTTGGAGCCGAACAGCGCGGCGACGCCGCTCTTGCTCGCCCCGATCGAGCCGGCGAGACCGCCGATGGACAGGCGCTCGAGCCCGTGCACCGACGCCGTGTTGACCGCGCTCGACAGCGCGGCGCGGCGGGACTCGTCTCCCCGCGCCCGGCGGCCATCAACCTGTTGCATCTCGCCAGTTTAGTAGTACGATCGTCCGTATTGTTAGTAGTACGATCGTTCGTATTGTTCCGCAGCCGATCTGGAGGCACCGATGCCCGCCGCACTGACCACCGCCCGAGCCGCAATCGCCGCGGCATCCGCCCTGTCGCCCAGGCTCGGCGCAGAACTCGCCTTGCCGCTGTTCATGCGGGTCGGTCCGAGGATGCCGGTGCATCCGCGAGACCTGGCCACCCATGAGGCCGCTCGGCGCAGCAGCATCAGGGTGAACGGCAAACGGGTCGCGGTCTACGAGTGGGGGCGCGGCACCGAGGTGGTGCTCCTGGTGCACGGGTGGCAGGGACGCGCCTCGCAGCTCGCGTCGCTGGTGCGCGAGTTGCTCGCCGAGGGTTTCACCGTGGTGAGCTTCGATGCGCCGGCGAACGGCGACTCCGCCGGGCGCGGCACTTACATCGTCGAGTACATCGACGCGATGCGGCAGCTCGAGCGGCAGCACGGCGGCTTCCACACCGTGGTCGGGCACTCCCTCGGGCTGCTCGCCGCGCTCACCGCGATCGGTGACGGCATGCGCATCGGGCGGCTGGTCGGCCTGGCCGGGGTCGCCGAGGCGAACAGCCTGGTCGAGGGCTTCGCGTCGGTCATGCGACTGACTCCGGCGACCACCGCCGCGCTGCGAGAGGTGTTCCAGCGCCGGGTCTTCCCGGGGCAGCCGGACCTGTTCGAGCGGTTCTCGGGGCTCAAGCATCCGGTGGCCGTGCCGGTGCTGCTGGTGCACGACCGCGGCGACCGCACCGTGCCAACCAGCCAGTCAGAGGCGCTGGCAGCCGCGCACGACGGATCCCGGCTGGTGATCACCGAGGGGCTCGGGCACAATCGCATCCTCGCCGCCGACGAGACGCTCGACGCGGTACTCGAGTTCGTCAGCGCGGGCGACCGCGTTACAGCCTGACTCGCCAGCTGCGGGCGGCACGGGTTAGCCCGATCGCCCGCCACTGCCAGAACAGCCACAGCCCCACCCAGACCAGGGGTGTCACAGCTCCGGCCGAGAAGCTGAGCTGGTCGCGGTAGAGGGTGCGGCCGTCCGCGGTGGCCGAGATCGCGATGCGGTGATCCCAGGAGTCGATCACCGCGAGCGGGCCGGACAGCGCGTGCCCGGAGTCGGTCATCATCCGCACCCCGTTGCGGCGTTCTGTGAAGGCCACGTCGATGGTCTGCGTGCCGATCGGGATGGCACCGAACAGCCGGAGCGCCACCGGGTGCGGCAGCCCGGGCGTCCAGCGGTCGGGAAACCCGGCGACGGTCAGCGACTCGAAGGTGGCGAGCGGGGCGGACACCGCGCGGAACGCCTCCGGTCGCGCGATCGCGGCCCACGCGGCATCCGGTTGGCAATTAAGAACCAGCTTCAGCCGCACCCGCATGACGCGCTATTTGCCCGGCCGGCCGGCCTCGGTCACCGAGACATCCGTGCGGTGGAAATTCTGGAACGACCGGGATGCCGTCGGCCCCCGCTGCCCGTGATACCGCGAGCCGTACACGCTCGAGCCGTAGGGGTACTCGGCCGCGGAACTCAGCCGGAAGAAGCAGAGCTGCCCGATCTTCATGCCGGGCCAGAGCTTGATCGGCAGGGTGGCCACGTTGCTCAGCTCGAGCGTGACGTGACCGCTGAAGCCGGGGTCGATGAAGCCGGCGGTGGAGTGGGTCAGCAGGCCGAGCCGGCCGAGCGAGCTCTTGCCCTCGAGCCGCGCCGCGACGTCGTCCGGCAGGGTGATCTGCTCGTAGGTGGCGCCCAGCACGAACTCGCCGGGGTGCAGGATGAACGCCTCGTCGGGCATCGTCTCGACCATGTGGGTCAGCTCCGGCTGGTCCTCGGCGGGGTCGATATAGGGGTACTTGTGGTTGTCGAACAGCCGAAAGAAGCGGTCGAGCCGCACGTCGACGCTCGACGGTTGCACCATCTCGAGCTCGAGTGGATCGAGCCCGATCCGGCCCGCGTCGATCTCCGCCTTGATGTCCCGGTCCGATAGCAGCACGTGCCTAGCCTAGTAACGACGAGGGGCACCGGATGTCGCCATCCGATGCCCCTCGAAGCGTTGAGCGTGTCAGCCCATGGCTAGACGGTGGTGTACCCGCCGTCGACCAGCACATAGGCGCCGGTCATGAAGCTCGCCTTGTCGGAGAGCAGGAACGTGGTGACGTTCGCGATCTCCTCCGGCTGGCCCAGCCGGCCCAGCGGGTGCTTGCCCTTCAGCCCGGCGAGCACCTCCTCTGGCGCGGTCTTCAGCAGCGGGGTGTCGATGTAGCCAGGGCCGACCGCGTTGATGCGGAGGCCCTGGGCACCGTACTCGGCGGCGGCGTTCTTGGTGAGGCCGACCACCGCGTGCTTGGTGGCGGTGTACGCCGAGTTGCCGAGCGCTGCAACCGTGCCGTGGATCGACGCCATGTTCACGATCGCGCCCTCGGCGGCGCCGGCCTTCAGGATCTCGGGGATCTGGTAGCGCATGCCGTAGAGCACGCCGCTGAGGTTGATGCCGATGACGCGGTCCCAGTCCTCGAGGTCAATCTCACCGGTCGGGGCATTGGCGCCGCCGATGCCGGCGTTGTTGACCGCGTAGTTGAGGCCACCGAAGGTCTCGACGGCGAAGTCGACGGCCTTCTTGCTGTCGTCGGCCACCATGGTGTTGGCCTTGAAGGGTGCGGCGCTGCCACCGGCGGCCTTGATCTCGTCGACGACCCGGGTCGCGGCATCCAGGTTGATGTCGACGACGACCACGTTCACGCCGTTCTGGGCGAGGTCCTTGCTGATCGCCTCGCCGAGCCCCGAACCGCCGCCGGTTACCAGTGCTGTCTTGCCTTCGAAGTTACCCATGATGTGTCCTCCTGCGCGGGATTGTGTCCTGCAGTCATTGAATCCTGACCGACCGGTTCCGGCCCGTCATTGATAGCTAACTCGCAGTTCGGCCGGTTTATTCCATACTTATGCATAAAACTGAGCAGTCGACAATTCGGCCTCGCATTGGGAACGCCGCGATAGGATAGGGCAGTCGTCATCTCTGGATGCCGCACGCGGATGTAGTTCAATGGCAGAACTTCAGCTTCCCAAGCTGATAGCGCGGGTTCGATTCCCGTCATCCGCTCCACGTGTCAATTCTCAGGCTATGCGACACCTCACCGCTGTCGATCGCAAAGATAGTTTTCGTAACGCACAGATAGTTTTCGTAACGCAAGGTAGTTTTCGTAGCGACCTTCCCTCACTATCCGACGGTGGTGTCATTCGCGTCGCCGTCGCCCGCGACGCTGATCACCGGACGGGCCAGTTACCAAAGTAAATCGACTCAAGACTTGTCGCGGTTGAGGTTCCTTGACCGGGCACATCAACGGGCGGGGCTTGCGGGAATTGGGAGAAGACAGTTCGTCCATGCCAACGTTTTCAAAGCGGGTCCGCGTGCGCAACCGTATCGGCGCGTTCAGCAGGAGCCGAGCGGCAGCCCGTTCAACGTCCCGTCACCGCGACGTCTGCTCAGCGACCGGCGTATACATCTCCAGCTGGGTGCGCAGGGAGGTCCGGGCGCGATGGTATCGACTACGCACTGTTCCTTCCTTCATCCTGAGCACTCGGCTGGCCTCCGCCAGGGTGAGTCCGTCCCAGTGGTGGAGCCGGATGATTTCTCCATCTACCTCGTCGAGAGTGCGGAGCGCGGCGTGGAGACCGTCGAAGTCAGGGACGTCCACAAAGCCCGGGCGTGCCGTCACGGCAAGGAGGCTCCGCAGTCGATCGACTAGGGCGTGCTGGCGTGTCTTCCCGCGGTAGTGATGCAGCAGTACGTTTCGCGCGATGCCGAACATCCAAGGACGTACCTCATCATCCTCTGAGGGAAGTGCTGCCGCGCGCTTCCACAGGACGAGGAGCGTCTCCGCCAGCAGATCGGCGGCATCGTCGGGCGGGTCCACTCTGCGCGCAAAGTAGGACAGCAGCACGGGAGAATTGGCGGTGACGGCATCCTCGATGCGCTTCGTCGTCTGACCCGCGCGAGCTCTCACTGATCCTCCGGCACACAAGTCATGCCCCAACCGTCGACCGCGCGGGATGCGCCTGCTTCACTAAGCCACAGCACCCCGGGGAACGTCGCATCCGCGAAGGACTCGATGACGGGGGCGAGCGCGTTGCTGACGCGGACTTCCCCGCCGGGATCGTCTTTCATGGGACCTGCGTTGTCGTACAGACGCTGGCCGAGGCCAGACCAGTCGTGAGATGCGATAGCGGCGTCCAAAACTTGCCGGTCACCGGGCTGCGGGTTTCGCAATTCAATCCACACTCGACAGGTCTCTACGTGACCGCCCTCCGCGATCCAACCAACGGGGATCGGTACCTCACTCCGGATGTTCTCCAGCGGCATGCTCACACCACCCCAGTGAGACATCATGACCGTCGCCGTGCCCGCCCCTGCTGTCAGGACGAGGGCACCGCCCGCCAGCAGGGTCGGTAGAGCCCAACGTGGCCGCGGTAACCTTCCTCGCCGAACCCGTGCAGGCATTGTCTGCATAGCCGCGCGCTCAGCTTCCTTTGTAATCGCTTGCGGAATGGGCGCAACCGCGGACTGCAGCAGGCCATCTAGCTCTGTATCGTTCACCGAATCCTCCCGGGGTTATTACCTACTCATTCCCGGCTACGCCTTGATCGTTGCACGCCTCTGGTAACGAGGTGTTTGCCGCGGCCGTGGCCACCGCTCGCTGTGGTTCTCACAGCCCTCCCTGTAGGCCTGACAATCGCCCGGTTAGGGTCCCGCTCGCGGGTGGTTGGCTGAAGGATGCGCGAATCTGCTGCCCTTCCCGCTTTGAGTGACCGGATAGTCTCGACGAATGGCGACGCGTACCTGGACCGTGCGAACTCGAGACGCGTTGGCCGCGGCGACCGTCTGGCTACCATTCCTTACGTTCCTCATGACATGGGTGTTGTGGGCAGATGATCTGCCTACAACAGTGACGCTTCGGAACGACTTGAATAGCGAGAATGCCGCTGCGCTACCGGTCTGGCTCATTGCCATTGGACTCGGAGTGGTTCTCCTTGGCGCGGGCATCGGTGCGAGCAGCGTGGTGCCGGAGGGTCCCAATGATTCTTCGAGCAGGCGAACTCCGTTGTTTTGGGCAGGAGCGGTCGCCGGTTTCACCTGCGCAATCTGGATCTTTCAGTCCTGGGCTGCAATGTATCCACCGGCAGATCCATCGCGCTTCAATGCACTTGCCGGCTTTGCGACCATCGGTGCAGCACTCTATGGGTTGCTCCCGTTCTCCATCTCGAAGCCTCCATCACAAGACACTTTGGAGCATGATTCCGAAGAATCAGGCGATAGCTCAGGAGCTCCTTAGAGCAAACTGCGCAGCCGCGCCAATATTTTCGGAATCTGAGGCGAATCCCAACAGCCGGCGACACTACCGCCATGTAAATCGAAGGGCGCGAACTCGTGGGCTGAAGTGCCCGCTGAGCGTCCGTCACACTGGATGTTTTGCGGCGAGGAGCCATGGACTTGTCCAGCGTTAGCTTCTTCGCTCGGTCAACGCACTCTCACTGCTACAAGTTCTTCCCGCCCGACGCCACCCCTAGCGAGTGGGTCCTGCCATTCAACACGGAGCGGTCTTGGTCCGACCCTTGGCCCGGCGAGGCTGCTAGATTGCCCGCATGACGGACGATCATCCCGCAACCTCAGCCCAGCCCTACTCGGGCCGGGCGATCGGGGCCCTCGTCGTTGGGCTCGCGTCGATTGTGCTCGTGTCCGTGTCAATATGGCTCGGCCTCGTCGTTGCGGCCGCGGCGGTTGTTCTTGCGTTGGCGAGTCGCCGTGAGCTCAAAGCGCGGCCTGACCTTCGCGGTTTTCGTCTTTCCCTAGCAGCCTTCTTGGCTGGCGCGGGTGTGCTGCTATTCAACGGGCTTCCACTCCTCATTTCGATCACACTTGTGACTGTCGCAACAGGGCTACACGAGAGCTTCTGACCTGGAGCAATCGATGCCGTCTTCTCCCGAAGAAGCACTCCGCTTTCAGGAGGCTCATCAAGCGAAGCATCCCAACGGTCTGCAGATACCGGTGTACAAATGCGGCCGGCCTATTCGCCCCAGCAGTCGGCGCGCTTGTCTGGTATGTCGCCGGACGGCACCCCTTTTGGCCGCCCGATGAGCGTCCGGCTTGCGAGCGCGTCGGCAAACGTTCCGCTACGGGAATCCGTTCCCAGTTCGATCTCGGGGCCAGCTCCTCCGCGTCGCTGGGCCCCATAGGGTGGCCTCATGAGCCTGCAGTCCGATGATCTGCTCACCGGCCCCCGTGGAAGACGGCTGTGTCTTGCGTTCGCGCTGCAAGGATGGGATCCAAGGCGTGGTCCCCTTGACGGGCTCCGCGAAGCCGTGTTCTTCGCCTCCTTTGCTCTCGACCCTGGACGTGGCACATCAGCGAGAGTGCTTTTCGGGGCAGGTGCGGACCAGCCGCCGCCACAGCCTTCACCCAAAGACGTAGGGCGCATTCTGGAAGATGTCCCGCTTGCAGAGACCAACGAACGCACCCTGCTGTTCTCGCTGACAGCGGCAGTGGACAACGCGAGGTACTGGCAAGAACCCGACGGCGAAGACATTCTCGCCACGACGCCTGAGGTTCGCGCGGCGCTCGTGCGCGTAGCCGAAGCCATCACCGCGTCCTCCTCCGCAGCCTGGTGGGCCGATTCGATGGACGAAGGCGAGCAGTGGGAAGTCACCTTCACCGAAACAGCAGGCACAGGCACGACAAGAGCAACGAAGACCGCTCTTGAGACGCTCGAAGCGTGGCCCGCCCTGCAGATCGAGGAGGAACTTGCCGCGAGCCGCGACCGACCCATCAACCCCGAAGCTAACTGGAGCGGGACATGGTGGTCAAAACCGCCTACTGGGTTGCCCCGAACAACGCGTGCGCTCGAAGGACGGGGGCCCGTGGCCCTGTGGCTCGTCGAAGACGGACTCGGCTGGAAGGCAGCCACGGCCGAACGAATCCACCTCCCCGTCGACGCGCGAGTATACGAGATCGATGGGCCTGCAGCCTGGGCCGAGCTGTGCCGGCGCTACCCGATGGAAGTCACGGCATCCCGCCGACACGACTGGTACCGCACCACAGGTCGGAATAGTCGTTGGGTTATCCCTGACTGGGCGCAGGTCCAGCACGACCACGACGCGGTACATCTCACGGTCGGCGGCTACCTGACCACCGCAGGGCGCGCTATTCCAGTCGATGATGATCTTGCGACCGTGCTGGCTGGCTGGGACCCGGACCAGACCTACTGGCTCCGAGACCTCGCTCACGACACGTCAACTCGTCAAACATGGACATACGACAGGGACCGCGAGATCTGGCAGCTTGGAACGAGCCGGTAGGGACATCCGACCATTCGCCACTCTGCAAGCGGAAGCCGACTGAGGGTCCCCCCTCGCGACCGGCATCGCGTTTCCCAGCGATCTGGCCAACGAGTGCAGCCGCGGTCACTCCTTCGCGGGTTCAACTCCCCGGAAGGTGAACTCGTGGTTGTCGAGCCAGGTCCAGCGATCGATCGGCCAGGTGATCAGGATGGCACGGCCGACGACGTTGTCGTAGGGGACGAACCCGTTGCCGGGCTTGTCGGTGTTGAACCGGGAATCGGCGGAGGCGTACCGGTTGTCGCCGAGCACCCAGAGCGAGTCCTCCGGCACCGTCACCTCAAAGTCAGCCTCCGAGACTCGATCAGATCCGGCGAGAAGCACGACGTATGGCTCGTCGATCGGGACGCCATTGATGGTCACCTGACCGAACTCGTTACAGCAGGCGACAACATCTCCTGGCAGCCCGATGACACGCTTGATGAGGTGATCGTTGCTGTCGGGCGCCGACAGCCCGACGACGGAGAACAACCAGTCGAAGGCAGCGAGAACAGGGTTTTGCGGTTCGGGAACTCGCGGGTGGAGCCACTGGCCGGGGTCTTTGAACACCACTACGTCGCCACGCTGAAGCGGCATCAGGTCCGGGGTGAGCTGGTTGACGATGATCCGGTCGTTCTCGTGCAGGGTGTCCATCATCGACTCGGACGGAATATAGAACGACCGGACCAGGAAGATCTTGATCAAAAAGGAGATCAGGATCGCGGCGAGGAATATGACGACCACGTCACGGAGGAAGATCCCTACGCTCTTCCTGCGGCGCTCCATTGCCGAGGGAACGTGTGTCTGCTGAGTGTCAGTCATTCAACCTCGTTCCCCCCGTCTGGGACATCTGATGGTCGCTCGTCACCGGCGACATCAACCCTCGACCAACGAACGCGCTGAGCCACCGGGCGGACGAGAGCGCGCGATCCAAACGAGAAGGGCAAACGCGCATCCTCTTACCAACCTGCGCCGCTACACGCTGCCAGCTGAGTGCTCCGGGCTCACGAACACAATGATCACGGTCTGTGAGGGCGGGAGCTCGACTGCAGCGGGATCGATACGTTCAAGAGATGGCGCCCGCGTTGTGCCTGGCATCAAAGGTTCCTCCATCCGTGCCAATAGATTCGGAGCCCAAGGCCTCGCGAAGTTCCTGCTTTGCGCGTTGGTAGCGGCCACGGGCCGTCGATGCCGGAATGCCGATGAGAGCCGCGGCGTCCACGAGTGTGAGCCCGTCCCAGTGCACCAGCCGAATGAGTTCGGCGAGGTGCGGTTCCAACCGCTCGATCGCGTCCCTGACCTCGCCGCCGGTATCGGCTGGTTGCCCCACAGCATCGTGATGGACGGCCAACATCGACCGGAGACGGTCGGCGAGGCGCAGCCGTCGTAGTTCGCTCCGCTCAGCGTTCAGCAGCGTGTTCCGGGCGATCCCGTATAGCCACATCCTCGCCTTCTCCGGCTCGCCGGGGAGCAGGTGCTCACGCCGCCACGCGGTCGTCATCGTCTCCGCCAGCAGATCGGCGGCATCCGCACCATTCACGCGGCGCTGAAAATACTTGAGCAGGTCCGGTGCTACCGCGGTGAGGGCTTCAGAAAGCCGATCCGCGGGCTCACGACGAGAGGCGCGCGTCACGACTGGTCGTCCGAGCAGTGCATCTCACCCTCGGAGGAAAGCCCGACAGTGTCGAACCCTTGTCGCTCCAGTTCCTCGTAAACCACCAACCCGACAGCCCGTGCGACAGCGGTTTTATAGAAGAAATCGTCCCCAGGTGTCTCTCCGCCTCCGACCACGGTCATCTCAGCGGAGCGCATCTCCTCGAACGTGCCCTGGACGTCCGCCCTGTCGAGAATGTCAGCTTTACCGGCGAACTCCCGCGCGGCCGCTGCCGCCTCCGCATTTTTCCCAGCGAAGTTGCCGACCCGCAGCTCACAGTCCGTGCCGCTTGGCAGCGTGAAATGAACAATCCCATCCGGATTGCTCGCCCACGGTAAACCCCACTCATAGAACGTGGCAGCGGCGGCCGCACCCACGCCACCGAGACCGATCACCGCGGCGACACCGAATACCGCGGCTCGCGACAGATGTCGAGGCCGACGACTCGGTAGCTCCCGCTTCGCCGTTGCCGCAATCCTCGCCATCTCGGCGTGAAGTTCGGGCGTCAGAACGGAGGTGTCCGGGGCGGATGCGTCAAGCCTGCGGTCGAACGCGTCAGACTCAGGTTCGGTGGTGTCGTTCATCGTGAACTCCTTCTAGGGCCGCATGCCCTTCACCTAAGACATGTCCGCCCGGAAGGAAAACGTCCACCGAACTATCGCATCAATTCGACTAATCTTCACTGCGCATCGGCGAGTGAGTGGCAACCGGGGATGACGGTCATGGTGATTCGTCCAGATGGAAGGATCTTCGACAGCCGAATTTGGGTGTGCGAATGGGAGTCTTCGAGGGCACGCGTTATAAATTGCATTTCAGCGTGTGGAGCTAGCTCCACACAAGCTGGAGTTGTCGAGCTGAGGAGCACGATTCCGCTTTCGCTTCTGAACTCCAGCGAAGGGAAGCGATTTGGTGCCCGTTCAGGGTCCGGTTTAGGGCCGGCTGCAGGCGGCATACGATGGCCGGGGCGACCACTCCGTACATCCGCGAAATTCGGTGCCGCTACTACTGCACGGTGATTGGCGGATTCACCTCGCTGACCCCAGCGGGCAGGAAGAATGGGTGCCCGTATGCGTGGCGCAATCCCCGCAACTCGACGGACCCGTCTATGTTTGCCAGGCTCGAATCTAGTAAAGCTCTAGCGCTTCTCTCGGCCTCCTGATAAGCACGGGTTACGCGACGGAAGGTGTTGTTCTTGGCGCTCCCACCCTGATCCTCGGCGCAAGGTGCCCTCGCAGCAGTTCGTTTCGCCATTTCGTCAGCGTCCTGGTCTGCCGAATTGGAGACGCGATGAATAGGTGCTGACCGTTCCTATCTTCATGGACGCGATAAGTCGAGACTGGGGTACTCACGGATGACTGAATCGGAAGAACCGAGCAGGGGCCGCATCATCATGTTATGGCTCGGGACTGTTACGTTCGGGGTGAGCGGCGTCCTAAGCGGAATGGAATTGGCCCGGGATCCAGCGAACGATGGCGAATGGTTCGCGTTCATCCTTGTCACTCTCTGCTTTCTCCTCAGCCTGACAATCGCCATTCTCACCCAGCGTCGGCACAAAGACCCTTAGCGGAAGCTCTGGCCGTGCTGCCCGTTCAGGGTCCGTCTGCGGACCCGGCCCATGGGCAGCGCACGGTTTTCGTTGCTGTAGGACCGCTCACATGCATGGGTGGATGCGCCCTGCACTCGGATCTGCGGGGGGGCAATAGACGAACCCATCTCGATATAGCTAGAGTTCAGCCATGGATGAACTCGCGCGGGTCACTGCCGCGACTGTGGACGTGCTCCGTGTGCTCAGTGCAGGGGATGATGCCTGCTGGGGTCTTCGCGTGATCAAGGGGAGCGGACGACCTCCGGGCAGTGTGTACCCGATCTTGGAGCGTCTCGAACGTGCGGGGTGGGTGTCTTCGGCGTGGGAGGCCGAGAATGATCGGCCCGGCCCGCGCCGTCGTTTCTACAAACTCAGTGACGGTGGTGCAGTTGCGGCCCGAGCGGTGATCGCGCGGTTTGACGCGAAATCAAATGCTTCCTTTCGACCGACCGGCGCCCAGGCATGATTCGCCTAGCCGAGCAACTGGTTCTTCTGGCCTCCGCCACCCTTCGCGCGACGGCCCGTGCCCGCTATCGGGAACAGTGGATGGCCGACTTGCGCGATGCCGACGAGTTGGACATCCGCCGCTCCGGCATCGTTCTCGGAGCATTCAGCTTCGCCGCAGCCGCGGTCTCGCGTGAACTGCTGAACACGGAGATGAGTACCTCGCGCAGTTGGAGGCAGGTCGGCATTGCGGCGTTGGTGGTTGCGGTTCCCCTGTTGCTCGGCGTTGTCTCCAACGACTTGGCCGGCGGATTCAAGGTCCTCCTCAGGGACAACTTCGACGTGTATCAGGTGCTGATGAACACGCCGCTGAACCTCGTGTTTCCGGTGTTGGTCGTTTTTCTGAGTTGCCTGCGCTTCTACCGGGAGATCGGTCACCGATATGTGTCCAATACGCGTGTGCGTGTTCGCGTAGGAAGCTACGTATTCGCCAAGTTCCTCCTTGCCAGTGGCACCAGTTTTGTCGTGTTCTTCCTGTTCGCGTTTGTCCCGTTTGTCGTCGCTTTCTACTTGTGGCCCGCGTTGGGGAACCCTTCCGTCAATCCGATCGTTTACAGTCTGACGACGAGCACAGCTCTGGCGGACAGCTTCGAGCGCACCACCTACAGTTCGCTGCTTGAGCACGGGACGATGACGTACGGCGTCGCGTACTCGGCGTGGGTCGGTTTCACCGCGAGCATCTACGCGAGTCTGGGGATAGCCGCATTGCTCGTGGTGAAGAATCGCGTGTTCGCGCTCGCTATCCCCTTCCTGGTCTACTTCGGCCAAACAGTCATCGCCGCGGTGATCGGGTACCCGCAGGCGGGGCTTGTGTACTCAACGTTCCCGTTCGGGCTCAGCCAAACCTCGATCCTGGCGGGGGCCGCGCCGACCCTGGTGTTGGCCGCCCTCACCGGAATCCTCTGTCTCGTCGTGCTCTGCCGGGTCCAACGCATCGAGAATCTCGCCTAAGTGGGCCGGCGCTGGCGTCACACGGTTCGATCGGCGTCGTTCGCACTTCTCATCACGCTGGGTGGGCTGGGGTATGGCGCCCGCCTACTGCCTGAGGCCGGCGAGCTTGCTGCGTCCCCGGGGGCCTGGGATCTGGCGCTGGAGGTGGCGACAGACCCGTACTTCATTACCTACGTGGTACTGACGGTGTGGCTGGTGCGACTGGTAGTTGCACGACCGGTTGCCGTGCCGGGCTTGATGCGGTTGGGCAGCTTCCGCCGATTGGCCGACGTGTCCTGCGCCGCCGCGGTTCCGCCAATCGGCGTGACCCTGGCTTCTCTGACCTTGGCATGGCTGATTGCCAGTGCCGCACTGGGGTTGCGGTGGTCGGGCGACCCCGTACCCGGAACCGCTGCCGCACGCCTTTCACTCGTCGGGATCTCGGCGCCTCTCGGGCTGCTCCTGCAGATCGCGCTCGTCGTCCTGTCGCTCATCACCATCCAGTTCCTATTCACCACGTTGTGGGTTGTCTTCCGGCGGCGCGCGGTGGAGATTCTGTCCGCGCTCGCCCTCTGGCTCTGGGCCAGTGCCGCAACGATGGGCGCAGTCCCGGAAGGGTCGCCACTGAACCTTGGCTACTTTCTCAACGCCTCCTTGAGCGCGACATCGGCGGAGGGAACACTGTCCACCGCGGCAAGCATCGCGGCCATCTGGATGTTCTGTGCTCTGGCGATCGGCGAGCAGGATAGGCGTGCGCGCGGGGGTGGCAGGCGATTCGATGTACCGGCGATCGTCTTCATGGCCGGGGTTGTGGGAGTACTGGCTGTCACGATCAACGGAATCAACCTGCACGATACATCGCTGTTTGACACGGTGTCGATCGCGTTCACCGGCAGCGGAGGCACGCTCCCGCAGTTCTTCGTCTCCTCGTTTATCTTCATCGGGTACGCCTACCTGTTCGGTGCCCGCTTATCGCAGCTGCGGGACGGCTGGGCGCAACTTCAGCTCCTCCGTCACGGTTCCACCACTCGATGGTGCGCTCGCCTTGCACTTGTCGAGTTACTGAAAGCCATCGCCTTCGTCACCGTGCTGCTTGGCCTGGCAACCCTCATCTACGTGCTGTGGGGAGGCCGCGAGTTCTCTCCGCCTGATGGAGGCTTCGCAGTGTGGGCTTATCAGTTCATGGTCAATGGGGTGCTGCAGCTTGCCGTGTACCTCGTCGCCGTCTTCGGAGCCACCTGGGTCACGCCAAGTCGGGCTGGTGCGCTGGTGATCTGCGCTCTCCTGATCATGCTCGCGTACCTGCAGAACACGCCCTCGCCCTGGCTGCCTGTCCAACTGTCTGGCATGGCTCTCGCGGTGGGCGGGTGGTCTCCCGTGCTCGCTGCCACCGGCACCCTGGCAGCGGCGTTGTGCGTACTCGTCGTGTCAATTCCTCCACTGCTTCATTGGCAAAAACTACGTTCGTGAAAGGTACAGAGATGACAGTCGTGTCGGTTCGTGGCGTCACCAAACGGTACAGAGGGACCGTCATCCTCGATGACGTTTCCTTCGACCTTGACCAGGGCAAGACATATGGTCTGGTCGGAGCAAATGGTTCGGGGAAATCTGTCCTGCTCAAGCTGCTCTGCGGATTCACTGTGCCAGACGCGGGCGAAATCTGGATTGATCCGCGCTACCTGTCAAAGAACCGCAGCTTCCCCGACAGGTTCGGCGTGACGATCAACGGCCCGGCTTACCTGCCGGGGTCAACCGCGCGACAGAACCTGCTCGACCTCGCCGCCATCCAGAAGCGGATCAGCCCAGACGACGTCGACGCGGCGCTACGGCGGATCGGCTTGCGTCCCGAGCTGAAGCAAAAGGTGCGTAGCTACTCCCTCGGGATGAAGCAGAAGCTCTCCCTAGCGCAGGCACTCATGGAAAACCCGGAAGTGCTGCTCCTCGACGAACCATTCAACGCCCTGGACGCAGACAGCGTACGCATCCTCCGCGGGATCCTTCGCGAGGAACAGGCCAAGGGCACAACGATCGTCTTCACCAGTCACAACCGGGAGGACATCGACGAGCTCAGCACCGAAATCCTCGAAATCAACGCCGGCCGAATCACCAGACGCCTCACCGGTTCGTCGCCGTTCGCCGCATGACCCGCGCGAACAAGCCGCCCGTTGAAGGTCCGATAATTCGGTTATCGTGCAGGGTGCGGGCGTTTTTCAACACATAGTCCCGAGCCCGGTTGCTTCAGTAATGACTGATGAAGAGGCGCCGGGCACCCGATTCCGACAGTAAGTTACGAAGATATTACAGGGTGGTCTAGTGACAAGCGCCATGAAAAATCCCACGATTCATTTGGTGATTTTCTCGCTCGCAAGCCTGGCGATTTGGATACCAATCATTTCATGGCTCGTCTCGCCGAGCCGGACCGTGTTGCTCGGCTCTCCAGGTCGGATTCTGTTGATACTCACCGTTGCGATTCAGCTCATAGCGCTTCTGCTCAGCTTTGTCTTTCGGGGAGTTGCGGCAACATGGGACGAGCGGCAGAATCGCGCCGCGAGTCGCGTTTTCGGTTGGATCGGGTATTCGGCGGCTCTGGCCTGGGCGTGGTGGGTGGCGATGTCGATGCTTGAGTTCAACGACGGGAAGTTCGTGGTTTTCGGTGTTCTTTGCCTGCTGTATCTGATACCGGCGATCGTCCCGGTCGCCAAGGTCAGTATTCGTGTCAGGGCTGCCCTCGTCGCCGCTTCGGTCACTCTGATCGCCTCGGGTATTTTGACGATCGAGCGGCTGTCGCCGATCTTGATCGCTCCGGCAACGGCTTATGTTGCCGCGATCCTCGTCAGCGGCATTTGCGCGACGTATGCGGGATCGTCCCATCTACGACACCGAACGGTGACACCCATCGAAGAATCGCGGCCAATCGAGAGCTGACCACCGTCGCTTCCCGCACCCCAACACCCACTTCACTGTTACCCCTTCGACGGACCCACCTGAGTCAGTCGCAGGCACAGTTGAAACGCCCTCGTCGGGTGTCGGCGTCCTGCCGGAGACAAATCACGGCCGGGGCGACCACTTCCTTCATCCGCGATCCCGCACGTAACATCGTCAGCATGCGCAGCAGCGCGGGAAGCTTCTCCTTCACCGTCGACGCCCTCGGCTCGACGATCCTGCTTACCGACAGCACCCAAGCCAGGGCATCTACGCCTACGACTCCCACCACCACAGCTGGGCAGGCGGCGAACAACCCGTGGCAGTATCGGCGGCTAGAAAGTCGCCGCGACCGGGTTGACGAAATTCGAGGCCCGGTACTGCGACCCGGCGATCGGCCGATTCACCCCGGCAAGTACTGACCGTTCCTATCATCGCGCACGCGATTAGCCGAGACTGGAGTACTCACGGATGACTGGATCGGAAGAACCGAACAGGGGCCGCATCATCATCGAGTGGCTCGCGATGGTTGTCTTCGGGGTGGGCAGTGTCCTCAGCGGAATTGAAGTGGCCAGGGAGCCAGCAAACGATGGCGAATGGTTCGCGTTCATCCTTGTAACTCTCGGCTTTCTCCTGAGCCTGACAATCGCGATTCTTACCCAGCGTCGACACCAGGATCCCTAGCGAAATGGCGGTGGCTGGCGGACTGATCTGCACTCTATTCGAGTAGCTGTCAACGAGAGGAGGAACGAGATGACGAAACCGTTTTGGCGGATCCCCTTCACGGGCGGCTATTGGAACGAGATCTGGGAGGGCCGACTGCTCTTGCTCGTGATGTCTCCGCTCTACCTGGCGGCGGCTATCCTGGCGATTCTGGTCGTGGTGAGCTTTGCGACACCCGCCGCCGGTGTCGTCGGGGTATTCGCGCTCACTATTGCGGCAATACCCGCCGGAGTGAGAGCAACGGCCGCGCGGCTACAGCCCGAGAAGTATGCTCAACCGAGCTCCGTCTTTCGGGCCTTTTGGTTGTGCGTGGGATGGGCTGCCGCCGTCGCAGTTGCGGTTGGTCTTGTATGCGCTTTCGGCGGCGCCATCAGCTACATACTGCCGTGGCTATTCCTGGTTGCGCTAGCTTCGACACCCCCACTGACGCTGTTGTACATTGCTGCTCGACGATCCTTAGGACACGCCTAGACGTTATGTCGGCGCCGCGTGGCGCCAGGAACCCGATTTTCCCGCAGTCGTCCGAGTCGAGATAACAATCGAGGCACTGGCCGTGCTGCCCCTTCAGGGTCGGACGACCGGGCTCAACACGCGATTCATTACCTCCTCAATGCTGGGCCGTGCTGCAAGCTGATCGAATGGGCGACAAGGCGATCTATGTTGAGATCGAGATCAAAGCCGCCGTCGATCGCGTGTGGGAACTCACCCAGGGCGTCGCTCAGCATCCGCGATGGGATCTTCGGTTCAGCACCATCACTCCGGCCGCGGAGCTTCCAACCGGCGGCTATCGATTCACCTACGAACGCCGGATGCCGCTTCACACCATCACGGGGACGGGCACCTCGCTAGGAGAGCGACAGCGACCGGACGGAACACGCACCTCGGCACTGAGGTTCGCGACGAACGACAAATTCTCGCCACTCGGAGCAGGCCGTGGCTACTGGCGGTACCTTCCGACAGCTGAGCGAACCACCTTCATTACCGGCTTCGATTACGACCCTGGGTGGGGGCGACTCGTGGACCGGTTGGTTATGCGTCGACTCATCGGATGGATGACGGCGTGGAGCTTCGACCGCCTGCGAATCTGGGCTGAAACGGGCACGCCGCCGGAGCGGTGGCCGCTGGTGTCCGTTCTCGCGTTTTGGCGACCGGACCGGCCCAAAGCGGCGCGATGCCGGCGAGCCCCGCGCCTCGGAAACGCGATGGCCCAAGCCCCGAGAACCCTGCACACCCTGGAAGCGCCATGACGTCGATTTTCCAGCACGCACTCGGCGATGACTTCGATCGATTGCATCCAATGCTGCAGCTCCGATTCGGGGTGGGGCTTGACGCCGGCTACGCAGCTATCGGTCGTGGCACGATGGCGCAGATCAGGCGCGGGCCATGGTGGACGATCCCCTTCCTGCGCATCGGGAAGATTCGCAACATCCTCATCCCCGATCTCGGCGAGAACGTGCCGTTCACGATCGAGAACTATCCCTACCTCGACCCATTCGGTCGTGAGACCGTCACGTTCGTGCGTGAATACCGGGTTCGCGACAGACCGAGCCGGTTCGACGCGACCATGGTCCTGAGCGACGGCAAGGTGCTCGACTACCTGGGCACCCACCAGCACCTGGCCGTCGACCTTGACCTCTCAGTCGAACCGGACGGGTCATTGCGCCTGTGCTCCGGTGCCCAACGCTTTTACGAAGGTCCCCTCGCGTTCCGGTTTCCGATGCTCTTCAGCGGCCGAGCCGACCTGCACGAGTCATTCGATGACTCAGCGAACGTCTACCGGATCCGACTGGAAGTGCGAAATCGTCTCTTCGGATTCCTGTTCGGCTACGAAGGCGAATTCACGTGCGACTTCGTTCCGGCGTCCGACGCGCCAGCCCGGCTCAAGCCACGACGCCACGAACGGCGAGCCTAGGCAGCGGCGCCGGTATTCTGACTACTCGCCGCCAGCACCATGTCTGGCCTCGCACAACTCGTCGAGATGCACGCCGATGCTTCTTGTTCTAACTGCCCTTGCGCGTCCCTACGCGGACCGCGCCCTGCAGTTCTGTCCGATCGCGTGAATACAGGCCAGTCACGGGACCTGCGCTAGGGATCGATGTCTGGTATCTGGTCATGCAGTGCGCGCTTTCGAATGCGCGGCGAGATTCTCGGGGAGATCCATGGTTCAGGGCGCTTCCGTCGGCTCCGCGATTGTCTCTGCGATGAGCGTGCGAAGGATTGATCGATCGAACATTCCCATTATTTGTGCGCTGACTCGTCCCTCTTGGTCGAGGACGATTGTGGACGGGGTGGCCCGTGGCGCCGTGACACCCGCAAAGGCAAGGGTCATTGTGCCGTTGTCGACGTCCAGCACGGTCGGAAAAGTCATCTCAAACTTCCGCATGAATGCTTCAGCGGTGCCGGCCGAGTCTCGGAGGTTCACGCCAAGGAAACTGACGTCATCGGCGAATTCCTGATTCAGTTCTTCCAGATCCGGTGCCTCCTCCCGGCACGGTGCACAGGACGCGTACCAGAAGTTCACCACTAGGACTTTGCCGCCATATTCGTCGGACGAGATCTGGGAACCATCGCTCAGTTCCGAGTCGAAGACGATTGGGTCGCCACGTTCCGCGAGTGGAGTGGTGATGATGTTACCGTCGCCCGCGACGTACCCCTTGTCGGTACCCTCGCGGTATTGCTGCGCGAGGGGATCATCCGTGCAACCCGCGACAGCGAGAATCAGCAGCGCGCTCAGGAGGATCGAAACGGGACCACGTGCACGCACCAGGACTCCCCTATGAAGATTCTACGTTTTCCGAAACTGTCGTAACGATACTTCAATGTCCACCGGCGCGAGTCGACCACAATTTCGGTAGGGAGGCGTTTGCGGTTTCAGCAGGCGTTTCACCAGCCCGGCCACCGGCTGGCCGGTGCACCTGGCGCTAGCGACTGCCGGGCTGAGCAGACAGGGGTCATCAGTGAACGCCGCGCGCTGCACGTCATCGCCCGTTCAAGGTCCGACTCGTGCGTGGTCGACCTGGGCTGGACGGCCTGTACTCCAGCTGCAAGCGATGATGTGACTGTGTTCGACGAGTTCAACCGGCTACTGCCCGAAGGGTACTGCGCAGGTCTCCTGCTCCGCGGTGCTTCCTTTTAGCCCGTCGACTACCGAGGGCGGGGGCGGCGCGACGGTGTCTGTCGGAGATGGTGTATCCGTTGGTGTGGGTGCGGCTTCGGGCGCGGGGGTTGTCGTCGGCTCGGTTGACACATCGACGCTGCCGCGCCCGGTGGAATCTTCGGGGAGCGCGAACGGCTCGTCGGCGATGATCTTATCGAACAGTTCGGTGGCGGCACGTTTCTGTGGAACGACCTTTCCGGGGTAGCGGGCGTCGCTACCGGTCGGGTATTGCACGAACGTCACCTCGCCCAGATCGATTCTGCTGAAGGCCTGGGCCATTGAGACCATGGTGTCAATGCTCGCCAGAGTCGTGGACAGCTGGACGTTGTCTTTCACTACTTGCGCGATCCCGTATATCGCCGAAATATTCGTCAGAGTCTCGGCGCTCTTCAGTTTCCGCACGAGTGACGACATGTATTGCTGCTGGGATGAAATACGGGACAAGTCGCTGCCGTCGCCGACGCCATGTCGTGAGCGGAGGAAGCCAAGCGCTTCCTCTCCAGATATGTCGGAGTACCCGGCCGGGAGGTTGATGGGGACGTATCGGTCACGCAGGGGCGCAGTTAAGCAGACAGATACGCCGCCGATTGCATCGGTCACCTCTTTGACAGCGTTGAAGTTCATCGTGGCGGCGTAGGGAATGTCCAAGCCAGTGAGATTCTCAATCGTCTTAGCTACGCACCCCAGACCACCACGTCCCATCGCTGCGTTAAGCGGCTGTGCAGACATGGCGGAGAAGGACTTGCCCGATTCGGGGTCCTCACAGCTCGGATGGGGAATGACCAGGTCCCTCGGAAAGCTGACTGCGACGGCGCTGCTGTGGTCGGCGGAGACGTGCAAAACAAGATTCACGTCATTGAGCGTGCCTGTGCGTTTGCCGTACTGCGCACCCTGATCGGAAGAGTTGTCGACGCCGACGACGAGAATGTTGAACCCGCCGCCGTATGCCCCGATCGCGGGTAGCGGCGGCGCATCCGATCCAGCAGAAAGGTCTACTGCGTCGGCGCTGAGCTCCGCGCCAAGCTGCCATGCAGTGGTGCCAGCGACAGCGGTGGCACTCACCAGCACCACGGCGATCGAGATCGAGAGAGCCTTGAGCAGCGCCTTCCACCGCGCCGGCCTTCTGGTGCGGCCGTGACGAATAGGCGCGGCGTTGCCGCCCATGGCTGACTCCATCTGCTCTCCCACTGAGCCGCCTCCTCGCCGCCGAGCTCCGCGACGTAGCCTAACGAACGTGAATCAATTTTGCATAAGGCTCGGAGTCTTCTTGCGCAATCAGGCGAGGCTTATGTTCTGTGTGATGCAGTGTCTCGATCGCTGACGGGCCTGCTGCCCCGGCGAGCTAGTGTCTGACTTCGGTCACCCGCTCGCATAGCCGGTGACCGAAGGCTGTGCCCGCTCAGCGTCCGGTTTCGGGTTGCCCGTAGTTCGTGCCCTTGTGTCAGATGGGATCAGTTGGCGCCGGATCATCGGCTGCAACGCATACATCCTGAAGAAATCCACACTTTTTGGATACCTCCCCTTAGGGTCAGCTGATAAGCCATTTTGGCCACAAGGCGGCAGAGCCCTAGGAGTGACGAAGACCATGGAAAGACTCTCCACCACAACTCGATTGGGCTTCTCAACGCTGCTGCCGGTTCTCGCGGTCATCCTGCTCCTGCTTCTCTGGGCTGGTACGCGATCGGCCGTGTGCGCCGCAACGGTTTCGGCGTGTTCCACGGGTACCCGCATACTGCTCGCGTCGATCGGTGGGGTTGTTGTGATCTGCCTAGCCGCAGCAACTTGGATTCTGGCCGGCGCCGTGAATCACTCGGGGAGTATCCCGCAGGCCATCATGCGCATCGGCACGGGCCTTGTCAGCGGCCTCGGAATTGTGTTCGCGCTTGCTGCTCTGTTCTCCTCTGGGTTCGCTCTCACCTGGTGAGGTCGGCTTTTGACTTCACCGTCAACCGCGGGGAGGGTTCGTACCACTGCATGGTTCTAAAACCTCACCGGTGCGCCGTCGGCGACGGAAATCTCCGCCTCCGCCGAGCCTGAACTGCATCCGGGAGGTCGATTTCGTAGGTCATCGTGGCTATATCAGCAGAGCAGAACGGTGTGAACGGGCGGGACGTGGTGTTGGAAATCTTTCACCCTCGACTGAAACCGACGTTGGACATCGCGTCTCTCCGCCACGAGACGTCCGCCGTCATCGCTGGTGGGACCGCCAGAGTAGCTGCTAGACACGATCGAGCATCCGCACATGAGAGCTGAGCAGGCAACAAGGACAGCTAGTAGCGGAACTGGGTTGCGCACCTACACCCCCTCTGCGCTGGGCTCGCCACGATGCTCGCGAGCTGAGCGCCTGCGGCCACAGTTGAGTCTGTGCCCGCTCAGGGTCCCGCTTTTGCTCCGAAGGTTGGCGAGTATGGACGAGTGGTCAGCCGATGGTGAACGTGCCGATGCGGGTGGTGCCATCCGATTTGTACACCGGCACCTCCCGCCCGTTCGGGTGTTTCGCCTGATGCTCCTCCTGCGAGCGGAGTGCTTCTTCGGGAGAGGACGGCATCGGTTGTTCCATGTCAGAGGCTCTCGCGTAGCCCTCGATGGCTGTCCCGTCGTCCGCGACCCCGATGACGGCGATCAGGTCTGGCGTGTTGCTGCCGTCTCCGGCGACACCGTAGGTTTCTCCGTGTTCGTTGACGCCGAGCGCTTCGGTGCGAGTTTGAACGTATCGGCTGGCAATGGACCAGCTTGCCTGGTCGTCGGTTGTGGTCACGTGGAATTTCGTGGAGTCCGCTGTGATCGGGAAGTTGTGGCTGCTCATCTCGCCTGGCTGGCACGCCGTGCTCGGGTTGTTACCGGACGGGTCGAATCCCCACACGAAAGTCCCGGAGCTACGGCAGGTGAAGACGACGCTGAAGTGCGTGGCATCCGCGGGCTGGCTGGGGAGCTCGATGACAAGATCGCCAGTGCCTTCGGTGATGCTGATGTCGGTCAACGCAGTCGCCGCGGGTGCTCCCGGCAGCGGGTTCGGTTCGGTGTGCGGCCAGAACAGACCGGATGTCGCGGCCGCCGCTACGGTGCCGCCCGAAACGACGCCAGCGATTGCGAAGACGGCGATTCCCCAGCGCTTCCGGTGAGGCGAACGGCGGACTCGGCGCGTTGCTTCCACCGTGCGTTGGAGTTCCGCTCGGATCAGGTCGCTGCGTGCCTGGGTGAACTGTGCTTCGTTCACGGTGCGGTCCTTTCTTCGGGCATGCGGACGCTCGGCGCGATCGCCAACCGCAGGCGACTGCGGGCGCGCGACAAACGCGTCTTAGCGGCGCCGTAACCGATGCTCAGGGCGTCGCTTGCTTCGTGGAGCGTGAGTCCCTCGAAGTGGGTCAGGGTCAAAAGCTGCTGGTCGACGGGCGACAGCTCCCGCATGGCTTGCCGGAGGGCGCGACGCTCCCCTTCCCCGTCCAGCCGGTCGGCAATGTCGTCGTGGACGTCTGGCTGGTGATCGGCTGGAGGGAGGGTCGCGAGGAAACGCCCGTGCCGGCGACGCGCGCGCGCAGAGTTGCGAGCGGTGTTGCCCACTGTGACGAGAAGCCAAGGAAGCACTGAGTCATTCACGATGCGTACGTCGTCGCGGCGACGCCACAACTCAAGGAACGCGATGGCGGTGACGTCCTCGCTATCTGCCGGGATTTCCAACAGCCGCCGGGCGTAGAGGAACACGCGGTCACGGTGCCGGTCGAACAGCCGGGCGAAGGCAGCGCCGTCACCAGCGAGGCTGCTCTGCCACAGCTCGACATCCGAAATCTGAGAAGTCCCCATACCTAAGAATGTCCGCACCGACGATTTGGTTACACACACCACGCTCATCAGACCGTAAACGGTACTGACTCACATAGCCCGTTCGCGACGACCCTTACTGGCGCCTGCCAAGCGTCCGGCTTACGGCCGGCAACCACCCAGATCGGCTTCTCGAATTACTTACGTTTCTATCTCTAGGCCCTGAGTTTGAGAATTAATCGTCGGCATCGGTCAGGTTTGAGTCGCTGGGACAACCTTGTGGGTATCGACCCTTAATGAGGATGGAGCAAGGATGACCCGCAGTGCACGAACAACGGTGGTGCATGGCGCGGCAGTTGCCGCACTCTGCACCGCATTCCTCTCAGGGTGTGCCGGTGGCCCGGCGATCGCGGACCTGAACCTTCCGGCGAAGGACCGGGCGAGCTGGGTCATGCCACTCGACGACTACTACTTCCCGTCCTCAAGCCAGATCGAATCCTACGCGGAGAACCTGCTCGTCTCCGAGTGCATGCGGGAGGCGGGCTTCCAATGGCCGATCATGCCGGAGTCGCTGGAGGATGCGGACTATGAGGGCATGATGTCCATTCTCACTCTTGAGGTGGCGCAGACGTGGGGGTATCACGAGGCGCCTTCAGCTGAGCGTGCGGCGCGCATCGAGAACTTCACAAAGATGAACACGCTGGCGCAGTCTCAGCCGGGATTCGACACGGTGATCACCCCGTGCGTTCACGGGGTGAGGGCCGAGCATTCGGTATTAGGCGGCGTATCCAAGTCGGTGAATTTCATTGCGCCGAGCTACTGGCAGACCGCGGAGGATGCCGCCACCACCGACACTGTGAAGGCGGCCGCGGACGCCTGGCGCGACTGCCTGGACAAGGCCGGCTACGGCGGTGCTCCGGACAGCCCTCTGGATGGGATGCCGACTGAGGAGATGCGCGTTCAGCTCGGGATCCCCGGTTACGCGCCCGGCGTGGATGGTCCGCCCGAGCCGCCGCTGACCGAGATGGAGATCGCGCTCGCGACCGCCGATGTTCAGTGCCGGGAGTCGAGCGGCTGGACGCAGGCCCAGTACGACGCCCAGTGGGACCGCCAGGTCGAATTCATCCGCGACAACGCCGACCGGCTGAGCAGCGATCGCGAGACGTGGCTGAAGGACCGGCAGGTGCTGCTCGAACTGATCGCGAAGCACGCTCCGGCGCAACGATGAGCAGGCGCGTCTGGCTGACCGCATTCGGGGTCGCCACCACAGGTGTGCTGGTGGCCGGCGGGTGGTTCGCGGCACAGGCGTTCACCTCTCCCGCGCAGTGGGAGGCGCAGGCCATGCCGCCGGCTGTGGAACCCGTGCTCGCGGAAGTGCAGCGCGGAGATCTCATCGCGACCCGGACCCTGCCGGGGGTGATCGCGGCGCAGACGGAGGAGTCCGTCATGCTCGCTGCAGTGACGGACGCCGCACGCAGCGTGGTCACCGACAGCCCCCTGTCTCCGGGCGAGAGCCTCGCAGCGGGCGCACTGGCGGCGTGGGTGAATGGCTCACCGGTGTTCGCGATCGCGTCTCCATTCCCCTTCTACCGTGACCTTGGCGTCGGCGACGCCGGACCCGACGTTCGCGTGCTGCAAGACAACCTCACCCATCTCGGGCTGTTGAGCGGCGCGGATGGCAAGTTCGGGCAGGCGACCGCGAAGGCCGTCGCGAAGCTGTATCTCGGGGTAGGCGGGGCCGCCCCGCACCGCACGCTTGACATCGCGACTCCTGCACCGGAAACGACAACGACAACGATCACGGAAGCGCCCATCGCACCGGCGTTAGCACCGGCACCGGCATCCGAGCACCCGTACCTGCCGCTGTCGGCGGTCGCGGCGTTCACATCCCTGCCCGCTCAAATTGTCGCGGTGCCGCCGGTTGGTGCCGATGTGACCGCGGGCGCGAGCATCGGGGTTGTCTCCACGCGGAATGTCGTGCGGGTGGGCGTTACGCCGGATGCGGCATCCGCTCTCCTTCTCGGTGCGGCGGTCACTTTCACGGTGGCCGGGCAGCCTGCCGTAGCCGGAGTTGTCGATCGGGTCTTCGAGGCGACGGCCGATGAGGTCGGGGTCGGTGCCGGCGGTGAGCCGATGAAGTGGGCTGACATCCTCCCGGCCGGCGAGGACGAGCTGGCGGCGGTGGGCACGGCGGTGAGCGTCGTGGTCGAAACGCGGCAGATCGCGGCGGGCGCGCTGCTGGTGCCAACGGTTGCGGTGGCGCAACACGACGGCACCGACGGAATCGTGCTGCGCCGGGAAGATGATGGCACGTTCCTGGAGGTGCCGGTGAGTGTTCTCGGCTCGGATGGCGGGCGATCTGCGGTCGCGGGTGAGCTGCAGCCTGGAGATCGGGTGCGGGTGGACTGATGCCGCTCATCGAACTGGTCGGGGTGTCCCGCGTGTATGGCACCGCTGAGGCTCCCGTGCATGCTCTCGTCGACGTGGACCTGCGAGTGGATCCCGGCGAGTTCCTCGCCATCGTCGGACCCTCCGGCGGCGGCAAGTCCACCCTGCTGTCAATCATCGGCGCCCTGGATACGCCGACCTCAGGCAAGTATCTGCTCGATGGGGTCGCGGTTCCGCGTCAAGAAGGCCGCGAACTTGCGGCGCTGCGATCCGAAACGTTCGGCTACATCTTTCAAAGCTTTCACCTGCTCGATCAGCGCCCGGCCACCGACAGCGTTGAACTGGGGATGCTCTACCAGGGGGTAGGCGCGAAGGACCGCGCCGCCCGCGCGGCCGAGGCGACGGAGCACATCGGCATGCGGGACCGCCTCGGTGCCCGAGCCGCCCTGCTGTCCGGCGGCCAACGCCAGCGGCTCGCCATCGCTCGCGCGATCGCGTCCCGCGCACCGGTGCTGCTCGCTGACGAACCCACCGGCAACCTGGATTCCGCCACCGGCGCGCGGGTCATGGCGGAACTCACCCGACTGCACCGACAAGGCGTCACCGTGATCGTTGTCACTCACGACTCCGAGGTTGCTGCCGCCGCGTCGCGCGTGGTGCGGATCGCCGATGGGCGACTCACCGAGGAGCGGCAACAGGCCAGCGAGCCTTCGACCCGCAGCGGGCCGACCGCGCAAGCTGCCTCCGCGCCCATTCGCCACCGGGTCCGTTTCGGCGACCTGCTTGCCGACGCCCTCGCATCACTTCGTTCCAGAACCCGGCAGTCCCTCGCGCTCGCGGGCACGGTGGCCTTGGCCGTCGCGCTGCTGGTCACGACGCTGGGTCTGGATGCCTCAACCCGCGCCCAGGTGACCTCAACCTTCGACGCCCACGCCAATCGGGAAGTCAGTGCCCAATGGGAACCAGAAGATGCGACATCCGACACACCTGCCCCGGCAGAGGCGGTGACCGCAGCCAGCTCCCTCGCCGGCGTCGAGTCTGCGGCCGTGGTCTCGGGCTACCTCGAAAGCGCTATCAGCAACGGAACGACCACGCGCACCGCACAGGTCCACGAAGCGGGCGGCGACCTTGCTTCGGCGCTGCGCGCTGACCTCAGCTGGGCGCGCGGCGAGGGTGCCGGGTTGCCCAGAGCCGGCGAGGCGTTGGTTGGAGCATCCCTCGCCGCCCAGCTGGAGCTCGGCCCGCTGATTGCACGCCCGCAGATTGCGATCGCCGGCACCACGTTCACCGTGGTGGGCATCATCGACACCTCGAACCGTGCGCCAATGCTTGCCGGCGGTGTCGTGCTCGGCGACGGGCAGGCGCCCGCTGAGTTGACCGCGCAGAGTCGCACCCTGTTCATCCGCACGGTCGCGGGCGCCGCGCTGCAGGTCGGACGACAACTCCCGGTCGCTCTGGATCCGCACGCACCGGACGCGTACGTCGTGCAGGCGCCCACCGATCCGACCATGTTGCGTGCCGAGGTGCAATCCGGAGTGCGAGTCGCGCTGCTGGCGTTCACCGGGTTGGCGGCGATGATCGCGGTGCTGACCCTGATCAACGCGATCGGCTCGGCGATCACCGCGCGCCGTGCCGAGCTGGGGCTGCGGCGCGCGCTCGGCGCACGCAGAGCCGATCTGATCGGGCTGGTCGTCGCCGAATCGGCCATGCTCGGCGCGGCCGGCGGTGTCCTCGGGCTTGCCGCGGGCTTCGCCGGGATCCTCGGATTCACGGTCGCGAACCGGTGGCTACCGGTCTTCGACGTGGCGTTGGCCCCGCTCGCGGTGGTCGCGGGCGTCACGATCGGCGCGCTGGCCTCGATCGTCGGTGCCGCGCGGGCCAGCCGAGTTCATCCGGCGGAGGCGCTGCGGCAATGATGCACACCGCGACCGACAGGCGCGCCGATGTCAGGATTCGGCGCCACCAACAACCTAGTCTGATGAGATCGGCGCGCATCCGCGCCGGCGGGGAGGGGACCGCGTGGACGACAGGCGTGCCGCGTTCGAAACACTCTTCGCCGAGCACCATCCCGCCGTTCTCCGTTACATCGAACGTCGCGTCGACCAACGCGAGCAAGCGCGCGAACTCGCCATGGACTGCTTCGAAGTCGCGTGGAAGCGCTTCGACCCAAAGCATCCGTTCGGCCTACCCTGGCTGCTACGCACCGCGCACAACATCGTCGGCGACTCCTACCGGCGCCGCGACCGCGAACGCGTCGGCCTGGCGCACCTCGCCGACATCGAGCGCCTCGGCCCCGAAACCGGGTCACACGACCACGTCGAACTCGCAATCGCAATGGACCAGCTGCGCGAGCCGGACCGCGAGCTGCTCATGCTCGTGTACTGGGACGGGCTGTCGGCCGCCGAAACGGCACAGGTCATCGGATGTCGCGTACCCACGGTGTGGAAACGCCTCAGCCGCGCACGGGACGCGTTGCGCGCACTACTCGACGATGACGCAACACTCCCACAGGAGGTGAATGAACTTGCGCTGGACCGATGACCGCCTCGCCGAAGGACTGAAGTCGCTCGACCCGGCACACACAGCACCCGACTCGGCGACGACCTCGACAGACTGGGCGCAGCTACGAACCATGATGGCCACGGACAGCCGCCGGGCCCGCCCACCGGCGCTGCTCCGGCTTCGCACGCTCTGGGCACTTCCGATTGCTGCCGCCCTCGTCACCGTGGCCGTGGTGACCGGCTCAATCACCACCCCACCGGCCTACGCTCAAACCCCACCACCGCTGGCCCCGCAACCCGTCGCCGAATCTCTCAACGAAGTCGTCGACGCGTCAGTGCAAGTCTTGCTCACGGCACCGCAGCAGGCGGCCAGGCGAGAGGGACAGGTCGTTCGGTGGCGGCATAGTCAGGATGCCGAGGGCGAGCCGGTCTTCATTCCCCAGCGGTACGCCTGGGAATGGGACGAGAATGGCGCCGCGTCGGTGCTGATCACCGCGGAGCAACCGTACTCCGTGCTGGCCGACGGGCAGATCACCGAGCCCGCTGGCCCCGCACCGACCGCCGGCACGCGAGTGAGCACGGCAGCGGAAGACGAGTATTTCGGCGGATTCCCTACTGCACCCCCCGCCGACACTGCGGGACTGGTCGCCGCGCTTCGCGAGAAGATCCCGCTGCGCGACGACGCGGACGCCATGGAGTATTGGGGCGCCTTCCGAATGCTCCTGAGCGAATGGACGCTCACACCCGCCCATCACGCCGCAATGCTGCAGATCCTCGAACAATCCGGCGGACTGGAACTGCTCGGCACTGTCACCGATCGACTCGGTCGCGACGGCATCGCCCTCCGGCTCACATCATCGACCCGCACAGCGTTTGAAGTCACAGTCATTATCGACGCAGCCACCCGACAGATCATCGCCTCGGACGTCATCTACACCGGCGGACTAGGCGTCCTCGATGAGCCCGCCGGCAGCGTCGTCGAATACTCAGCGTGGCCCCATGTTAGGAACTGATTTCCGCGTTGAGAACGCGATCAAAGTCTTAGCCGAGTAGTTACGTAGGCAAGACGTAGACCATGAGTGGCTGCCTCGAAGAATAGCGCCCGTTGAGGGTCCGTTTATTGGTCAACTCGCTGCGATGAACTCTTCGGAGATTTCTTCCTCTTGATAGTGGAGGCTACGACTGCACTCACCCCTGCGAGGACAGCTAGCAGGAGACTTAGCACCAGCGCGAAGACGTGTCCTCCGTTGGTTCCCGAGTCTCCGTTGACGAGCGGGATGATCTGGGTCGCGGCAACAGCTAACCAGAGCACCACCATTGCCACGTTGAGGGCGACGTAGTGCTTCCTAACCCACAAAACCATTCGTCCGTCAGCCATGTTGTCAATCTAGCCCCGGCCGCTACATAACGCGGGGGTGCGTCCGATTGCCCGTTTCTCGTTCCAATGCGGGCCCGACGCTCGGCGTCGCGGAGAGTGGTCGGTCGGCTCGCAGAACGCGTCCGTTCAACGTCCGGTTTAGGGCCGGCTGGAGGCGGCATACGATGGCCGGGGCGACCACTTCGTACATCCGCGAAATTCGGTTCCGCTACTACTGCACGGTGATTGGCGGATTCACCTCGCTGACCCCAGCGGGCAGGAAGAATGGGTGCCCGTATGCGTGGTGCAATCCCCGCAACTCGACGGACCCGTCCATGTTTGCCAGGCTCGAATCTAGTAAAGCTCTAGCGCTTCTCTCGGCCTCCTGATAAGCACGGGTTACGCGACGGAAGGTGTTGTTCTTGGCGCTCCCACCCTGATCCTCGGCGCTAGGCGCCCTCGCAGCAGTTCGTTTCGCCATTTGACGCGTTCCTGGTTTATCGAATTGGAGACGCAATAAATAAGTGCTGACCGTTCCTAACTTCGTGCACGCGATAAGCCGAGACTGGAGTACTCACGGATGACCGAATCGGAAGAACCGAGCAGGGGCCGCATCATCATGTTATGGCTCGGGACTGTTACGTTCGGGGTGAGCGGTGTCCTAAGCGGAATGGAATTGGCCCGGGATCCAGCGAACGATGGCGAATGGTTCGCGTTCATCCTTGTCACTCTCTGCTTTCTCCTGAGCCTGACAATCGCCATTCTCACCCAGCGCCGGTACAAAGATCGTTAGCAGAAGGCTCTGGCGTGGTGCCCGTTCAGGGTCCGGACAATGAGCGGCGGCTATGCGACCGCCCCGCCGGTATGTCGTTATGCATTGGCAGCGATGGTGTGGGCGATACCGTCACTCCTCGGATCAGCTCGGCCCGTTCAAGGCGCGTGGCCTTCCAGCTCAGGATCCATTTGGAAGGGTCTACCAGTCTGAAAGTTGACTTGCATTTCCCCACGTTCAGCACGTTTGATGTTCTCTTCCATGTTCGCCACGCGCGCGGCCCAGTCCCGCCCGTCTGTCACGCCACCTGAGAGCAGCAAGTTCCGCTTGGCAACGAGCGCGTCCACCTCGTCGAACAATCGAGCGTTGGCCTGCCAACACCTCTCAATGAAGCTGGTCGTCAGGCTGTGCATTGCATTCAGATAGGGGTTGAGGAGCGGTGAGAGGTGAATTTGGCTGCCGCTTAGTTTGATGAACGACCGCACCGGCGCCTGCCATTCAATCTTCAGCAGTTCGTCAGTGGCCAGGAGGACCTTGGCTGTGATCGTGTCGCCATTCTGTTCTGCAGTGAACTCCCACGGGGCGACGACATAGTGCAGAACGTAAGTACGGAGCTTTGCTAGGAACAAGGCTGCTGGAACGGTTGCAGTCATGGATCGCAGAAGGTCCGCGTGCTCCGTTTGGATTTCGTCGGCTTGCGACTTCAGCACGATGCGGGTGTGATCGATGAGAGCGCCTAGTCCGGCAACGTAGGCGACGGTGGCTTGGTCAAGAGCGGTAGTTATGGCCGCACGCTGAGATGTGTCACCCACGTTCCGTATGACCAGTTCGGTAATTGTCGGCTCGTGAGTTTCACACTTCTCAAGGAGTCGGCCGAGGCCGACGGAGAAGCCTGCCCACGCCGTGAAGATCCTTTCGAGGTCTCTTAGCCGGAGCGCGAGCTTCTGGCCCGGGTGGTCCTGGATGGCAACCTCGACCGCGAGGATCTCCGCCGCGTGCGGATGCTCCCTGGACCAGCTTTCGGGTAACTCCGACGTATTGTCACCGTTGGTCATGAACCAAGTATCCGGAGATTTCCTTCTTCCTGCCGCTCGACTGGCTCCCCGGCGTGCAGACATACGCCGTTCGCCGAGGGCCCGTTGAGGGTCCCGTCAGCGCTAATCGGGGCTGGGGTTTCGGGCCCCACCAGCGCGTAGTGACTCGACGGCAGCGCAACTCATGAGTTGCTTTCACAAGAGCTGGTGGACCCAAACGGGCGGAGGCTATGGTTGCTTCATGGAGGTCATTCGATGGGTCCTATAGCGTCAGCGGACCTCATGTGGAGCGCCATCTTGGTCCTCTACCTAGCCGCTCTAGCCGCCGCTCTAGCGGACATTTCTCGTGATCCTCGACTCACTCCGGCCATGCGCATGTTTTGGGTTGCGGTTGCGCTTCTTCTGCCAGTGATCGGCGTCGTCGCGTGGGTGATTGTCCGTCCGTCACCCGTCATCCGTCACGCGCGTGCATCACGCTGGGGTGCCGAACCACCAACCGAATCCGGTCCGAGTAGCGGAACTCGGCAAGCCAATCGCGTGAACTAGATGTGGCCAGGTTTGTAGGCAAGAGGGAAGGCCGCCTACCGTCTCTTCGTTTGGGGCTCGCTCTCCGTTGCGCTCTTGGGCTCGCGCAGCAGTTGCTCAATACCAGGCCCCTGTTGGACCCGCAACGCAACGATGCGCTGCGGCGGATGAACGTCGGCGACCTCGACCTCCACTTCGAAGCGGAGCGCTAGCTGGTCACGCCAGGTGCGGGGCGCCGTTTGAGTTGCGGTGAGGGTCCGCGTACTGGGGCGCCTGGATCCTCGCACTAGACCACGTGCCAGTATGAGGACATGCATCGGCTGGCGACCCTTCGTGATTTGGCCGCCGTCCACGACGTTGAGCGAGCAGCGGGGCAGAGGTTCCGGACGGTCGGCATGTATGAGGTTGCGGATGACGATCCAATCAGCACTACCGATTTCGAGGGCTATCTCCTGCACGATGATGCTTGGGTAACAGTGGTGGATGGCTCGGTTGTCGCCTACTTGCTCGTCGAGCCGATCGACGACGCACTGCACGTCGAGCAAGTAACCGTGCATCCGCTGCATGCACGCCAAGGCTTCGGTTCACGGCTACTTGATTTAGCAGGTCAGCATGCGGCGGACAGGTCGTTACGCGGACTAACACTGACCACCTTCCGAGACGTGCCGTGGAACGCGCCTTACTATGCGCGCCTCGGCTTTGCCGAGATCGCCCGCGAACAATGGGGGCCAGATCTTCACCGAAAAGTGGAGCAGGAGGCGACGCTTGGTCTGAGCCGATGGCCTCGCGTCGTTATGGGACGGCCCGTGTAATGGCAGGTCCTCAGCGATCGGGGAGCAGCGGCGGAGCGCCCCGCACTGTCCGCGCGCACTTGCTTTTCGGCGCTCAGATCGGGATCACAGGGATCAGCGTCCGTGCAGTTGCCTTTGGACTGTTCGATACACGGTGGACCGCGCCACATTGAACAGCTCCGCCAGTTCTGCTGTCGTATGCGTTCCAGCGTTGTACACCTCCATCAGATGCTTCTGCTGCGGAATCGAGAGCTTGGGTTGTTTGCCACGAAGCCGACCTTTCGCCTTGGCGACTTGCATTCCCTCTCGGGTGCGTGCCCGGATGAGATCGGATTCAAACTCGGCGACCATCGCTAAGACGTTGAAGAGCAGCCGGCCCACCGGATCGTTCGGGTCATGCACGGAGCCGCCGATGCTCAGCTTGACGTCTTTCGCGGTGAGCTCGTCAACGATGTCCTTGGCGTCCCGCAGCGATCGGGCGAGGCGGTCGAGTTTCGCGACGACCAGGGTGTCGCCGCTCCGACAGGCCGCCAGCGCTTCACGCAATCCGGGTCGTGCTCTGTTGGTACCGGTGAGTCCATGATCGGTGTAGATCAGGTTCGGGTGCACACCCAAGTGTTCGAGGGCGTTTTGTTGGGCGGTCAGATCTTGTTCGTTCGTGGACACGCGTGCGTATCCGATGAGTAGTTCATTCATCCACAGACGGTCGTGCGGTTCCCTGAACCGGTCAAGGCGGGCCCTTTCAACGTCGGGGTAACGCGAACTCCGAGGCGCTCCGTCCATGGGACCGGTCGGTTGCGCCTCGTGCGCATAGGGTGACCTCATGCGTCTGCGGCCCGCTCAATTGCTTACCGGCCCCCGCGGCAGGCGCCTGTGTCTTGAATTCGCGCTGCGGCGATGGGACAACAAGAGCGTGGCCGCTGATGAGATTCGTCAAGCAGTGTTCTATGCCGCCTACGATGCCGACCCCGGCCGTGGTGCCTCAGTTGTTCTCTTCGGAGCGGGTGCGGACCAGCGTCCGCTGCCGCACCCTTCGCCGGAAGACGTTGGGCAGCTTCTTGAGTCCGTCCCGCTTGCGGAGCCCGACGAACGTGCCCTGTGGTTCTCGCTGGCGGCAGCGGTGGACAGTGCACGCTACTGGCAGGAGCCCGACGGCGAAGACATTCTCGCCAGCACGCCGGAGGTTGGCGCGTCGCTCGGCCGCGTGGCCGCTGCGATCACGGAGTCACCGTGCGCAACCCGATGGGTGGAGTCCATGGACCGCCTGCGGCAGTGGACAGTCACCTTTGCTGGCACGACAGGCGGCAGTTCGTCGACAGCGAGAACTGCCCGAGAAACGCTCGATCGGTGGCGTTCCCTAATGCTCGTCGAAGAGAGCAACGCGAGTCGCGAGCGACCCGCAGACCCCTCCGCCATGGTGAGCGGGCCCTGGTGGTCGATACCGCCTTCGGTATTGACGCGCACAACACGGTCCCTCCGAGGGCGGGGTCCCGTGGGCTTGTGGCTGGTTGAAGACCGATTCGACTGGACCGCTGCCACCACGGAACAAGTCCCCATCCCCGCTGACGCGCGAATTTACGAGATCGATGGTCCTCAAGCATGGGTGGATCTGTGCCGGCGGTATCCGTTGGATGTCACGGCATCCCGACGACATGACTGGTACCGCACCACGGGCCGGAACGGTCGCTGGCTCGTCCCTGATTGGTCGCGTGTCCAACATGACCACGACGCGGTTCATCTCTCGGTCGGCGGCTACCTGGCCACGGCTGGCCTAGCTCTACCCGTTGCAGATGATTGGGCGACGGTGCTCGCTGGGTGGGACCCCGACCAGACCTACTGGCTCCGAGACGTCACTCCAGACACGTCGACCCATCAAGAATGGAAATACGACGGCGAAGACGGGAACTGGACACCCTCGAACAGCCGGTAGGAGTCCCGCGGTCGCGCCAACCTCCGGCGAATTTGTTCAGCGGGTATGGAACATCGTGCCCGTTCAGCGTCCCCTTCGCAACAGTCGCGGCACGGAAGGTTTGTCTTAGCAGAATGTTCGGGCCAGCAACTTCACAACGTCCAGGAACCCGTTCTCATGACGGGCTCACCTGTTATCGTCCGCCTGTGACCAACGAGCTGTTTGGCCAGCTACCTGCCGACGCGCCAGCGAAGCCGCCGGTGAGCGCGGTGCAGCTGGCAACGATCGCCGGGCTTTGTCACAGTTGTGATCGCCGTGACTCCCGTTGTCGGTGACTTAGTGCTCGACACCCTGTTCCCACAGCGACCGCTGATCGGGGCCATGCAGGGGCTCGTGGACGGAACGCCAGGCGTGGCTGAGACACGCGGCCGCTGACGTGTCGCCGCACTAGCCGTGACCTTAATCGAAGGCAGCGGCGATCCGTCGAGCAGTTCAAAACTCCTCGGGCACCACGCTTTGACCGGCGATTGCGACATAACTTTCGAGCGCTCCCTCGCCGGCGATCGCGGTGGCGCATTCCTCCGACCCTCCCACGAAAGCGCTTAGCGCGTAAATGTCATTTCCAACGCACCAAGCACGGTCGGCAGGAACCCACCAGAGGGGGAGACGTTTGAAGGGTGGTTCCTCTACAGATGCGAGGACGTCATCGAGCGTTCCCCGCACCACATACAGATTTCTATCGTTTGGTCCGGAAATGAGCGCAGAGGAGCGGTAGACATCCTTCAAACCTGCATAACCCTCCCAAGCCATGAAGTAGACCTCATCGGGGGTTGTGGTGAAGTCTCTGAGCACCCTCGCGAGCGCCGCCGCGACGTCGGCGTCAAGCCCACCCATTTCCGGAGTCCCATATCGGCCTTCGACATCCGGCCTGTGGGCGCGGATGTCGGGCCACTGCGTTTGCGCGTCGACGCGAAAATCGTCGCCGGCGCACGCCTGCCAGCGAAACGCACCTTGGTCTGACCGCGCTGGGTTCAGCACGCGCCGATACGCGGCAGCGCCAGGTAACCATTCCGCCAACGCAGGCTCCTCCGTCGGAGGCGTCGTCGCGCCCCAAAGATCGATTGGGGTGGCGGTCACACGGAGAACCATGCGGAAACCCTACAACGACGCCTTTTCACCTGACGAGGCCATCCATCGGAAATGTAGTCAAGGGCACAGACTGATGAGCGGCGAACACTAGCTAAATGCTCTGGAGTCACTTAACCTGAAACATAATGTGAGAGTTATCCAGTTGAGGCATTGGTTCCTCTGTGCTTCCGGCTTTCAAAGGAGTCGATGTGAGGTTGCGGCTGTCCGTTGCGGTCTGCATCGTGCTGTGCCTAGGAGCGACGGGATGTGCCGCTTACGCGGAGGCGCACAGTGCCCCGCATCCAACGTCAGGCGCGCACGCAAGCGATCTGCTCAGATCATGCCTGGCTGATCGGGGTTGGTCCGCCGAGGTTGACCCGGCAGACGGCGGCATCGTTTCCGAGTATCCGACCAGTCAAGCCGACCTTTACATCGAGGATACCAATGAGTGCTCAACCGAAATTGGCATGGATAACCTGCCCGCATTGACTGACAACGATTATGAAGAGCTATACGCCCAAGTGACCGAGTCTGTCGAGTGCTTGGAGAGTTTCGGATTCGACGTCCCGGCGGCGCCGAGTCTTCAAACCTATGTCGACTCGAAAGCTCAGTGGTCCGCATTTACGTTTCTCCCCAAAGGCATGAGCCCCGACAGGTTCAACGAAGTGACCGTGGCGTGCCCACAGCCGCAAGTTTGGTGACACTGGCGTGCACCCAAAGCTGAGGCGCTTAGGGTCCGCCGAACGGTCCAGTATCGGGCTCAGGCGATCGCCGTGGCGCCTCAGGCGGGCAGTTCGATCTCCGCTTCCTTAGGTCCGCCACACTGTTCGGTTCCACCGATGCGAACCCAGTCGGCGTCGATGGCGCCTTCTGCGATCACTCCGCCGACCGTGTCAGCCAGTCGGTATCCGACGACCGATTGGCCGTCGAGGAATTCCGCGCTCCAACCTGTAACACCGTCTCCGGTGAGGGTAAGCACGCCGGTATCTTCAACGATCGGCTCCGCCGTTGTGCGCGTTGGCTGCACCTCGACGGGCGCCATCGGCGGTCCCGGCGTGCAACTCGCACCTTCACACAGTTGAAGCTCGACGCCCGTCCTCGGTTCGGCCAACGTGATCTTCGCCGCGTTTGGGTAACCAACGGCCGGGCATGCGAATCCTGCCACCTGGCCTGGAGGCATGCACGCTGTGAGACCCACGCACGACAGTACGAGGACCCCAGCGACCGAGAGTTTCCGCATAGGCAGACACTAACCCAGGCGAAGTTGCCCGGCAGGAATCGTTGCCGATCGGTGACCGGCCGCGGTCACCCACAGTGCGATACGGCGAGGCGAGAGTCGCAGGCCGTCCGTCACTCGGTCACGCCCAGCCCGCTCCGGTTCTGCGCGAGGCCTATTCGCTTCCGCCGTCAAGTTACCGAAGCGTCTTCAGTCGTTGTGTCGCTCCGCTGGCCACCGGCCGGAGCTGTCCTCGTACGGGGAACTGCCAACGCTTCTTCCCGCAAAAACGCATCGCTGCCGCGACGATGAAAAGGCACGCGGATGCCGTCATCCATACAGCCCCGCGATCATGGGAAACGGTCACGTGCGTCGGGCTGGCGGGATCCCCGACCGGGTAGCTGCAAACGAGTTGCGGCGGCAACGCGGTCACTTCGGCCTTGACGGCCAATTCCGCGCTCTCGCTGATGATGGTGCCTTCTGGCAGCGGGTAGCGCTGACACGTTGACGAACCGTCCCGCTCCGAGAACGCAAGCTGCCACACGACCGGGATCAGAAATAGGACCGCAGCCAAGACAGCGACTCTGCTTAGCCGGCGAAGATTCGGCTTTCTATGCATCTCGTCCCTTGATCCGCGGCTAGATCGCGCCTCGCGCCCAATAATCCACTCGGCTGTCGTGCGAGTGCAGTCTGATCTGAGCTGGCCTATCCAGTCAAGGCCGAAGCACTATGAGTGACGGGCCTATCCGAGCAGAAACCATCCGCTTTGTTCCGCCTTCCCTCGGGTGCCCGTCGAGGGTCCCGCGTGGGGCGCGCGTGCGTTCTGTCTGTCTGTCTGTCTGCCCGAATCTGTTGCCCGATCACCCGTTCCGAATTTGTTCTTGCCGAGAGTCCGCTGCCCGACCGTCTGAGCTGGAGCGTCCCGGGCCTTGACGAGTGCGCGCGCTTCTACTCGAACTGGTCGACGCTGATGACGGTGTCACCGGTCGCAATGTCGAGTATCGGTTGGGGACTTTCGGACTGCAACCGAGTGCAATCAGGAATTGTCGCGTGTCTGGACCGGGAGATCGGTGTACCGGACGGTCGTGAGCGGCGATATCCAATCTGTGGCGTGTCCGTGAAGGGTATCCACGGTGAGCGTCCCGATCACCGCAGCGTCGTGCTTGTGGCGGCAGATGAGGATTAGGCGGTCCTTTTCTGCGTCAGCTGAGACGGGTCGGTAGTCGTCCCTCGTTCTGCCCCAGATGGGCAGCTCCAATGGAAACAGCAGCTTTACAGATTCGTGAGCTGGAAATATTGGATAAGTCGCGGCAAACGTGTCGATCTCGCCGGTTCTCAGGGTCTGCGCGCTGGCGTCGTAGCTACGCAGTTCGTCTGTCTCAATGTTTCGCGTTGACCACGCACCGCGTCTGGGCCAAACCTCAAACTCATATCGGCTCGTGGCTTGATCGGTACCCATGCAGAGCGCGGTCCCCTTCACCCACGCCCGTTTGTTATCGAGAAGCGCGAGGAGCGCGTCGGCGACGGATGCTGGTGTGGACTCCATGCGCTGAAGGCTATCGTGCCCGGTTCACCGATCAGCCTGTGCAGGCAAGATCAGCGTTATGAACTGCTGCCCTTCGCCATCTTGCGACCGTGCTCGAAGGCACCTTGCGTTCGCTAGTGAGTGAGTCGGCTGCCCGTTCAGGGTCCGGCTTGCGAGCGGCTCGGTAAGCGAGCCGAATCACGGCCTACGCCCCCGGTATCAAAGTCTGTCGAAGGGGATGAATTCACCACTTCGGATTAAGTACAGATTCTCTACAATCTCGTCCGGGCACTGTGCGCTCTCTGCGTCCACCTCCGTCGCTTCGCCCAGCTGGCCGCGATAGAGGACGCAGGTGTATAGGCGAGCGTCGTCATACGACCAGCCGCCGCCGGTTTGCGCACGCTCGGCGACGATCATTCCAACCTCAACGGAAGGTCCCCGGCTTTCGAGGTCATAGACGGCGGTCCGTATTTCTCCGAGTTCTAGAAGCTCATCTCGTCTGAGCTCACGCAGGTCGAAGCCGATCTCACTGAGCTCCTCTGCTGAGATGTCCGATACTGATGGCGATTCTGCGAAGAGTGTTTGCAAGCGATCGGAAACTGCGGCAGCGCTGTCCGCCACTTTGTCGCGCGCCAAGTCCGAGGCGCTCGCGACGCATCCGCTGAGTGTTCCCACGAGTCCGATTGCGATCAGGCATCGGGTCGACCTGGCACGGGATGCGTCGCTCTTCATGGGCTCAGTATGCCCGCCCAGCGTTGCGCCGCTGTTCATGCGCAAAAGCGGCCCCTGAAGGGGTGACCAGTGGTCTACCCACACGATCACTGGTGACCCTCGCTTGGGTGCCCTTAGCTTCCGGGGCGCGCCCGCCATGGTGGATCAGGCTTAGATGATAAGAACTCACACAGCTGACATGGTCGGGTGATGGCTTGGGTTCCAGCGGCAGCCACCAGTTGAAACCCCTTGACTCAGAACGCGTAGAAAGGGCGAGAATGCTCACCCGGAATCTCATCCGTAGGACCAGCTTTGTCACGCTAACCGCAGCGATTGCGTTCAGCCTCGCCGCATGCACCGCACCGGATGCCGCCCCGCAATCACCGGAGCCTGCCACTGCGGAGGCCACGCCAGAGCCAGTCGAGCGGAAGGCTGGTGAAGCGCTAATTAGCCCGGCGCACGTATGCGGCCAAGTAACGACCCTGAGAACCATGGAGTTGAACGCGGTTGACGGCCTGACCCATGGGGCGGTCACGCCCGCTGAGTACATCGAAACCATCGACAATGTGAAGGACGGCTACCACCATGTGCTGGTCGACGACGGTGACGTCGGCAAGGCCGTAACCGCAGCGTCGGACTACTTGAAATCTGCGGAACCCGCCGCTGATGGAGAGTCGTACGACCCGAAGACCGGTGATTGGATGAAACTGGTGTCCGCCATAGGCCAGGCTTGCCTGGCGGCAGGCTCTGACCTGACAGCGCTCCACGATTTCGGCGGCTGAGCATCCGTACGGTGGGGGAATTGAGGATGCCGGTGATACTGCACATCGGCAACCGAGTTACCCAACGCGTTGAGCCCTGTTTGGCGTTCAGATCGAATACAGGCGGTTACGAGGGTGGCGCCGATAACTGAAGGACCCGCGTGCCGCTGATGGTCGCCCTAGGTCCGATCAATTGCCTGAGTGATTTCCCGTTCCCCGTTACTCAAGCTGCTCGACGCTGATTTTCTCGTCACCGGGCGAAATGTCGAGTATGGGTTGAGGGCATTCGGTGTCTTCTGTGTCTACAAGCGCTTTCGTCGCGAGGTCGAACACAAAGTCGATGCACGCGTACACGCTCGCCTGCTCGTAGGTGAGTCCACCGCCGGTATCGGCGTCGGCGATGATCAGTGTCAGTAGACGCCCTTCGCCGTCTTCCTCTACGGCGCTGATTTGGTACGTCCATGTCCCCTCAAGGCGCTGCTGCCGGAGCTCGTCGTCCGACATGCCGATGAACAACGCGCCTGCCCTAAAGCCACCCGCTTCGGCGAACGGAACGAAACCTTCGGGCGGGAGTGACTGGATGTTCTCAGTGAAGGCGGTGCGCGCCTCAGTGAACTGAGCCTTTGCCTTATCGGTTGCCGCATCATTTGCATCGTTTACCGCGGTCATAGGCGAGCACGCTGCGGTGAGGAGAATGGCGGCGAGGTGCGCAGGGACCGCGAGCAGGCGTCTACGCTTTGTGTTTCGAACAGTTTGGGTCATGTATCCCCTTCGATCTCGCTGCAAGCTATCGGCGTTTGAGGGCTCCTCGCAAGCCACTGTTTCTAATCCCCGTGCGCCCGGCCGAGGTCGGTCCATTGCGGTGTCTGGCGAGCCACGACGACAAGCACGACAAGCGCCAGAGCGACAACCACCGCCATCGATCCCTGAGCTCACCGCTCATTACTCGCCGGAGTCGTGTGTCAGTTCTTCTGCAATGCGGCTGACCGACCGATCACAAACCACAGGATCGGACCGATCAGCGGGAAGAAGAGAACGACTAGTACCCACAGCACTTTCGGTGTCGGCTCGGACGGGGTGTGGGCGATGCTCACGAGCGCCCAAATCGCTAGGGCCAGTGGAACGAGCCCGAAGAACAGAAAGCCCAGCGTGAAAAGATCCAAGTAATCCTCCGGGAACGTTGATTACCGCGAGCGTAGCGCGAACGATGAGCTCATGGCCGGACTCTGTTCGCTTTCGCAATTCTTCGGCGGATTTTCCGCATCTCGATCCTTAGTGTTGCGGTGGTATCGGTGACGGGGACATGTTCTCAAGCACAGCGCCTGCTTCGTCGCCCACCGAGAGGATTGTGTGCGCGTCGAGGTTCAACGTGTCGCCGGGATGCAGGTTCCATACACCGCTTCGCCGTACTGAGTTCAGCGTGCTCAAGTACGCCAGGTTCACGCAGAACCGCTCAGCGACGATCGCGCCTACATCCCCGGGCGCGACAACGTAGGCGACCGGTGTGCCATTTTCGTTGTTCGTCGGCGTTCCGTTCGCGAACTCGCGGGGCCCACCATCAGACGGAATCTGCTGCTTCCACCCCACTACTTGTTCTGGGTCGTCGCGTGCGGTGAACTCCCACGGGTGGCACTCGTTGCTCGGCACAGTCGGAGGTATGAAGCTCGACTCAGGTGGCGGGGCTGGTGTTGACGAAGCTGAGGCCGTCGGGGTCGGAGACGGTGATGCAGAGACGGTCGCAGCGGGTGTCGGCAGGACGATCGAGGTGGTTGCGCAGCCAGCAAGGACACCAACTAGGAGCACGAAAGGTACAGCTGCCCGTCGGACGCTCATTGCTGCTCCTGCTGTTCGATGACTCTCGCCCCTCTAGTGGGCGAGTCGGTCTTTTGGTGGTTGTTACCGGTGCTGTGCGAGATCGATGAAGGAGGTTGGCGCTCCAACGGAACGTTCTTGAAGATCGCCGCGACAGCTGCCTTGAGCCGTATTCACCTCTGTAGCCTGCCCCACGCACCTACTGGCGTCAATGAGCTGCGCGACCACACGTCCGTCTGCTGGCGCGCTTCGCGCGTTTGCTGCGGCATCAGGTTCGAACGGTGCCCGTTCAGGGTCCGGTTTAGGGCCGGCGTTCTGCCAGAGACAAACCACTGCCGCCGCGACCACTCCCTTCATCCGCGATCCCGACGTAACATCGTCAGCATGAGCAGCAGCGCGGGAAGCTTCTCCTTCACCGTCGACGCCCTCGGCGCGACGGCCCTGCTCACCGACAGCGCAGAAGCCAAAGCAGCCACCTACGCCTACGACGCCTGGGGAACCATCACCATGACGGGCGCGCAGGCGGCCAACAACAAGTGGGAGTACGCCGGCGGAGACCACGACGCCGCGACCGAGTCGGCGAAACTGGGTGCCCGCCACTCCAACCCGGTGATGGGCCGATTCACCCGGGTCGATACCCAGCAGGCCAGACCCGCACCGATACCCATACGCGGGCTGCAATCCCAGCAACGCAGGAACTGCAGCCACGGTCTGGGAATCCCTGTCGCCACAATCGGCGCAGCGTTTGCCCTTGCTGGCATCGCGTATGGCGCAGTGGCGGTGACTGGCGGACTGATCTGACTCTATTCGAGTAGCTGTCAACGAGAGGAGAAACGAGATGACGAAACCGCTTTGGCGGATCCCCTTTACGGGCGGCTATTGGAACGAGATCTGGGAGGGCCGACTGCTCTTGCTCGTGATGACGCCGCTCTACCTGGCGGCGGCTATCCTGGCGATTCTGGTCGTGGTGAACTTTGCGACACCCGCCGCCGGTGTCGTCGGCGTATTCGCGCTCACTCTTGCGGCAATACCCGCCGGAGTGAGAGCAACGGCCGCGCGGCTACAGCCCGAGAAGTATGCTCAACCGAGCTCCGTCTTTCGGGCCTTTTGGTTGTGCTTGGGATGGGCTGCCGGCGTAGCAGTTGTGGTTGGTCTTGTATGCGCTTTCGGCGGGTCCATCAGCTACATACTGCCGTGGCTATTCCTGGTTGCGCTTGCTTCGGTACCCCCGCTGACGCTGTTGTACATTGCTGCTCGACGATCCTCGGGACTCGCCTAGTCGTTATGTCGGCGCTGCGTTGACGTCAAGAAACGGATTCTCCCTCAGTCGCCCGAGTCGAGACACCAATCGCACCAGCCTGCCCCCTGCCCGTACAGGGTCCGACTTCCGATGGCGCCCACGGCGAGGTGGTACTTCCAAGCACCCACCAAATGGCTCCAATTCGGACTTGATGCTGACGATCTGGAACCACTGCACACCGACTCTCGCGGCAAAAAAGGGCTTATCGCGGTAACTCGTGAGCCACGACGATGAGCACGGTGAGCGCCAGCGAAACAACGACCGCCACCGATCCCGGCACCCACCACACGACCCGGCGCCATCTCGGCGATCGAACATGCCTGAGACCGACGCCGCCGAGCAGGACGGCACCCACGCAGATGAGTGTCAGCACCGGAAGAGTCCGGTGCAGGGCCCGTCCGTATTCTTGCGCCGCAGGCAATTCCGCAGGCGGCCCACCAATCCCGCCGATGCCGATCAACCAAAGGACCACCAGAAGACCAGCCCCTAGGACAGGAATGACCAGCGCGAGTCCCAATCCGGGCAGCAGGTAACGCCCGCCCGGTAGGAGAATCAGGCACAAATATCCCGTCACGGCGACAAGGGCTCCTGCGGCGAATGCGTATGCGATGCCCAGCCACAGCCCTTCATCTATGTCACCGCCAAAGGTCATGAACTCTGACGCGCTATCGGCACCTATGGACGCCACACCGAACGACAAAGGCACTATGCCGAGAGCAACGACGATCGTTACCGTCAACTGCGTCCCTAGCGTGGCAGCTGGGGACCAAGCAGTCTTCACGATCGAAACTTCGTCGCTCACGTTGCTCCTATTCAGGGCCCCGGCTGGGGCTGACCGTCGGACCGGATGCAGCGGCCAGAGATTCGAGATGCGCCGCAGTCTGTTCTGTCGCGTCAGCTATTCGACGAAGAGCGGCAACGATGCTGATGCTTGAGAACAGGACGAGCAGAATCAGGATGACAAGCAGCCACATGGGATCCATCTCGCGATCCTATCGATCGAACGCATCCGGGCCTTCCAACTGCTTCGGTGTATTGCCGGCGCCCGTTCGAGGTCGGAACGGGCACTGAGCATACCGACCCTGAAGACTGTTCACTTGTTATTGTCAGCCCATGGCTGCGGACCAGCACGGACCGCAGCCCACAAGACAGCGCTCTACCCATCCGGCCGTATTGGTGTTGCAGCTGTCGGTGGCGCTGGTGTTCCCGCTCCCCGCTGTCGGTGCGCTACACATAGTCGGTCTTCTCCTGGTTGGGGAGGTGTGGTCACTTGTCACCGGGGACGACCTGTGGACCTTCCTCGGTAACTTGAGAGATAGAGGGGTGAAACAGCCATGAAAAGCGAACCGACCGTCAAAGCGTCGCAGTGGGCGACGATCGCAGGCCTCGTGCTCGCCGCTATCGCTGCGCTCCTCCTCGTCGGCCACCTTGCCGTTGATCTGGTGACCACGAACGTCGATCCGAAAGACCACGTCGTCGAAGCGATCTACGAGAACGGACGGGAAACCGAGGGCGTGGACTACGTCGACGTCCTCTACAACACCCCGTACGACACCCAAGTAAGCCCTGTCGGCGTCATCACGCTGGAACCAGGCCTGCCAATAGTTGAGGAGCATCGTGCCGTCGACGCGGTCGAACAGTGGTTCGACGAGATCCGGTACCGGTACCCGCTAGCAGTGTTCACCGTCATCGTGGAATCCGAAGACGGTGAACAGCTGCTCAAGCTGACCGGGTGAGGCTAAGGGAGTCGCGTGTAGTTGTTTGACAGTTCTGCCACCCGGTTCACCAGGGCCCCCGCCAGGGCGCTGAGGTCGGCCGAGGCCATGTCCTGCAGCAGCACACCCCTCTGATCCAGAAAGAAGGTCCTCGCGCCGTTGAACAGAAGCCGGTCGTTGGTGTCGGCCGGCTGCTCGTATACCTGCTCAGCGATCGACAGTCCTCTCTGCACCGATTCCCATCTCAGGCGAACGAACTTGTCGTACGAATTCTCGTCAATTGTGATGAATAATGCTCCAATAGGTCTCGAACCATAGAAGGGTGGCTGCGGTGCTGACGAAACGCAGAACCACAGCAGCCATCCTGATGGCTTCGGTGATAACTCTCGGAACTGCAAGCTGTGCGGGCAGCGAGATGCCAGGCCCGACAGAGCCAGCAATCGAAGACTCAGGCGCGGTGTTCGTGATGCCCGAAGTGACGCCACAGGCGTGCGATGACCCTGAACTTCGCGCAGCGGTCGAAGAGGCGCTCGCGTCTCCGATAGAGGGCCCACACAACGCCATGCTCGCCGACCCAGCAGAGGTCCCAGAAGATGACCGATCGTCTCAAATCGCGACATGGCAGGGGCTGTCAGCCTACGAACTGGACTACCAGCTGTGCCTCCGCCGCATGCAGTGGAACGTCCTTAGGTCTGAGTAGGCGGCTGCAGGCCTTACGGTAGTTGTTCCCAGCGAGGGCATAGACGTGCGGGTCACTGTCGATGCGCATTGCGGGTACGTCGACCCCGTCGATCGGGAGGGTGACAGATTCGATGTGCCGCTCGGTCACGGGGGAATCTAGCTCGCCGGGGATGCCACCGACCACTCGTTGCTCGCGGAATTGGTTCATCAGGACGTAATCGACGTGCCCGACCAGCGTTGATTCTGGTGTTTGCCACGCGGTGTCATACGCCCACGCTCACCCGAGTGTGATCGGTCCGCTGCTCGGTGCTCGTCCACGTAATCGCAGTTCCTCCACAGCTGGCGGACCCAGCGCAGCTTCAGATATTCGTCCCGTTAGACGTCCGGCGATCGGGCTGAAGCTCACTCGCTGGGCCTCGTCTGTGACTTTTGGTGCCCTTTGGCGGCCTTGGGCCATTGCTACGGCCGGGATCGTTGCGCAACGATCTGCAGTGTGGTCGTAGATCATGTTCTCCTGGACTCGAGTGCGGAGTCGGTCTACTGCGCTGCGATCCGGCTGACAACGAGCATGTCCGTAGCCTGCTTCTGAAAGCGGTATGGCACCGGCTGGACCTCCGCCGCGAGGCCACACTCCGGCAATTGTGCGAGCACCTGCCGCAAAAGGTCCTCCGCTGGGGCGCCTGTGTAGTCGACGAGCGGGTAAACACGCACTTCACGTGCGACGCGGGCCATTTCGAGTAGAGCGCTGACGTGGAAGTCTGTGTCCAGCCGGTCAGCATAGGTAAACAGCAAGTGTGAGCACAGCGCGACGTCGAAACTGGCATCGGCGAATGGCAAGTCGGGTAGACCACCGGCGACGTATCGTTCGGGCTCGGCCGCCTTATGGGCGATGAAGCGTTCAGCCGCTTTGCGGCGGATGTCGGCGTGGGCGGCGGGGCTACCGTAGAACGTCCAGTCGTACCGGTCGGATCCGGCCGTCGCGTGCGCGTTTGCGCGCTCAGCCTCGGCCATCACGCGTGCACTCAGCGTGTCTGCTGGTTGGTTGTACACCGGGTCGACGGCAATAGCGTCACTGCCATCCGTGGTGAGTTCGGCGACGACGCTGGTCGCGCCGCCAGGGCAGTCGAGAATGCGTTTCTTTCGGTCGTCTGAAGTTAGGGCGAAGAACGCGCTGTATTCAGCGAGGTTACGGGCACTGATGAGGTAATCGCCGATGTTGTCAGGGTCATACGGACTGGTCATGTTTCCTCCGGAGGGTTGTGTCGGAGGGCAACAGAAAAGACCCACCGACTTCGGGTGGGTCTGGTTGCGCAGAACGCCTGAATCAGCCCACCGAGAAGGTGGGCCACCAAGCCGTCGTCATGTGCATAACTCGAAACATACCAGCCCTGCGAGCCCGTAGATCCAGCAAGCGTAGATACTGATGGCATGAGCTCCTTTGCGTGGTCAGACTCCGTCAGCGAACATCCGCCCGTCGCCGTCTTGCTGCCCGGCGGGAGGTACCCCGTCGAAGGACCGCTGCTGTATTGGTGTGCCGAAATGCTCGCGGAGTCGGGCTGGCATGTCGAAGCCGTGCGATGGGACACGACCGAGCAGGAGCCAGAAGACCCTGTGTCATTTGTGGAGAGCGCGGTTGCGGCGGCTTTCGCGGCAGCGCCCAGCGCATCGCGGCGGCTCATTGTCGCCAAGTCATTTGGCTCGTTCGCGCTACCTTGGGCGGCACGCAACGGCGTTCCCGGAATTTGGTTGACCCCGATTCTCACCAGCGACGCCGTTCGCGCGGGGCTCCTGGCTGCAACGGCAGCTGATGTCGCGATCGGGGGCGACGCTGATGATCTTTGGCCGAACGAAGTCGCGGACTCGACCGCCCGGCTCATAACGGTTTCGGGAGCCAACCACGCACTCGAACTCGCTGGCGACTGGCGATCCTCCGTCTCACTGCAAGCCGACCTATTTGACCAGGTGGCGGAGCATATCCAGCGTCTTGAGGTATTGAGTTACACCGCCCGTTGAGGGTCCGGCCTGCGGCGCGATGCGTTACGCCAATTGCAGTCATCAGCTGCCGGCCCGGCGCAACGGGTCGTGAGTGCGCTAGGTTCGACCCGTGACCAGTGTGGCGACGCGAAGGCGATGGTTGCCTGTTTGTTTCGCTGTAATCGTGCTGGTGTTCCTTGGCGGTTGTACCTCGGTTTCGCCGAATGCCTGGCGGGTGGCGCCGATCGAATTCGATAACGCCATGGAAGGTGACCGCGAGGACCTGATCGATGTCAGCTACCCGATGGCGAAAATCACGACGGACACGGCGGGCGGGATTTGGACCGAGTCGGCGGGGTCATGGTTGCACCTGGACGAGAACGGGAACACCCTGCGGCGGTTCAACGCCGAGATGATCATGACGGTGCACGGAATATCGGCGGTGTCGCCGTCGGTCCTCGCTGTATCGCGGACCGACCGGGAGAACGCTTCCGGCGCCGGTACAGGGCTTTTCCTGTATGACACGGACGCCGGAACCTGGGACGCCGTGGGTGTCGACGCTGAGACGACCGGCGACGTGGTGGTGGATGCAGCGGGACGGATCGTCTTCGTTGATTTCCTCGGCGCGGTGGTGCCCGGGGCGATGGGTGGCTCCGTCAATTCGGATGCGCCGACGCCGTTCGCGATTCGAGCGCTCGATTCAAGCGGCAGGCAAACGACGGTGTTGGAGGCTGATCCGGGCCTGACCGCGACAGCTGTTGCTATCGACACCGATTCCACCGGCACGGTCTACGTCAGCACGGAACGGGAAACCTTCTCCGTTGGAATCGACGGAACCCGAACACCGATAAGCACACATGCAGGACGGCAGCCGGTGCTTGCGGTGAGCGCCGGCGGCGATGTGCTTGCCCCTGCTTCGCGCGAAGGCGGCACGGACGTGGACTGGGCGATGGTGCGCGGCTCCTCTGAAGCCAGGGACGTCATGTCGCAGGATGGCGACTGCACAGCAAAAGAGGAGGGCGGACTTGCCCTCTTTCGGGCGGGGAAGGCGACATCCCTGCCGTTCACCTGCGGGGTGAGAGGGGCGGCCTGGATCGACGAGTCGACATTCGTTGTCTCGATCGGTTCCGAATCGGGAGCGATCCTCACCACCTTCACCCCGCCGGCAAGCAATCAAGACCGCTAGGGATACCCTCCCGGCTCATATCCCGAATCTGCGAGCAGACTAGTCAAACTTGCCCGCTGAGGGTCCCGCCTGCGGGCGCCCACTTTGGTTCGAGGGAGGGATCCCGCGGGTCGCCGTTAACCGCGAACGGCACATGCCTCCCCGCGGTACAAGCCGCGGAAAGGAACTGAGGTAGGTGCCCTCAGTCAGCTCTCTTGAGCTGACCGTATCCAGGTCCCCTCTAATCGGTCGGTCGACGAGACGGTGAACGCACCCGACCGGTGAACAGCCAACTGCAGGCCGCGATGAATAGTGGCAACGCGATTACGATCGCGACCACCTGCAACGGCGGTGCGGCGAATGGCATCGCGCCGGTTAGCCCGGTGGCTGCTGTCGGTGACAAGCCCAGCAGGCCTCCGATGAGCGCTCCTAATCCAACGATGACGATGGCCTGCCAGAACCCGAAGTTGCGTCTGACTGCTGGGCTCGCGCCGATAGAACTGAGCGTGGCGTCATCCCGGCGTCCTTCGACCCGTGCCAGACCCAGCGCGACTGCCGATGCAGCGAGAGCTATCAGCGCGGCAACCGCAACCACCGCCCAGCCGGTCGTACCGATGGTGTCGGATGGCCCGGCCTCATATCGCAGAAGCAAGTCCTGTCCGCCCAGCGCGCGAAGCGATGCCCTCGCCGCGTCGAGCTGCGCGTCTGTCGGAGGTCCGTCGAGCGCCGCGAGAATCCGGTACTCCACGAGTTCCAGGCCGAGGTCCTTCGCAGTCTCCGCGAGCATGAACGCGCCGAAATAGATTGAATGTTCCGGCTCCTGCACGACCGCGCTCAGACTCTCACTACGCTCCGCGATGACGGTGTCGTTGCCCATCGCAGCCTCGTGCAAGTCTGATGCGCGACGCCATTCCAGCAGGATCGTTCCGTCGTCGCGGACATACTCGGAGTACAGCGCAACCGCCCCGCCGTTCTGCAGGGTTTCCTGTGCGGCCTCACTCACGGGAGTGTTCAGGACCAGTGCGAGATCGGAGACGGAGCCCGCCCAGATCCTGGGACCCAGCCCTTCCGTAACGAGGTAGGTCGGGGTGCCGCAATCCTCCCAAGATGACCCTTGGGAGGCCGGCTCGCACTGGAACTTGTCGGGAAGAACGAGCTGAGGAACCAGAGTGACATCGCTCGGAGCGCGTAAGTGAAAGCTTTCCTCGCCCGAAAGGACTCGAACGTCGCTTGAATTCAGCTGGGCCTTGAGCGCGTCTGCCACCGCGTCGGCGATCGGGAGAACCGTCGGGCGTCCCGCTGCTGCGTCCCAGCTATTGAGTTCGACCACCACCTGTCCGCGCGCATTCCAGTGCTCGTAGGTCTCGCTAGACCTCGCCTCGGCGCTTCCGATGTAACCGATCACCACAGTGCCGAGAAACACGGCACCCATCACCGCCGCGAGCGCCGGAACCGAGCGGGCGGGGTTTCGTGCCGCGTCGCGGGTGGCGAGCCGCGCGCCCAGGCCAAGCCGACCCAGCACACGACTGGCCAGGATTAGCAACGTCGGAGCGACCAGGATCGCTCCGGCCTGAGCCAACACCGGTCCGGCGAAAACCGCGATCCAGGCCGCCGAGAAGAGAGGCACGTTCGAGATGAATCCTTCCCGGCTCACGACTGTTGCCAGCACGGCGGCCGCGGCCAGGGTCAACCCAAGACCTACACCGAGCAGAGTGAACCCCACCCATCGCCTATGCCTGCTTGGTCGCGCTGGACGGCGTGCACCTCGCAGTGCGGCGACAACGTCGATGCGTGACGCCGCCCACGCCGGTACCAGTGCCGAAAGCCACCCGACCAGGATCGCGAACAGAGCCACGCCCACAAGGACTGGGAACGAAAGGTGATACCCCCAGTACTGAGTTCCGCTGCCGTCGGCCGTGAATGCCATGAAGGCTGACCCCGCCGCGATGCCGAGGCCCAGTCCCATGATGCCGCCGGCCGTACCGAGAACGAGGCCACCTGCCGAGACGATTTGGAAGAGCGTGCTGCGTTGTCCGCCGGAGCTGGCGACAATTGCGAGGCTGCGCTGTTGCCGCCTCGCGCCGACGACGAAGGCGGCCCCGGCCAGCAGGGCGACCTCCACGACCGCGAAGGCGGCCCCCACCGCGGTGATCATGATCACGGAAACCACAGGCCCCTGCACGGCGCCGGAATCCTGGAGCTGGTAGGTGCCCGGCGGTGGTGGTTCGAGCAGCACGGATCGCGACCACACCACGGCGCCGTGCTGATTGAGCCGCTGCACGGCATCCCAGTCGAGCTCCTGATCGAGAACGAAGAAGGAGTCGCCCGGCGCAGCCTTCGGTTGCCCGGTGAAGGCACCCAGCGAGCCGAACAGCAAGGGCTTGGAGTCCGGGTGCTCGGCGGCATCAACGACACCGACCACCAGCGCGTCGCGGGCTGGGTCAAGCACCCGCACGGACTCGCCGAGGCGGGCCCCGAGGCGTTCCAGCGCCGCTGCGGTGGCCATCACCTCGCCGTCGCCGGCCGGCACACGACCCGCCGTGACCGTGTACTTCGGCTCGAAATCGGGTTCCCACACGTCACCTTCATAAGCCGTCATGCCCGTGACGCCCGCCGCCGACTCGACGGTCACGTCGGTCTGTCGGACCGCAACCACCGTTGCGTCTGGAAGTAGCGCGAACGGGTCGGCGAGCGCGGCATCCGGTTCCACATTGACTGGAGATCCGTGACTGTCCTGATCCTGTTGGTACCAGAACGGGCTCGTCGGACTCTGTACTAGCGACGGGTCGGGCGCGCTGACTAATTCGAAGCGGGCATCTGTACTGCCCAGTTCCATCGTGACGCTCTCTTCACTGGTCGGGAGCATACTCATCCCGACCAGCGCGACCCCGCTCAACCCCGCTACCGGGATCGCGATCATGGCGATAATCAGTGCACTACGTCCCTTGGACTGCCAGGCCGATCGGCGGGCGAGCCGGAGAGCGGCTCGAAACGTTGCCCGGCGACTCACGCGAGTGCTCCGTCGAGCAGCGAGTCCGGCGAGCTTTGTCGGGATTCGTCAATGATTCGCCCGTCGCGCAAGAAAATGATCCGATCGGCCCACGCCGCATGCCGAGCATCGTGGGTGACGAGGATGCCGCCGGCTCCCGCGTCGACACGGGAGCGCAGCATCCGCAACACGATCTCACCGGTCGCGCTGTCCAACGCCCCCGTCGGCTCGTCGGCGAGGATCAGCGCTCGCCCCCCGACCACGGCGCGGGCGATCGCGACCCGCTGCTGCTGCCCGCCGGACAGGTCGTCCGGGTAGTGGCTGGCCCGATCAGTGAGCTCGACCAGGCTGAGTGCGTCAAGCGCGGCACGGCGGGCCTTGCCCGTCTTCCACCCGTCGAGTTCCAGCGGCAGCGCAACGTTCTCTAACGCGGTCAGCGCGGGGATCAGGTTGAAGTCTTGGAACACGAACCCGAGGCTCCGGCGACGCAGCGCGGCCACCTGCTTCGATGACGCGTCGCTCAGCCACTGCCCGTCCACGATGACCTCACCGCTGGTCGGGGTGACCAGGCCCCCGGCGATGGTCAGCAGGGTCGACTTACCGCTGCCGGATGCGCCCATCACGGCGACAAGTTCGCCGCGTTTTACGGTTAGGTCGATCCCGGCAAGGGCGGTGACCGAGGTTTCGCCCTTGCCGTAGTGCATGGCCACCCCGTCCAGTCGCAGCAGCTCGGTCGCGCCGATCGGTTCGCGGCTCATCGGGTTACCTCCGAGACGGTGCTCGCGCCGTCTTTGCTAGGACGGCCCTTTTTCGGGATCTCCGCGATTGGGACCGCGGTGACGACGCCTGCCTTGGTCGCTCGGGCCAGTCGTGCCTCGGTGTGGTCGAGCCAGCGCACCTCGGCTTCGGTCTGGAAGATCATCGAGTCGATCACCAGCTGCCAGGCCAGGTCCTCGGTTGTTGCCGGGTCGCCGCCGCCCGCCTTCGCCCGAGTCAGCTCCTGCAGCGTCTTCAATGTTGAGACTCGCTGCGTCTGGATGATGTCGGTGATCTCCACACCGGGCAGGGTGATTGCGATGGCCAGCTTAATCGCCAGCTCGTCCTTGGTCGTGGTCGATCGCGGCACGGGCGAGTGCAGCCAGGCGATCGCCTCGGTGTGGCCGGCGTGGGTGATGTTGTAGAACACGTGACCCTCGGCATCCGTGTCACCCTTCACCACCATGCCGTCGCGCTCCAAACGGTCCAGCGTGTTGTAAATCTGCCCAACGTTTAGCGGCCACGTCGATCCGGTACGGCGCTCAAACTCCGCCCGCAACTGGTACCCGTAACTGGGCCCCTGGTCGAGGATGGCGAGAAGGCTCTGACGAACGGACATGTGGGGCTCCTGCGGTTCGGTACTGCACCGAGTGCGACACCAACGTTGTGCCGTACATGCCGAGTATATGCATACTCGGCATTTATCCCGTCATTCCTCGCTAGCGTGTCACGTCAGCTCGCAGCCACCCGTCGGGAACCTTCCCGCTTGCTCCTTTGAGGCATCACCCCCTGTTCCGGCTTTGCTCAACCGCGTCATAAATTTGTTGAGAGTCGTGCCCGTTGAAGGTCCGGCTGCCGGAGCAGCAGTGCTGATGGTCGAGGGGGGCGGCTGAGAATCGTGCCCTCGGCGCGATCCGCGGGTGAGGTGCGTCGACGCAGCTGAGAAAATTGTGCCGGTCGTGATCGTTTCGGCGCGGGGCGGACATGTTCAAGGTGTAGGCATTTCCCACCTGTGAAGGAGAACGACATGATCACCGATCCCGACCGCGAAGATGACACCTTGGACGCCTTGCTGACCGAGACCGCGCCGTACAGGCACGAGCCGAACCCGGGGATTCTGGATGAGTTGCCGAGCATGGTTGTCGGTGCTGAACGTGAGGCGCGCCCGCTGGGTGTCTTGCGTCGGATGCCGCGTCTGGCCGTCGCCGGGGTGGCCGCTGTCCTCGTGTTGGGCGGTGCCGGGGCCGCTGCTGCGGCGACGTTCGCCGGGTGGTCGCCGTGGGCGCAGACCCCGGATGCCGTGTACACGTACACGCTTCCGAGCGGTGCAGTGTGCGAGAACCGGTTGGGCGACGTACGGGGGCAGGACCCGGCGATCACCGAAGCGATCCGCACATTCGTCGGCGGAGTCGACATCCTCGCTGTCGCCGACATCGACGCAGCGCTTGAGCTCATGCGCGAGCAAGGAACTACCCAGCACTTAGAGAATGGCACCGAGGAGCCAGGCGGCTACGGGACGGTGCACTACAACGCGGACGTCGAATACAACCTTGCCGTGAACCAAGCGGTGAGTGCTGTCATCACGAATGAACTGCTACGGCAGGGTTTCGATCTCGAAACCGACACCGGTCTGAGCTACGCTGGCGAGTCCCACTGCCCGGGCGCTGACTGGTGACCCGCGGCAACAGCGCGGCTGGGGATCGGCTCACCGACGTGCTGGCAGGTGCGTCTGCGGATCTGCTGGCCTACTGCCGGCGGCGAGCAGCCCCGGAGGACGCCGCGGATTTACTGGCCGAGACGATGGTCACCGCCTGGCGACGCGTCGAGCTGCTGCCGTCCGATCCGGAGCAGGCGCGCATGTGGCTGTTTGGGATCGCCCGCAACATGCTGCTGAACGCCGACCGCGCCGACCGCCGCCGCAGTCGACTGGCCGACCGGATGCGAAGCCTGCTGACCACGGATGCGCAGATGTCAGCCCCGCCGGCCGATGCCGGCTCGGAGGTGCTGGACGCGATCGCACGCCTCGAACCCGAGCTGGCCGAACTGGTCCGGCTCGTGCACTGGGACGGATTCAGCCTCGCCCAAGCCGCTGAACTCACCGGTATCCCGGCCCCGACAGCACGCGGACGCTACCACCGGGCCAAGGAGGCACTTCGGGCAGCCTTGGGGGTCACGGTCCACGACTAAACATTGCGCCTATGTGAGTGCGGCGGGTGGCCGCGACCCGAGCCGATCCGACCACCCGCCAAGCACGACCTGCAATCGGGACGCCGGCACTGTGGGCTGCCGGAAGCCCTCATCCCTGCAAGGACTTAAGGCGCATACCGCGATTGTTTGTCTGTGGACATCACCGTTCGGCGGGCGCTGAAGTCCATCGGCGGCCAACTCCGCCCGCATGGGTCGATGCTGACCGCACAGGGCTCAGCTTGCTCTTGGCACTCGAGGTGCCCTTCGCGGAACTGACTACGGCTCCGCGGCGGAGTGGGCGCTTGTCAGTGTCCGTGCTGCTGTCGTTGGACTGTTCGATGCACGGTGGATCGGGCCACGTTGAACAGCTCGGCTAGTTCCGCAGTCGTGTGAGTCCCCGCGTTGTATACCTCCATCAGGTGTTTCTGCTGCGGGTTAGAAGGCTTGGGCTGTTTGCCGCGAAGCCGACCTTTCGCTTTGGCGACCTGCATGCCCTCCCGAGTGCGAGCCCGGATGAGATCGGATTCGAACTCGGCGACCATCGCCAGGACGTTGAAGAGCAGACGACCCACCGCGTCGTTCGGGTCATGGACCGAGCCGCCGATGCTCAACTTCACATCCTTCGCCGTGAGCTCGTCAACGATGTCCTTCGCATCACGAAGCGAACGCGCAAGCCGGTCGAGCTTTGCCACGACGAGGGTGTCGCCACTTCGACACGCGGCCAAGGCTTCCCGCAACCCAGGCCGTGCTCTGTTGGTTCCGGTGAGCCCGTGATCGGTGTAGATCAGGTTCGGTTGAACGCCCAGATGCTCCAAGGCGTTTTGTTGGGCGGTTAGGTCCTGTTCATTCGTGGACACGCGTGCGTATCCGATGAGTAGTCCATTCATTCACAGACACTCATCGGGTTCGGCGAACCGGTCAAGGCGTCCGTTGAGGGTCCGACTTCCGAAGGCGCCCACGGCGAGGTGGTACTTCCAAGCACCCACCAAAATGGCTCCAATTCGGACTTGATGCTGACGATCTGGAACCACTGCACACCGACTCTCCCGGCAAAAAAGGGCTTATCGCGGTAACTCGTGAGCCACGACGATGAGCACGGTGAGCGCCAGGGAAACAACGACCGCCACCGATCCCGGCACCCACCACACGACCCGGCGCCATCTCGGCGATCGAACATGCCGGAGACCCACGCCGCCGAGCATCACGGCACCCACGCAGATGATTGTCAGCACAGGGAGAGTCCGGTGCAGGACCCGTCCGTATTCTTGCGCCGCAGGTAATTCCGCGGGGGGCCCACCAATCCCGCCGATGCCGATCAACCAAAGGACCACCAGAAGACCAGCCCCTAGCACAGGAATGACCAGCGCGAGTCCCAATCCGGGCAGTAGGTAACGCCCGCCCGGTAGTGGAATCAGGCACAAGTACCCCGTCACGGCGACGAGGGCTCCTGCGGCGATTGCGTATGCGATGCCCAGCCACAGCCCTTCATCTATGTCGCCGCCGAAGTTCTTGAACTCGGACGCGCTATCCGCACCGATGGACGCGACACCGAATGACAAGGGCACGATGCCGAGAGCAACGACGAGTGTTACCGCCAGCTGAGTCACCACTATTGCGGCCGGCGGCCAACTGGTCTTGGCGATCGAGGCTCCTTCGCTCACGTTGCTATATTCAGGGTTCAGCCCTGCGATTCGACATCAGTTGCCGCCACCCTCTATCGGTGCAAAGCAACTGCGCCGTCCTCCGTCCTTTCTGAGTAGACGGTGCCGTCCGGCTCCCACCTGACCAGGTGGTTCAGTTCTCGATCACGGCCGATTGTCCAACTCAACTCAAGACCCTGATCGGCGAACGCCTCCGCTGAGACGCAGCTGGCGTCAGCCGTCCCCAGATCCGGCGTCGTCGCCACGATGCAGATGCCCTTCTTGCTCGTCGCGGCGTATACGACATAGCCGTCATTGTCCGCGTCGCTTGTCGGGGCCAAGATAATGCGGAACGAGTCATCGTCGCCATATCCAAAAGGTGTCGGGAGCGTCGGCACATCCTGCTCAGTCTGCGGGCGGTCAAACACGTCGAGTGCAACCGGCAAGGGTTGATCGGAGTTGCTGTGGGGGCGCTATTGACCTTCGTCTCCTCGATCGGAATCGATAGACGACGTGTAGCCAATGAGGATAGACGCCGATGGTTAGCGGACCGACGCACGGTTTACTCGCGGTTTCTCGGGTTAGCCCAGTCTATGCATAAAGAGTTCGACAGGGTTGCGATCTTCCTTTCAGGGGACGGCAGCGATCCAGTCTCGGATGAGGACCGTCAGTTCATGCGGGAGGAGCTCCAGGCATACTTCGCAAAGTGGGAGGACGAGCTTCAACCGTTACTCGGCGAAGTGCAGCTCTTGGCGTCCCCGAAGGTCGCTGACCTCTCCGATCGGGTGTCTGGAGCGCTGATGGAAATCACCGCTCAGGTCGAGATAGAAGGTTCGTTCTCCGAGTACTATCCGGGATGGTTTCAAGCGGATGATCTGATCAACGTCACCCGGAATGCGATGCGCGAGGAACTCGGCCTGGAAGCGGTGGGGTCAGACCGCTGGGCGCTGAGACGGGACAACGGTTGGCCGTGGCTTGATGAACGGCCACCGAGAGAGTCTTATGTGCAAGAACACGATGCTCATTGAAAGCTTTCGACGGCCGCGGTCGCACGGGGCAGCTGGAGGTATTGAGAGCGGAATACCCGAGAGAAGGTCGGTGGCGAACTGAAGTCTGGTCCCGTCGTGAGGCTGACCTTCCATCTCGCTGCCTCAACCGTCGGACCATACGGGCACGTCGGCTGACCGGGACATGGCACGGCCACGCAGCGACTCCGTTCCGACCAAGCGGCGATGCGGTACTGCGTCCCCGGGGACTATCAAATCTGTTTTGTACCCCCTAAGCTCGTCAGAGCGCTCTGCCCTGCGAGCGCGTTACGCGCGTCCTGCCAGTCTCCGGATCAGAGACGCAGCGGGATCGTGCGTGCTTCGCCTCCGGGACTGCATTCGGGTTGTACCCGGAGGCGAAACCACCAGCGCCTGAGACACCGCCCTAACTCTGCGCCGCCTTCACCGCAAGCTCCTGCAACAGTGATGCGCGCTTGGCCCCGTACCCCTCGGCAAGCGCCCACGCCCACACTCCGTTGGCGCTGACGTGCTGGCCATCCTCGATGATCTCCGCGAGGCCTCGCGCGATCGCGGGCCGCCTCGCCCACGCGAACTCGCGCAGCCGCACTCGCATCGCCTGCGACAGCACCGGCACGGATGCCCCGGGGTACACGGTCTCGTACCGGGCATCGACCGCCTGATGTGCCCGCAGCCAGGATGACTGCCAGCCGGTGATCCCCCGCTCGAGTACGCACACGTTCGTCGTCTCGCCCAGACGACCGCCCACCGACACCATGCTCAGCATGCTCGGCGTCGGCCATACCAGGAGCACGGCACTCACGTCCTGGCCGTGAAAGGCCAGCCGACCCTCCGCAACGATACCGAACTCGCGCCGCCTCGCGCGCATCGCTTCGACCCTTCTCGCCGTCATCGCATCCGGGACAACGACAAGCCCCGGCGTGGCCTGTGCCCGCAGCCAGTCGACACCGGCGCGCAGCGCGGAATCCTCCTTTGTCTCGTCGGTGAACGGCGGCAGGTAGAACAGGGTCATTCCGGCTCCTCGGGTGGAACAGGTGGTTCGGTCGGCGGTGCGGTCGGCGTGGGCGACGGGGTCGGTACGGTGAAGGTGATGCTCACGGCGTTCCCGAGCGGAAGGCTGGCACCGCTGGCTGGGCTGGTGCCCGTGATGGTCGCCCCCGAAGGCACATCGGAGACCGACGTCGGCGATGCGGCAAACCCCGCCGCCCGCAGCGCCTGAACGGCCTGCTGGTAGCTCATCCCGGCGACCGCGGGCACGAGGTTGTTTCCGGACGCGACCACGAGGTTCACGCCGGACCCCGGCGCGAGGCTGGTTCCCGGCGCGGGTTCGCTGCCGAGCACAACATCGCGCAGCTCGATCGAGTCCCGCGGGATCACCTGCCCGCGGGTGAAGCCGCTCTCGCCGAGCAGGCGCGTGGCGACCGCCAGTGTCAGACCCGCGACATCCGGAATCGGCGTCAGCACCGGCTCTGGCTCGGCCGTCGCGGTTGACGTCGGCGCCGGCGACCGGGTCGGCAGAGACGTCACGGGCGGGGCGGATGTCTCGGCCGTGGGTTCCGGGCCGGGGTCAGCGATCGCCGGCGGGGCGTCTTGCCCCAGTTGGTAGGCGATCACGCCCCAGCTGAGCAGTCCGATGATGGCGATAGCGCCAGCGGCCCCGGCGATTGCGCCCCAGCTCGGCCGATAGGGCACGAGCGGTCCCGGGCGGCGAGCGGCGGTCGTGTCCCCCGAGTCAGCGGGCGACAGACGGCCGGTGCTGAACATGGGGTCGACCGGAATCGTGTCGTCGGATGCCGGCGGCAGGGCGCTGAGCACAACCGTCCGCGCCTCGCTCGGCAGCGGGCTGTCACCGAGCGTGGCGACGGGCAGCACCCTGGTCATCGTTGGCTCGGCGGAGGCGAGTGCGCCGGCGGTGGCGGGCGCGGGTTCGGCGCCAGCAGCCATTGGGTACCGAGCCTGCGCCGCGCGCACCGCTTCGAGCATTGCAGACGAGTGTTGGTAGCGCTCGCGCACTGCCGTCGCCATCGCCTTCACGACGATCCGGTCGACCTCGCGCGGGACGCCATCTCGGGTCGCCGACGGCACCGGCGGCGGGGCCGACGCGTGCGCGCGCACGGTTTCGTCAATGCTGCTGCGCGGGTAGGGAACCTGCCCGGTGAGCAGCGTGTACAGCACCGCGCCCGCCTGGTAGACGTCACCGCGCTCGTCGACCGGTTCGCCGCGAGCCTGCTCGGGCGAGAGATAGTGGGCGTTGCCGATAATGAGTTCGCCGGCGGTGTCGCCGGGAACGCGCAGCGGGTTGCTGCCGAGTGCGGTTCGCCCTGCGGCATCCGCGAGTCCGAAATCGACCAGGCGCACCCCGTCGACGGTGATTGCTCCGTCGGGTTCGACATCGACCATGACATTGCCCGGCGACAGGTCGCGGTGCACCAATCCGGACTCATGCGCCACCGTCAACGCCCACAGCACGCCCTCGGCAATGACGAGCGCCTGCGGAATCGATACCCCGTGCACCTGCTCGAGGTGCTCGCTGAGGCTCACCCCGGCCGCGAGGTCTTCGGCGATCCAGGCGAGTTCGACGCCGCCGGCGTCGTGCACGCCGACCGCGTGCACGCGCACGATGTTCGGGTGCGCCAGGCCGGCGACCGCCATCGCCTCGGCGAAGAACGCCTCCCGCGCCGGTTCGTCGTGCGACAGGCGCGGGTGCAGCACCTTGACCGCGACCGTGTCGCCGGTCAGCGTGTCATGGGCGCGGAACACGGATGCCGTGCCGCCGCTGCCGAGCAAGTCACCGAGCCGGTAACGTCCGCTGAGCAGCTCATCCGGTCGAGCGTCGCCCTCAAGACTCATCGACGTCTGCCCTCTCCCTCTGTCGGGAACGTCGCAGGCGCCCGCCGAGGTGGGGGCTCCTCGGCGGGCGCGCCCAGCATCGCCGATGATGCCGCTCCTCGGGAGCGCGGCAAACGCATCGCCGCGCTCATCGGCTACCCGAACACACCGTTCACGTAGTCGTGGGTGCGCTGATCCTGCGGCTCACTGAACATCGCGTCGGTGTCGCCGTGCTCGACGATCGCGCCCGGGGTGCCCTGCGAGGCGAGGAAGAACGCGCACTGCTGTGACACCCGCTGCGCCTGCTGCATGTTGTGGGTCACGATCACAATCGTCACCTCTTTCTGCAGCTCCACCATGGTCTCCTCGATCACCCGGGTCGAGGTCGGGTCCAGCGCCGAGCAGGGCTCGTCCATCAGCAGGATCTTCGGCTGCACCGCAAGCGACCGCGCGATGCACAGCCGCTGCTGCTGACCGCCCGAGAGACCACCGCCGGGCTGCCGCAGCCGGTCCTTGACCTCTTTCCACAGGCCGGCCGAGGTGAGGCAACGCTCGACGATCGCGTCCTTCTCATCACGGGACACCCGCGTGCCGGTGAGCTTCAGCCCGGCGATCACGTTGTCGTAGATCGACATCGCCGGGAACGGGTTCGGCTTCTGGAAGACCATGCCGATGTTGCGGCGCGCGTCGGTCAGCTTCTTCGACGCGTCGTAAATGTCCTCACCGTCGATCAGCACCTCACCGGCGAGCGATGCCGACGGCACTAGTTCGTGCATCCGGTTCAGGATGCGCAGGAACGTCGACTTGCCGCATCCGGAGGGCCCGATCAGCGCGGTCACCTGGCCGGCCTCCATGGTCAGCGACACCCGGTCGAGCACCTTGTGGTCGCCGAACCACGCACTGATGTCACGCGCCTGGAGCGATGCGAGCGGCTGAGTGGCCGTCACCGTGGTCGTCGGAGCGTGCATTGACTCGGCGATCACAACCGGCGGCGCGGCGAATCCCCGGGAGCCAGTCATGGCCTGCGCTGCCTCAAGTGTGGAGTTCTGAGGCGTTGTGCCGCCATTGGGAGTCCTTTGCGGTGTAGAACCCGTGACGTTGCGCCACCAGGACTTGTCCACTCGGTGTGCCCGACGCGCGGATGGCGCGGTGTCGTCGACGGACAACTCGGGCGCATCCTTCCCCTCCGGCGCGCCGGAGTCGTGATCGGCTTCGCCAAGAGTGTCGACCGGAATGTGGGTTGTGGTGTCGTCCGTCATGGGTGCAGGGCTTTCGTGTGAGCGGGGAACGGTCATGGTGAGCTTGGCGTTTCAGATCAAGTTGGGCATGATGTTGACGATCGCATCGGCGGTGCCCATGCCGACGATCAGCAGCACGGGCGCCCCGGCGAGCCAGGTCTGCCAGCGGCCAAGGTGCCGCCATGCCCACCTAGTGCCGACGGCTGCGGCGACCATGAGCATGAGATAGACGATGACGACCGCCCAGCCTGAGGAGTCGACGCCGAGGGCGCGTTCCTCGGGCGGCAACGCCGTCTCCGTGAAGATTCGGCCGGGCGTGTCCTGGGTGTCGGATACGAGCGCGGCGTCGAGGTGCAGCGCACCGGTGAGGAACAGGGCAGGGCCGTCCGCGGTGACCAGTTCCAGCCGGCCTTCCCCGCGGCTTGGGGCGGCGGGCTGTGGGTCGCCGGCGCGGCGCAGGCCGAAGACCTCGAAGGTGTTCACGCCCTGGCCGGTGGTGACGCGGATCACGTCGCCGGGTTGCAGCCGGGATAATGTGCCGAACGGTCCGCCGTAGGTGGTTTGTCTGCCCAGGATCACGCTGGTGCCGGCCTGGCCGGGGAGCACCGAGTCGCGTCGATGGCCAGGAGCCTCGCGAAGGGTCTCTGCGGTGGTCCCCTCGACAATCACCTGACGCAGTCCCAGTTTGGGGATCTCCAGCAGCGCCAGTGGAGTGCCGGCGGCCACGGGGTTGTCGGTGAAATCGATCTGGCTGACCGGTGTCTCCGATTTGGCGAGCGAGTCGCGCAGCTCGTCGTAGCCGAGCGTCTGCGCACGCTGGTGTTGCAGGCCCGAGATGACGACGACGTGCAACAGGAAGCCCAGCACCAGCGCCGAGATGGTCAGCCAGGCCACGCCCACCCAGTACCGAGTGTCCTTCACGCGCGGGGTCAGCACGGCCGCAGGCGGCACGTTGAGCAGTTTCACGGGCGGCATCCCCGACCCGCCGGCGGACGTTGCCCTGTCCGGGCCGCCGCGTGCACTGCGGGCGGGACGCAGGCGTGGCAACCGCACAGCAGGCAGCTGGCGAGTGCGGGTCTGGTCTGGGGCGACCTCGCCCGGGGCGGTGGCCGTCAGTTCCTCGGTCGTCATGCGGTTGCTCCCGAAAGCACGGCGCGGGGCCGGCGCATCCGCAGCAGCCACCATGCGAGCAGGCCGAGCAGGACCACCGCTCCCGCGATTCCGAGTCCCCACCACAGCCCGCTGGCGGGGTGGTCGGTTTCACCGAAGGCGGCGGCGTCGCTCGCGATGATGAAACGCACGTTGGTGACATGCGCGGACTGCCAACCGGTGGCCTCGGCCGTGTGCGCACCCGGGGCGAGGTCCTTCGGCACATCGAACTCCGCGACGACTCGCCCGTCATCGCCAGCCGGGTAGGAGGCGATCACCACCGGGGTGGAGTAGATAACCAGCTGCACCTGCTCGCCCGGCGTGTATCCGGTGCCGGTGAAGGTGGCGCGCTGTCCCGGTTTCGGGTTCGTCGTCGACAGCATCGCCCGGTCGGCGTCCGTCTTCGGTGCCTGCCCCGGGGTGGGGGCCTGCGGCGCGGTCGGCGCCGGGTCGGCGGCCGTTCCGGCGGGAGCTGCCGCGCCGCCCTTGCTCCCGCCCGGGTTTGCGGGTGCAGCGGTCTCGGTGGGCGCGGGAGCGACGTTCTCCGTGGGCTTCTGCGTGGGCTGCTGTGTGGGCTGTAGAGACGGCGATGTGGTCGGGATCGACACATCGAGCGTCGGCCCGGCCCACTCGTCGCCCTCGACAGCGTGCGCGGCGCCGAGCGGCACGGTCAGCAGTGCACCGAGCAGCGCCGTCATGACGGCAGCGCGAAGGGTCGTGCGCGACCGTGGGTGTGGGGGACGGTTCGAAGGGCTCATCAGACGGTCTCTCTCTCGGCGGTTTCAGAACTGTGGGCGGCGGCCTGTGTTCGCTGGGCCTGCTGCACGGCGTGCTCGACGGTCGCGGCCAGCCGCACCCGGTATCGACGCCGCCAGCGCAGGCCGAACCAGATGCCGCCGGCGATCAGGAGCAGCGCGAGCAGCAACGTCCACGGGATCGCCCAGCCGGTCGCCGATTGGCTCACAACCTCGGTCGGCGTTGCCTCGCCCGCGAGCTGCGGAACGACATCGACGGTGGCCACGGCGAACAGCAGCGCCGGGATGCCGGTGAACTCCAGTGGCACATGCACGCTCTGTCCGGGGACGAGGTCTTCCACCCGGCCGGCCTCAACCGAGGCGAGCGGGATGCCGAACGGCCCGGTCACGCTCACGCGTTGCCCGGCGTGCACGCGCACGTTGCCGGAGTTGGTGAGCTGGTACTCGACCCGGAGGGTGCCGTCGAACGGGTTCAACGCCGGGGTGTACTCGGAGACCAAGCCGGCGACGGTCAGCCCGGGTGTCAGCTCGCCGTCGACGCGCAGGTAGATGCGGGCGCCGACGCGTTGCTCGACGATGATCGGTTGTCCCTCGGCGTTCTCGCTGCGCTGGCTGACTGCGGCGACGATGCCGGCGGCGTGGTCGCCTGGCGACGCATTGGTGGGCACTGAGATCTGGATCGGCACCTCGGCGCGGGAGTTTCCCGGCAGGGTGAGCGCGATGGCGCCTTCCTGCACGGCAAGGCACGCGGCCGGCGCGGTGGCCGGGTCGGCGCAGGCGGTATCGGCGGCATCCGATTGCACGGTGACCCAGCTGCCCGCGTCGGTGTTGTCCGTCGGTCCGGACGACAGGGTGAACGCGCCAGTCTCGGTGTCGTTGATGCCGTCGGCCGGGTACACGGCGAACGTGACCGGGCTCGGCGTGAAGTTGGAGATGGAGACCAGATCGCTGACCACCGAGCCCGGGGCGACGGTGAAGTCGAACGCCTGCCGGCCATCGGGGCCGCCGACACCACCGGGCTGTACCCCCCAGGTCGGGGCATCCGTCCCCGCAGTGGGCGCCACAAGCGCGATAGCGGGCGAGACCGGCTGCGCGGCCGTGGCGGCGGCGGTTGTCGCGCCCAGGATGCCGAATGCGGCGAGGAGCGCGGTGGCAACCCTCAGCACTGGTGTTATCGAATGCGATGGCATGTGGTGGATCGTCGTCTTTCAGAACTGGAACGCTCGGGTGAGGGTGTGTTCGGAGCGGAGCTCCGCTCCGAACACACCCCCGGTCTCACACGGAGACGCGGCTGGCGTCAGGTGAGGGTGATGGTGAGGGTGGAGCTGTAGCTGCCGGCGGGCGTCGACGACGGCGCCTGCAGCTTCAGGCCGGCGTTCACCTTGCTTGTAACTGTGCCGGCCTGCGCCGAACCCACCGCCGACAGCAGCGGCTTCGAGTCGGCCAGGCCGGGCGAGCCTGCCGCAACCACGCTGCCGACAGTCACGCCGGTCGGAAGGGTGCCGACTGCGGCCGGGGTCCAGCCCAGCGCACTGGCCGGGATCTGGTTCGCGCCCGAAACGAACGGGTCCTTCACCTTGCCGCTCATCGACCAGCCGGCGTTCTTGTCGAGACGACTGTCGATGACGGTGACCTCACCAAGCTGCCCGGTCGCTTCGAACAGTGTGCCCGTGTTCGACGCCTCGCCCAGGCTTGCCGCCGATGCGCCCTGCAGTGCGACCGTTCCCGGTCCGCCCGAGGGGATGTCGACCGTGATCGTGGTGTTCACCGGTGTCGCAGGAGCGGCTTCAGTCTTCACCGTGATGGTTCCCGAGGTTGAGCCCTCGTGCGCGGTGTCGCCGGAGTAGACCGCCTTGAAGACGTAGTCGGTGCCCGCGGTGAGTGCTCCCGACGTCCACATGACAACGCCGTTCGTCACCGTGCCGGTGCCCTGTTCCTCGCCGGCGGCGTTCTGGAATGACACCATGCCCGTCGCCGCGATCGGCGCCACGGTTGCCGTCAGCTCCACGCTGCCGTCAAGCTGCGGCGAACCCGCGATCTGGGTCGTGGTGTCAGTCTTATCGACCGGGGCGGGATTGGTTCCCAGGAAGCTCCAGCTGTTGCCGTCGGCGGCGAGTTCGAAGTCAGCGCGGAAGTAGGGCTGATCCGGGTTCACCAAGTCAATGCCACTGGTTTGAAGAAGAACAGAGAAGGTGAGGGGCGCGTTGGTCGACTGAGCAATGTTTCGCAGCGGGTCAACGTTACTGGTGGTGAGCAAGCTGCTCACCTGGGTGAGGCTGGCAGCGTTGAAGTCGTAGACCGGCGCGGCGGCGCTGTTGGCCATAATGCCCGTTGTGTCTAGCTGGACAATCTTCTTGGCACCGTTGTGGGTGTAGGTGAGCAGGACTCGCACATTCTCGGGCTTGGAGGTCGTGTCGGAACTGGCGACCCCACCCGTCCAAAGACGCGTGAGCCCCGTGCCGCCTGAGTAGCCCGCACCCGGCGTCGCAGTGAACACGCCCGATGTTGGCGTCACGTACAGAGGCGCCTGATACGTGCCCAGAGCGGGGTTGACATCTTCGGCGGCCGCGTGAGCAGGTGCGACGGTCGCGGCGCCCACGAGCAGAGCAGTGAGAGCTGTGGCCGCTGCCAGCAGCGCCCGGCGCGGCGACCGGCGGGATGGCCTCAGGGAGGGGGGAACGGGAATCATGCGATGCCTTTCTAATTCGGATTACTGGGTTGAGGAGAGCGGGATTTGCCGCTCCTCTTGACGGAAAAGGGCAAGCTTCTGTTCAGGCTCATGTGGACGGGCCGCGCCTTCGAAGGAGCCAGGGGCCGCCAACGAGACCGGCGGCGCCGACGGCGATGGCGCCCATGAGCCCAACCGTCGATGAAGCCGGTGCGGCAGGCGTCTCATCAGCGGCAGCGACCCCCGCCGTCGTGATTGTCGTCGCCGTTTGGGAAGCGAGTACGGGGTGAGATGACGCTGGCCCCGCTGCCGCTCCCTGGGTAGGTGCAGCACCTGTGGTCGTTGACGAATCCTCGTCAGACAAGTCCGCTCCAGGACTGGGCGCGATCTCGTCGGCGATCGCGAGCGTGCGCGCACGAAGGTCCGCGGGGAGTGGAACGTAACCGGCTGGCAGCTGCCCGCGCGCCTCCCCGGGTTTCTGCCCGTCGCCCGCCGCGTAGCGGAGTAAGGCGGCGTAGTCCCCGCGCGCCCTGTCGTCGAGAGTCGCGGCGTTGTCATCGATCAGCGCGTAGAGGATGCCGGTAAGTGGCCAGGCGTTTGCGGGGAGGGCTCGAACGTCGGTCTTCGTGACGCCCTCGACGCCGTTCTCGACCTGCGCAGTCAGCGCAGCTGTCTGCGCCGCATTGTCGAACGACACGACGTCGTCCTTGTTCGGTTGTACGAGCGACGCGATTCGTAGGTTGTAGCGCAATGCTGCGGGCGCGTCGACCACAGTGATGACCATCCCGGTGTCGAGGAGAGGCCCGCCGGCGACGAAGTCGCCTGAGACCCCGGGTGAAACCACTTTGAAGCTGTCCCATATCGTTTTGTCCGCCGGGTCGAGGCGGGCGGTCGCCACAGCAGCTGCCGCAAAGCTGTTGACGTACGGGGACTTGGCCAGGATGTCGACCTGTCTGCCCTTCCTGAACCGGTCGGCGTACTCCTTCCCCGGAACGAGCCAACGGTCGGACTTCGGGAAGGTGTCGATGCGGTCGGAGGAGAGGTCGAAGTCGACACCACCGGCGAGTGAATTGGGGTGAGCGGACGGCAGGAAGTATGGATTAACCGTCATGCCCCATGGGTCGCGGGCGCCTTGGAGGAAGGCACGTGCCTCGTCGTCCGCCTGGATGTATTCCCACAGGCGGGCGATCGCGTCGGAGCTCGATGGGCCAACGAGTACTGGGGCAGGGTTGTCCGCGCCAATGCTGACGTTCTGGTCGGCCAGTGCCGGGTTGAGCGCGATCACGTCTGGGTCGCTGGCCCAGGTCGGGTACGTTCGGTTCACCTCGCCGAGGTGTGACACATCCGTCTCGGCACTGTCAACAGCGACTTGGTACGGGTACGAGTTCGTGAGAATCTTCGCCAGGAGTCGAGGAGAGAGGGTGAGGTCGTATTCGCGCTGGAGCGCGTCGCGGTACTGGTAGGCGACCACAGGCGCCGAAACGGCCACGGGCGCGTAGTGGAGCTTGGCGGAGTCGAACTGCGCGATCTCCATTTCGGTAGAGAGCGATCGTCGATCGATCGGGTCCTGCACGAAGGCGAGACCGCCCCCCGCGAGAAGCTGCGTCCGGGCGAGATCTTCACTCCCCGAAGCCAGCGAGTAGTTTGCTCCTCCTTCCGCCGTGCAGAGTGCGGGCTTCCATGATGAGGCCGCTGCAGTGATCAGCTCTGAACCGACCATGCGACGCTCGCTGACGCCGGCGGGACACGAGACGTCCACATCGGTGAAGTCGAGCGGGATCACCATCCGATTACTCCACGTCGCGCAAGCCGGATCGATGGGACTGCCAGACTGCGATATCGGCGATGATTGCCCGAAGGGGATGACGGTCTGATGGGCTGGGATACACGAGCTTCCGTCCGGGTGCACCACACTGTGCGATCCGCGGGGCACGACGATCAGCCAGCAGCGGTTTCCCGCCCCGCCTTGGTTTTGGCTCAGGCCGCAGCCCAACGCCGGAGACGCGTCCGCGGTCTGCACCTCGAAGGTCCGCTGCCCACGCCGGTCAGCGCCGAAGCGCGCGTCCAAAATCTCGTTCGTCGTCGAGGGCTGAAAGTAGTTGAGAAGGCCGCTGGGCTCGCCAAGCTTCCGTTCGCTCGCCAACTTGGTCGTTGCGTTCTGGACGGTGCGGAACCGGACACTGCCGCGATCAAACCCACCCAGCTTGAGCTTTCCCACTGTGGCATCGATCTGGCTCTGGAGAAGACCGCCGTCATACGCGCCGTATTGACAAGTCTCGGCAAAGTCCGGTGCACTCGGGTCGGTGCCCCAGCACTGCATCATCGTCAGGTAGTTCCCGAGCACTGACGAGTTGCTCGCCGGAGTCGTCGCCGCCATCCCGGAATAGGTCAAAGTCACTGCCTGATCGGTGAGATCCCGAGTCTGCGAGACCGTGATTTGCAAGTCCTTGAAATCGAGCCAGTGCCCCGAGCCGTCGGCGTTGTCGATCAAGTGCGTGCGTTCGGGCTGGTAGTCCTGCAGTTGGCCGTTGTCGCCTGCCCACTTCACGGTGACGGTCGAGTCCGTCGCGCTCGGGTCGGTGGCCGCTTGCGCTTGCTCGAGAGTGACCGGCTGTGCGGTCAGGAGCCCGACTGCGGCGAGCATGACCGCACCGAACGCCACAAGTTTGCGGGCTCGCACGTTGGGGCGGAAAGCGGATGACCGGGACATGGAGACTAGAGACCTTTCGTACGCGCAGAGGCCGCCTGCGATGCCGAGACCGAGCCGAGCTCGCGTCGGCGGAGGCGGGAGAGAACGGGGGGAAGGAGTACCCCTGCGAGCAAGAGAGCGCCTGCGGTGACCATGAGAACGTTTGTGGAGATACCACCCCAGGGCAGTCCCTGGGGGCTTGCGGCCACGCTGATGGGAAGCGTCGAGTCGATGGTCGTCTCATCGCCGACCACGGTTTGCCCGTCAGATGCCGAGCCTGTTGTTCCCTCAGAACCGGTGGCGGCTGCGCCGCCGGCCGAGGAACCGCCGGCACCAGCACCTCCGCTGGCGACTGTCGACGTCGCGCGTGCACCTCCGGTTCCCGTGGTGCACTGCGTGGCGCCTTGCTTGTCGCAGTCCTGCGGAAGTGGTGCCTCGTTTGCGAGCTTGTTTGAGCCGTCGGGGCTGAACGTGGGGTTGTTGCAGGCGCTGATGCCCTTGATCGTGGGGTTGCCGCCCGGAATCCGCTGAACCTGTTCCTGCCCAGCCTGCACCAGGTTGATCGGCAGCGGCGAGTAGCCCAGCGATTCGGCGGACTGCTGTCCCTCGCACAGGAAGTAACTGGCGAAGTCGGCGAGGGTGAGCCCCTTGTCTTCGGTGAAGTTGTACTCCAGCGCGGTCGGCAGCAGCATGTACGAATACGACGACAGCGGGTAGGTGCGTGGGTCCGCGTCGGTGTAGACGCCCGAGAGGTCGCTCGTCAGGTACTCGGGTGAGGCGGCGTCGTTGTTGATGCGCGCCTTGAGCAGGGCTACCGCGACGTTGGATGCCGTCGGTTCGGCGTAGTAGCCGGCACTGTTGAGCACCTTCGCCACGGGGAAGCCCGAGTTCAGTGCATAGGAGTACTCGACGTAGGTGATGGCGCCGACGGACGCCGACTGGGCGACGTAGCCCGACACGCCGTTGGAGCCGGACTGCGCGACGAACTTCGAGCCGGGGACGACAGGATAGTTGCTGGTGATGCCGCAGTTCGCGCCGCGGCCGACGTCGACGCAGTAGTCGCTCCACAGTCCGCCGTGCTGTGAGCGCATCCACGACGAGAACTGGGCGGAGGTGCCGGAGCCTTCGGAGCGGACCACGGGGACGATGGGGATCGCCGGCAGGGCGAGGCCGGGGTTGTCGGCCGCGATCGCCGGGTCGTTCCAGACGGTGATCTTGTTGGTGAAGATCTTGGTGATCACCTCGCCCGACAGGCGAAGGTTCGTGACGCGCTTGCCGGCAATGGTCAGGTTGTACATGAACGCGGTGCCGCCCGCGACGATCGGCATGTAGGCGAGCTTGCGCGGCGGCGCCGGGTCGGCCGCGTCCGAACCCTTCAGGTTGTAGGGGATTTCGGATACGCCGAAGTCCACGGTTCCGGCGGCGAACAGGGAGCGGCCGGCGGATGAGCCGGAGTTGTCGTAGGTGACCTTCCATCGGTAGTTGTCCCACACGTTGCGCATCCACGCTTCGAGCGCGTTGGCCGACCAGGACGATCCGGCGCCGGCGATCGGCCAGTGGGTCGTGCCCGCCGCCTGCGCGGCTTGCGGGTGCGGCAATAGGATGCCCGCGATGAGCGCGGTGGCGCCGACCATCCCGGTGAGAGCTCGGACGAGGTGGCCGCGGGCGTTCATCGGGTACTCCAAGTGGTTGTCGCGACGGTGTCACTCGCAGCGAGTAGGCGTTGTTCGTAGCGTTCGGCTTCGCGGCGCGAGCGCGCGAGGGCGCGACGGCGCTGGGCGGTGGTGAGGTCCCCTGGCCCGCGCCCGCCGATGACCCTGGCAACGGCGAAGAGGATGAGCACGAGCACCATGAGCACTGCGGCGGTGCCGAACCCGCGGGCGATCATCGTCGGTTCGGGGCTCTTGACGAAGTTGAAGGTCGCCAGCGGCAGCGACACCATCGGCCCGGAGAAGGGGTTCAGGTTGAGGAACTGCGTGAACCCGGCGGTCAGCAGCACGGGGCTGGTCTCGCCGATGCCGCGGGCGGTGCCGAGGATGATCGCGGTGGTCAGCCCGGAGCGCGCGGTGGGAAGGGTGACCCCCCAGACGGTGCGCCACTGCCCGGCTCCCAGCGCCAGCGATGCCTCCTTGAGGTTGCCCGGCACCAGGCGCAGCACCACATCCGCGGCGCGGATGATGATCGGCAGCATCATCACCGTGATCGCCAGGCTCGCGGCGAATCCGGACCGGTCGAAGCCCAGGAAAACCACCACTGTCGCGTAGATGAACAGGCCGGCCACGATCGACGGCAGCGCGGTCATGGCCTCGACGACGGTGCGCACGAACCGGCTGAGCGGTCCAGGGATCTCGGTGAGGAACAGTGCGCAGGTGAGCCCGAGCGGGATCGAGATGGCCAGGGCGATGCCGATCTGGATGAGGGTGCCGACGATGGCGTGCAGGATGCCGCCGTTGCTGAGCGGATCAAGCGGGCCCGCCATTGACATGTCCTGCAGGTAAAAGTTCGGATGCGGGAGTGCCTCGGTGCCGCGGATGAAGGCGAAGATCACCACGACGGCGAGAGCGAACACGAGCAGCATCGCCGCGGCGTGGATGATGATGGAGGCGAACCTGTCCTGGATGGCCGGCCCGTCCTCGGTGAGACTGATCATCACCAGGTAGACGGCGACGAACACCGCAAATCCGATCAGCAGGAAGCCGAGCACGCCTTCCAGCGGCAGGCTCTGCGTGTAGAGGAACGTGGTGATCGCGATCGCCGACAGCGCGCCGGCGATCAGGGTGGCGACATCCTTGGTCCGCACGGTGGCGGTGTTGCGGCGAGGTTCCGCCCGCGGGTCGTCGCCAGCGTGGTTTGACGCATCGCGTGCGGGCATTGTGGTCCTCGGGCGCGCGGTCACTTCCGCGGTCTGGGGGTCAATGGTGAGGGTCATGGGTTTATGCCTCGCTGGATGCGCCGGAACGGGACCGGGCGATGATGAAGGACGCGCCGAAGTTGACGAGCAGCGTCAGGAGGAACAGGGCGAGGCCGGCGGCCATCAGCGCGCTCATCTCGAACGGCGATGCTTCGCTGTACCGCAGCGCGATCATGGATGAGATCGAGTTGGTGTTCTTCTCGAGGATGAACGGGTTGATCGCGAAGATCGGCGAAATCACCAGGTACACCGCGATGGTCTCGCCGAGCGCCCGGCCGAGGCCGAGCATGGTGCCACCGATCATTCCGCCGCGTCCGAACGGGATCACCACGGAACGGATCATGCCCAGCTTGGTGGACCCCAGCGCGAGCGCGCCTTCCCGTTCGCCCAGGGGGGCCTGCGCGAACACCTCGCGCATGATCGAGGTGGTGATCGGGGCGACCATCATCGCGACGACGATGCCGGCGATGAACGCGCTCGCGGTGAACACGGTGGGCGTGTCCAGCGGGTTCGTCGGGTCGAAGTTCGGAGCCGCCAGGAACGGGATCCAGCCGAAGTAGCTGCTGATCCACTGGCTGACCGGCAGCACCAGCGGGGTCAGCAGGAAGAATCCCCAGAGTCCGTATACGACGCTCGGCACCGCGGCCATCAGGTCGACCGTCGAGATCAGGGTTTGCCTAAGCTGCCGCGGCGCGTACTCACTGATGTACAGCGCGGTGCCCGTGGCAAGCGGCACCGCGATGATGATCGCGATCAGGGCGATCGTGACGGTGCCGAACAAAACCGCCGCGATACCGAAGGCGCCCTCGTTCGGCTCCCACGACTGCGTCGTGAAGAAGCCCCATCCCGCGACGCTGAACGCCTGATAGCCCTGCCACAACAGAAATACACCGACGAACGCCATGATCAGCAGCACGACGACCCCGCCGCCGCGCACACCGCCCCGGAAGAACAGGTCCTGCCAGCCGCGCACGGTGGTCAGCCGGCGCGGGCCGTGCGATGCGGTCACCTCCGCGGTCGCGTCGTCCTCGGCCACCCGGTTGGGGAGCAGTGTCGTCATCGGGCATCCGCCCCGCTGCGAAGCGAGCTGGATACCGGCTCGGCCCGGGTCGTCGCGGCCGGGCCGCGGGTGACCGACGAGTTGATGCCGAGCGGGCCACCCGAGTGCTCCACGCGCAGCAGCCGGGCCCGGTCAGCGACGGTGACGCGGCGCAGGGCGTCGCTGGCGGCGCCCATCGCGGCGTGGGCGAGTCCGGCATCCCGGCTCAGCTCACCGCACACCAGCATCGGAACCCCGTACAGGCCCAGGTACCAGCCCACGGCGCGGCGTCCGGCGCGGATCACCTTGCCCTCGAGTTCGTCGACCCCGGCGACCAACGCGAGCGCGTTGCGTCGGGCGAGTTCGAACGATCGGTGGCTGCGCACCGTGCGTCCCAGTTCTTTGCGGTTCGACGCCATCAGCCGCCACACCACGGTGCCGTCGAGCGGGTCGGTCGGCCACTTCACCGAGGTCTCGTCGGTGTGCGCGTCAGCGGAGAGCGCTTCGGCCAGGGTGATGGACTGCACCTGCGCCAGAAATGACACGAGCATGTGCTGCCGCGAATCCTGAAACTCCGTGAAGGTGATCCGCGGAAAGCTCGTCGTGCTCAATGCTGGTGTCTCCTTGGGGCAAGAACGGATGACCCGCTGCCCGGTGAGTGCGTGCGCTGGCGCCGCGTGGCAGGGGGTGAATGGCCGGTGGTAAACGGGTACCGTCCGACTCCGTTGAGTCTTCCGCGCCAGGTTGAACTTCTGAACATCTGTGAGGGAAACAGTCGGCGACGAACAAGGGCCATCTGGCGTATAACCGGCTAACTTTGGGTGAACCCGATGATCGAGGGGTAACGATCAAGACGGCGCGGAAAGAGGGAAATGGCGTCGCCAGAGGGCGGATCCGACTGTTCTGGTCGGCTGCTTACGTGGGTGTAGTCGAGATCGGTCAGTCGCCGTCGGCGACGACGCCCAAGCCGAGCGAGGAGCAGAACTCCGTGGCATCCGGCCCTGTGATGAGCGTTGGTGTGTCGCTGGCCGGCCCGACCGGGAACACGGCGAGTGCCTGGTCGGCGCGCACGCAGAGCGCGAGGTCAGGTACCGGATGCACCGGCTCGCCGGTCACGGGAACCCCAGCAGTGCCACCGAGGATGCCGGCACTCCAGAGCGTCGCGCACATGTCAAGGGCGTTCGCGGCGGGGTTACCGAGCTCGTCACCGCTGTGCCGGACACCTTCCGAGTGAGGGGCATCCAGCGCGGCATCCTCGTAGCAGAATGCCCAGCGCTCCTGGACCTGCTGCGGCGAGATGATGATCCACGCGGCCGTGGCCAGCGTGGCGACCGACGCAGCAGCGATCCCGGCGACGGCCATGCGCCGACGCCGGCGCTTGCTGCGCTGGACGTATCCCGTGACCCAGCCGCGCATCTCCGCGCGACGTTCGGGGCTGAGTTGAGTGTCGGTCACTGGGTCGCCCCCAACCGCTTTCGCAGGCGCGTGCGCACACGATGAAGTCGCTTGCGCACGGATGCCACGGAGATGCCCAGAGTCTCGGAGGCCGCCTCGTACGAGAGTCCCTGCTCGAGCACCGCGCGGTACACCCCCTGGTCGAGTGTGGGCATCACAGCCACCTCCGCGTCCAGTTGGGTCATCAGTTCTCGCTCGCTCAGCAGGTCGTCGAATCGGTCCGCATCCCCAAACCTTGCAGCGTCGGCAATCGTAAGGCCCGGATCGTCGAAGCTCGCTGTGACCGGCCGCCGACGTGCCGAACGAAGCCGATTCGCGGTCAGATTCCGCGCGGTTACGAGCAGCCACGACCGAGCCGAACCATCGACCAAGTTGATCTTGCGTAGCTTTCGCCATGCGGTTGCGAACACCTGCTGAGTGACCTCTTGGGCGTCATCGGCGTCGCCCAATTCGGTTACGGCATGCCGGTAGATCGGTTCAACGTGCCGATCGTACAGGGCACCGAATGCGCGTTCGTCGCCGCTCGCGGACGCCGCGATGAGGTACTCATCGGTCGGATCATCCACATGCGGGACTGTAGCGCACGCAAGCGCCGGTCATGGGTTGGGCGGCTCAGGGTTGGTCAGTTCGGGTGATGTTCGTAGCGGTAGACGGTCACAGTCCCAACACCAACACGAACGAGCACCCAGCTGTTTTCTGTGGTCACTGGCGAGTCGTGCCAGCAGGCCGACGCGTCGGCCGTACTAGAGACTGAGCCCCCGGATCGATCGATGCACGAGACACGCGCAAGGAGGTCGCCGTTGTCAGGCAGCGCCGTCCACGTCCACGTGGATGTCATTTCGTCGTAGCTGAGGCCCTCGACCGTGAAATCGATGGAGGGCTCGGGGGCTGTGTGATCGGTCCACTCGCCGCACTTGGCGACGTCAGTCCACAGAGCGCAGGCTCGCACCTGAAACGCGTATGGCTCGCCGAACGGTCCGCCGGTGAGCGCGCGCGGAACCACTTGGCCGCTGAAGCCCACAACGTCGCCGATCGGCAGGCCGGCGGCATCCAGTCTCTGCACTTCGTATAGGGCCGCCACCGGCGTTAGCGCGGCGAGCTGATACTCGTAGCGGGTGCCGAGTTGCACCATTCCCCCGTCGACGGCGGTTACCGGCCCGGGCGCAGGCCGCGGGATGAGTTCGATGATGCGGCTGGCAGTACAGCCGACCTCGTTGTACCCCCAGACCAGCAGTCGGTAGGTCGCCCCGGGCTGGGTGAGCCCGGTGACCGTGGCTGTGGTGGCCTGGCCGAGGTGCTGAATCTCGCCCCCGGTCGGAGCGTGCGTGGGCGTGCACGGAGACTGGACTGGCGCCGCGTCGAGGCCGAGATTCTGTGCGTAGTAGCCGAGCATGGGCGAGCCGTTGCCGTCGAACGGCGACCAGGCAAGCACCGCCGTGCCGTGGTCGTCGTCGATGGTCGCGTTGATCTCCGTCGCGATCGGGGTACCGGCCGCTGCCGGTTCCGGTGGGGCGGGATCGGCTGGTGGCGTCGGCGTCGGCGTCGGCGTCGGCACCGGGCTAATGCCTCCGACCGGTGTCGCCTTGTGTTTAGGGGTGGGTGATTGCGGCAGAGCAGCGATTGGCGCCGGGGGTGGATCGTCGACGGTCGGCTGCTGCCCTGGCTCCGCTTGCTCCGATGATTCAGTTCCCTTCGGCGGCAGCGCCGCGTGCCAGTTCTGAATCAACTGTGATTCCTGCTGCACTGCCCACGCGTTTCCGGTAGCGGGATCGTTCAGCAGCGCGCGCGAACCGTTCACCTGGAAGACCGCGTTGCGCGCCCCACCGAGGCTGGCGACATCCGTTCGGTCACCGGTCGGATCAGCGCCGCACCGCTTCCAGGTCGTGCCGTCGGCCCAAGCGGCGTGTACGCATCCGTCCACCCAGATCGGAGCGGTCGGCCGTCCGTCGACGTCGGCGAGCGCCGTTAGGACTGCACCGTCGGGCGGGTTCACCTCGAGCAGCCGGGTCGGCGTGGAGAGGAACACGGATGTCGCGTCCGCCGAGCGTTGCAGCGTGGCGCTCTCCCCACGGACGAGGTTGAGCGGCACCGACTGTTCGGCGGTGATGAGGGTGTCACCGCTCAGCACTACCCACCCGTGTGCGGTGTCGGCGACCTGTAGTCGCCCCGTTTTCGGGAGTGGCGCGGCTTCGCGCGTCGACCGCTCCGAAGCGGAGAACCGGAGCACCTCCCCCGTAGCCGGAGCCGCAGCGACGAACCCGCCGCCGACTCCCGGCGCGATCACGGCATCAGCGCCGAGGTGAATGTCCGCCGGCTGGCCTGCGTCGAATCGATCGAAGTGCTCGAACGGAACCGTCCACGCTTCGCCGGACTCGGCGTCGAGTACCACCACGGTCGCCGATGGACCTCCGGTCGAGATGATGACCGTGGCATCCGTCGGCAGCCTTACCGGCTCGGACGCGACCGACATCGCCGGATCAATCACCGCGGCCGCCGACGTGGACCGGTCAATGGCGAGCACATGTTTGCCCTGCTGCACCACCTCGAGCTTGGAGGTGTCGAACCGAACGGCGGAGTTGAGTTCGCCGACCTCGGTGTTCACACGGCCCACCGCCTGCTCGGACCCGTTCACCACCCAGACTCCGCCGTCCCCGAGCAGCGCTTGCACACCCGGGTAGCCGGGAGTCAGCATCGTCGTGACGACGATGGTGCTGGCGAGCACCGAGCCGCTCACGCCCATGGCAACGAGCGACCTGTGGCGCGAGATCCACTTCACGTTGGTGGTGCTCCTGCGTTCCGGGCGTGTCCCGCAGCCGACCCGCGGGCGCGGTGCCGGATGGAGCAACGACACCACGCGGCATTGTAGGGGGTCGAAGTTGCGGGAAGGGGCGCGCGGAGCACCCGTGCCTGTTCGGTGAGTCACCCGCGAGCGACACGGCTCACCTGGATTTCGTTGCCACGGAGCGATGAATCGTGCGCCAACCCTGGGCGTACGGGCCGCACCAAAGAAGCGTCCATGTGATGAAGAGTCTGCAAAGCGTCTGGGTCGAACGTACGACCCTCTTACAGGCGCCCCTCTTACAGGCGCCGCCAGGTCTGCGTCGAAACCGGGATCAGTGACATCGCCATCCGACACTGATGGCGATTCTGCGAAGAGTGTTTGCAAGCGATCGGAAACTGCGGCAGCGCTGTTGGCCACTTTGTCGCGCGCCAAGTCCGAGGCGCTCGCGACGCATCCGCTGAGTGTTCCAACGAGTCCGATTGCGATCAGGCATCGGGTCGACTTGGCACGGGATGCGTCGCTCTTCATGGGCTCAGTATGCCCGCCCAGCGTTGCGCCGCTGTTCATGCGCAAAAGCGGCCCCTGAAGGGGTGACCGGTGGTCTACCCACGCGACCACCGGTGACCCTCGCATGGGTGCCCTTAACTTCCGGGGCGCACCTGCCATGGTGGATCAGGCTTAGATGATAAGAACTCACACAGCTGACATGGTCGGGTGATGGATTGGGTTCCAGCGGCAGCCACCAGTTGAAAACCCTTGACCCAGAACACGTAGAAAGGGCGAGAATGCTCACCCCGAATCTCATCCGTAGGACCGGCTTCGTCGCCCTAGCCGCCGCGATTGCGTTCAGCCTCGCCGCGTGTGCCGCCCCGGATGCCGCCCCGCAAGCTCCGGCGCCTGCGACTGCTCAAGCCACACCGGAACCAGAGCTAGAGGCTCCGAAGGCTGGCGACGCGGCTATTAGCCCGGCCCACGTATGCGGGCAAGTAACGACCCTGCTCACCATGGAGGTCAATGCGGTTGAGGGCTTTGCGTTAGCGGCGATCACTCCTGCTAAGTACACCGAAACCATCGACGTGGTGAGGAACGGCTACCTCCATGTGCTGATCGACGACAATGATGTCGGCAAGGCGGTAAAGGCAGCGTCGAACTACTTGAAATCTGCCGAACCCACCGCAGCTGGAGAGTCGTATGACCCGAAAGCCGGCGAGTGGAAGGATTTGCGGTCCACTATCGGCCAGGCTTGCCGGGCGGCAGGCTCTGACCTGACATCGCTCCACGATTTCGGTGGCTGAGCAACCGAGGCCAATACTCGCTGCTTGTCGGGTTCTTCGCCGCTCGAACGCGCGCGTCGACGGCGTCCTGCCGGCTGTGCTGCCTGGCCATGAGTGCTCCTGTTGCCCTGGAGCAGCCCGGCCGCTGCACATCGATTCTAACGACTGAGCCACAGTCGCTTCGAGAGGAGAAAATCTGATTTGTACCCCCTTATGCTCATCAGAGCGCCTGCCCCCGCAGGCGTTTGGCACGTCATCCCTGTCTCCGGGTAGAGACATGAGCGGATCGTGCTTGCTTCGCCCCTAGGGCTGCATTCGGGTTGTACCCCGGGGGGCGAAGCTATTCGATTCAGACTGCAGAGAGGGACTGCCTGGTGAATCTCTCCTGCCCAAGTTGCGGAGCATCAGTTAGGGCGGTTCGGAATCCCTACTTCGGTACCGGCCTTGCTGTCCACGAGTTCCTGCTCGACTGTCGCCGATGCAAGACAGTTAGCTTGATCGCCGGCCATAGGGAGAGACCCGCAGTCGTGGAAACTCCTCCGCCCCATACTTCGATGATTCGACGCTGGTGGAACAGGGTCCTCGGGAGGTAGCGGGTAGCGTCATCCCCACCTTCGGGTGGCGGGGACGACGCGGGGGCGCTCGAGGGGGGAGAGAGAGAGAGAGAGCGCCAAGCGTCGAGCATAGGGATCCCACACTGCGCGAGCGACCCCCACTCTGCGGGTGTACAGATGGGTAGTGCTCGACCCCGCAGAACTACAGAGGCGACCAGGGCCCCGTGTCCTCGGCGAAACCGTCGCCAACAGTCGACCGTCGCCCGTCGACAGGGCTGCCACTCGGCATCGAGGGCACCACCAATAGGGATGGCCATCTGTGCCCGCAATGTCGAGCAGCTGAAGGCACGTGGCGCAGTTCGGGCACTCCAGCACATCCCCCGAGTCGTCGATCATGCGGGCGCTACGCACACGACCGCGAGCGCGCTAAGAGGCCGTGCCTGCGCCTTGTCGCCGAGGCGAACGCCCTCGACACGCCGCGAGTTGTACAAACTGGAGTTTCCACAGAAACGCCCCAATTGTCCGTCCAACTGTGGACAATCCGGGGGACAACTGGTCCCGGCAGTGGATAACCATGTGGATGGACCTGTGAATAATGACACGGTTGTAATTACTTCATCTAGTGGCTGATTAAATGTCGGCCACTACATGTAGCGTTGTGCTTGCCGAGTTGAGTCTCTGTTACAAGAAGACTGAACTCGGCACCGAGGGTCAGCGCATTAGCGAGTGCACCCAAAAACTAAAAAAGGTCGACCCGCTCTAACGGGTCGACCTGCAAGTCCTGAGATTAGACAGTCCTTGTTGCGAAGACTGACTATACCGGAGTCCCCAGCTGTTACGGAATAGCTCTCCTCTCTCAGGCGCAGCCCCTGAGAGAGGAGGAAAGACATGGCAAACATCCGCCGCGTGCGCATCCGCACAAAGCCCGTCCTTGTCCGCGTCACGGTCACCACGACCACTCGCCGTATCAAGTAACAGCCGGGGAGGTCCATTCTGGGCCTCCCCCTACTCCGAAGGAGCCAATCATGGCACGCACTGTCAATCGCAGCGCAGGAACTGGAAAGTTCGTATCCAAGGCGACCGCCAAGCGGTCTCCAGCTAAAACCACCACCGAACGCGTGGGAGATGGAACGGGCAATGCTCGTTCGGTCAATCGCTCGGCGGCGACGGGAAAGTTCGTGACGGCTTACACCGCCAAGAACAACCCGGGGGGCACGATCACCCAGCGCGTCTAGCAGAAACAAGAGAGAAGGGCCGGTGAGCAGGACTGCCGACCCTTCTCTTTTGTTCGCCGTCGCCCTATCGGCGTGGCAGCACCAAGTGAGTGGCTCAGCCACCAGGCTTCGCGCTGAGAAGTCCAGCCGTGGATCGGCTCGCGCCTCTCATGGGTCGGGTTGGGGCTCTTCTGTCGTTCCCGGATGACACTTCTGTAGAAGCTAACAACAGAAGCGTCACCCCGACGGCCTGCTCAGTCACTTTTGCAAAGTTGGCTGAGGCATCCCCGATCACCTCCCCGAAGAGGGCTCACCCGCCCGTACTGTCGCGGCACCCGCCTGAAGCGCTTCTTCCACAGTTACCAGTCGACACCCCAGTGGCTCCTGGCCGCCTCAGGCACTACCTTGATGTCCTCGTCGTCGAGGCGATCGACCGGGCGAATGCCGTAGTCGCCGCCGCCGCTGATCTGGGTGGTGGCGATGAGGAGCCAGGCGATTATGTCTCGCTCGGACCGGTCGTACTTTTTCCCCACAACGATCAGCTCGCCGATGACCGGGCGCACCTGCCCGTCCTCGGTGAATTGAAAGGCCGGGTAGACGAGCTCGCCGTCACGTTCAGTCGAGAGGAGCTGATCCTGGAGGTCCTCGCGGGTCGCGCTCTCCGGCAACTCCAGCATCGACACAACCTCGGCGAGCGTCAACCACTCGAACTCGGCGTACGCACGCATCCAAAACAGCGCAGTTGCCGGGACTGGAGACCAGATTCGCACCGAGCCGAATCCCTTAGGCACCGTCGCCAACCGCAGGTAGTGTCGGCTCACCGCGCCAGCCGTGAAAGCGGTGACCGGGCTCACCCCTGTATACCTCCGGAAATCCGTCCCCTTAGAAATCGGCGTCGAATAGTCCTTGAACCCGGTCTCTACTGTGAACCGGGTGTCGTCGACCCGGTGGACTAAGACCCACAACGGCTCGTTCGGCGGATAGGTCTTCTGTACCCGCAGCCACCCGTTCGGACCCAGCTCCTCGACCAGACGTTCCAGGTCCTCACCGATCGCGCTGCGAGGCGTGTCGTCAGTGTCGGATCGCCAGGTGATCGGGATACCGACCAAAGCTTCGCCTCGGCGATACGCGGGGCCGAAAGACTTCGCTTGTTCCTCAGGCATAGCCACCCTCCTCCTGCGCTTCTAGCGCCGACAGTACCGACAGGGTGTCGCCCCGCTCGATGCACGCCCGTGGCGTCGAGTGACCTAGCCATTGGTTGGGAGAGTCGAGCCAGATCGAGATGGTGGAGGGGTGCAGCACCGTGCCGGCGGCCTCGATGACTCGCCGTGTGTCAGCGGCAATCTCGTCGTCGGGGCGGGGTTCCATGAGCAGCACACTACCGGTGCAAAGCTGCTAGGTCTCGGCCGCCAACGCACCGGCTCTCTCGTCACCGATCAAGACGCGGCTTCCGCCCAGCCTTCTCGATCGGTGGCGCCACATCTCGGCCCCGCTCCTCAAGCGCCTGATGAACACGGGTCCTCTCGGACTGCTGGCTAGAGGATTGAGCCAGCACAAGGGGCGGCAATGCGGAAGGCTCAATGCCGAGGACCCGTAACGTGTTGCGCAAACCCCGTAGTGAGCTGACCGGCCTCTCCCGCTCGATCGCGACAATCATCGACGTGTCAACCTCCGCTGCCTTCGCCAGCTGCCGGCGGCTCAATCCCGCGATGAGCCGTTCGCTCGCAACTATCCCGGCCAGGTCTGATCGCAGTCGGAGATACTCAGTCGGCCCCGACGGATGGCACAGATGCAGCGCGGGCCGAAGCAGCAGCTTCGAGCGGGCCCGTTTAGGGTCCGGCAATGGACCCGCGAGCCGTTTCGGTTGCGAGTTATGCCACGTGCTCTACGAAAAGAGTTCTTGCGATCGCCAGGACGTTTACCCGTCATTGGCCGGGCTGCCCAAACCTTCTACATACTCGCCAAGTCCATGGGCGACGTGGATCTTGATCACGTGACGAGGAGAAGGACGACCTCTACACGGCTTTGGATTCGCGGCCTAACAGGTGGGGATGGCAATCAAGGGAGAGCTGGAGGCGCTATGCCGCTCTCGGCTTTTCCCGGGCATACTGATTGCGCGCCGACGCTTCAGGCAGCCAGCGTCGCCCAGATGAGACCGGCAGTGCATACGACCAGACCGACTGTCGCCACCACGAGGGCCGATGAGGTGGCGCGAATTCGCTCAGACATCTGTTGATCGAGTCTGGCACGCTGCTCTATTACCCAGACATCAAGGGCAGTCTGTGCACCCCAAGAGACGTGTTGCCCGCCGACATGACGCAAGAGCACGTTAATCCTTTCCAAGTCCTCGGCGGTGGGCTCGGGAATCTGGTGGGATATCCGTGGTCGTCGCATGCTCAAGGATGGCACTAAGCGGCGAAAGCCTCTCCGCAAACGAGGCAGAAGTGCGGCTGTGCGCTGTTCTCGGGAACCTTTACTGGCTCCCACGGATGGCACGGGGGCTGGAGCGCAATCATGTCGTCCGGCTCCACCATCGGATCAGGAATCTCGGGGCGCTCGGACGAGAGCTTGATACTCAGGTGCTTGCTCCCCCGAGTGGCACCAGCCAGTTCATCGTCGAGCTGGTCGAGCATGGGGCCCATCGCCGCAGCTCGCGCGTAATCGAGCTGCTCCGGAGTCCACCACGAGTCATGACCAGCTGACCGCCCGCAACGGGGGCACCAGTACACGGGCGGATAGACAAAGTCCTCGGGAGCATCCGGGGTCTTGCCATGGTGCCACTTGAACTCCAGTTCGCAGTTCGGGCACTCGCGGCGAAGAAATCCGTCGGAGTCGAGTGGGAGTGAAATGGGAATTTGCATGCGTTACCCCTCTGCATCGATGAACACTTCTTGGTGGAATTCGCGACCGTCTTCGAGGCGGCCGAGCACATTGAGATCAAAGTGCTGCGGTCCTGGGGCACCGAGCGAGTGTGACGAATTGTGCGCGCGAATTGTGAAGCTCTTGCCCGCTGGCAGCCGGTGGACAGGATCCTCCTGCCATATCTGCACCCCGGTGAGCGTTTCCGGGACGTGGACTCGAACATCAAAGATGGGAACTGCCCCGTTATTGGTGACTTTGAGCTGATCGAGCTTGTTCCCCCCGCTCGAATACCAGTGGGCGTCAACGCTGGCTCCTCGTCGCTCCGACGATGGCGCTCGCCTTCCGAGTGGAAGCACCCCACCGGGTTTCTCGGGTGGCGTGAAATCGCCGACTGTGAGCCAGTCATCTCCGGTCATGTCGACAGGGCAACCCGCGGTACGAAGGCGGCTTGCAAGCGCCTTACGCTGAGGAACGCCGTTGCCCATCCTGATTGCGTGGCGACCAAGCACATCGGTAAATGGTCGGAGTTCGCCTAACTCAACGAGAATCGTTCGCGCCGCGTTGCGCCCTAGCGCCATTCCAGCCTCAAAAAGCACGTTTGGCCGGGCTTGAGCCGAGGGCTGAGTTTCGGGATCGCCGTCGCCGTCACCATACTGCGGCTGGAGATACGCGATTTCGTCCGGAGTGAGCAGAACGACAATCGCCTGCGCATTCTCAAAAGCGACGTCAAGAACACGGCCGATATAGGGCGATCCTTCGCCCGTCATCTCGACCGCTTGACTCCATTCGAGCGGGTTCAGCCCTAGCCCCCGCAGATACTGGAACATCGACTTGCGTGCCGCGTCATTACGCCCATGAACTACGAATACGCGGTCAGGTTTCGGCACAACGCGTGTTTCCGTGCCTGCAGCCATACTCATCCCCAAGGTCATGAGCAAAAGAGTAGTCCTCACCTCAGACATCGCAGGGCGGGTGCCAGTATGCGTCTCCTCCGGTTATGAATCGGCGCGAATTCGCTTTTGCGTACATGACACACTCAAGGAGTGTCGGCCAACCCTTCCCCACTGGCCGGTCGCGATCGCCGGGGCGTAGCATCGCGCGCATGAGGGACGACCTTGGGGACGTGTTGCAGAGCCCGAACTGCGCCACGTGCCTTCAGCCGCTCGACATCGCGGGCACAGACGGCCATCCCTATTGGTGGTGCCCTCGATGCCGGGTGGCGGCCCTGCCGACGGGGCGACGGTCGATGGCTGGCGACGGTTTCCCGGAGGACACGCAGCCATGGCTGCCTCGGTAGGTCTTCGGGGCCCCGCGGACAGATCTGTACACCCGTGGAGTGGGGGTCGCTCGCGGATTAGGGCGTCCCTAAGCTCGACCCTTGGCGCTCTCCCCCCTCGGGCGCCCCGCACGAAGGTGGGGAATGACGCCACCCACTACCTCAGGAAGAGCCTGTTCCACCAGCGTCGAATCATCGAGACACGCGGAGGAGTTTCCACGACTGCAGGTTTCTCCCTATGGCCGGCGATCAAGCTCACTGTCTTGCACCGGCGACAGTCGAGCAGGAACTCGTGGACAGCAAGGCCAGTACCGAAGTAGGGTTTCCGAACCGCCCTAACCGATGCTCCGCAACTTGGGCAGGAGAGATTCACGAGCAGTCCTCTCCCGGTAAGCGTGATTCGAGTGTGCTTCGCCTCCGGGGTACAACCCGAATGCGCCCTGGAGGCGAAGCGAGCACGATCCACTCATGTCTCTACCCGGAGACACGGATGACGTGCCAAACGCCTGCAGGGGGGCAGGCGCTCTGACGAGCATAAGGGGGTACGAATCAGTGTTGCTCCTCTCGAAGCGACTGTGGGTCAGTCGTTAGAATCGGTGTAGGCAGCGGCCGGGCTGCTCCAAGCACCACAGGAGCACTCATGGCCATGCAGCACAGCCGGCAGGACGCGATCGACGCGCGCGCTCGTGCATCGAAGAGCCCGACACCGAACTGGCATCCGATTCTCGCCGCCGTCGAGATTCGACCCGGCCTCTGGCATATGGTCGACCAGTACAACCAGCCCTACGCGGTCGTCCTCTTCCTCGAACTCGGAGGTGAACAGGGCTACCGGGCCGTTCACGTCTCACGCGACGGCCACCGAAACCTGGTCGGTTACTACCGCACGCTCCGCGCTGCATGCGAGGCAGCCCACGGCGTGTACGTGCGAGCGCACGGCCCCGCTGGTTTCGCACCGGATCCGTGGAGCCCCGCCGAACCTCCGCCGCGCCACTAACCATCACCGCTGCACCGACGCCCGCACTGGGTCCCGTCAGCGGCAATAGCGGCAAGGCGCGGTTTTGGTCGATACAAGAGCGGCCGTCGGATGTGTCCGCGCCCGGATCACTCGTGCTCGCTAGGTTGGGCCACAGCCGGCTCACGTGATCACACCACGTCAAGGTGCTTGAGGCTCCTCAGACAGCAGCATGCCGGCCGCAATTAGGAGCAGGAGAGCAACCAGCGACGCGACCGCCAACGTCTTCCCCAAAACGTCCCGCGGGCGACCAACGAGACGAAACAACTACCGCTGAGCGATCTGCTCCCAGCTCGCATTGTTGAGCCAGTTGGCTGCGGCATCCCATCCCATGTACGAGGGTGATGCATTCAAGTGCCCGAAGAATCGCGATGGTGTGGTCCCGACAACGTCTCCCCAGGGCTTCGTGAGGCGTTCACAATAGGTGGTGATGACCCCGTGCCGTGCGCGCGAGATCATTACGGAGAGCACTCTCGCCTCTTCCTTAACAGCATCCGGAGTTTTCGCGAGGTAAAAGGGAATTGAGTCGTCCTCCATTCCCGCGACAATGACCCAGTCGAACTGCTGCCCCTTGCCTGCGTGACCCGTGAGCAGGTGGAGACCAGGGGCGCTCAGCAGTGTCTCATCCTCACCAACCTTGATGCGTGCCCGGATCTCTGCCCGTGTCGAGCCGTCGATGGACAACTCTTGGATCCATGTGCACCCGGCGGTGACGCTTTCCAGCGTCGTCGGATCATGAAGTTCAACGGGGTCGACGAGCTCGAGGATCTGTTTGACGGCGTCATCGGCCCTCAGCATGCTGTCAGTTGCGCGCCGCAGGAGAGATCTGAGGATCGGCGCGGTATGGGAGTCGAAGATGGGGTCGTCCCATCGGTACCACGAGAACGGGTGCCCGTCTTCGTTGAGGATGCTGTCGAGCGCCTCGCGACGAGCCTTCACGCGAGTGACGACGCCGATTCGGTGTGAGGGCGCCAAGGGGATGATTTTGGCGGCGAAGTCCGCGATCCAAGCTGCTTCGTCTTCGACGGTCTCGAATGTGCGATGACCGGTGAGTCCGCCGCCCGGCCATGATTCGGGCCGTGAACTGGAAAGCACGGTTCCGTCGGTCATTGGCGTGAGCGAGTTCACAAGGTTAAGCACCGCCGGGGAGGACCGGTGCGACTCCGCGAACGCGATCTCTTGGATGCCTTCGGCGCGTGCAGCGTCCAGGACCATCTGCGGGTTCGCGCCGGCGAAGCTATAGATGCCTTGGGCTAGGTCGCCGGCATAGGTGATGCGGCTGGCGCCGATGCGTTGCGCGATGCTCAACTGCTGCAGCGTCAAATCTTGAAACTCGTCAATGATGAGGCTACTGAAGTGCTCACGATACAGCGCAGCAACACCGTCATCGCGAAGGATGAGATCTGCGAGGCGCGGCAAATCATCGTAGGTAAGGCGCTTTTCCGCGACTCGTTTCTGCTCGAGTTGGATCGCAAGAGGGTGCTGGCTTTGCGCGATGCGGGTCAAGACTTCGGCGTCGGTTCGGGTTGTGAGCTTCGCCTCTTGGAGGTACCCCTTCACAATCTCCCGCTGCTTGGAGGGTATCCCCAGGGCGCGAAGCTGCTCACCTACCCAGTCGGAGTCAGGAATGGCCCACGTGTGGTCGACACCGATCACATTGCCGTGCGCCCTAATTACACGCGCTGCGAAACTGTGAAGGTTGCTTATCGTGACATGACGACGAACCTCGCTGTGGGTCAGGTAGTTGCGGAGGCGTTCCTCGATGTTCTCCTTGGCGCGGTTGGTGAACGTGAGGATGAGGATGCGCCGCGGATGACTGGTTGCGCCACGATCTATGAGACCTCGAACCCGGAGAGCGAGGGCTTCAGTCTTCCCACATCCGGCGGGTGCTGTGATCAGTAGGCCAAGGCCCTCGTAATCGCGAATCTCCTGCTGGCGCGGCGTGGGTGCGGGCACTTCAGTCCGCACTGGTGATTCCCGCCAGCAGCGCGTTGATCGAGGTAACCGCTGTGGCTTCGGCGGCGGTCAGCGTGGCGGCAACGATGAGCGCCGCCTGGACCTTGAAGTTTTTCCGGCGGCAGAATGCTGCGACATCCTCGGCCGTGTACGTGCCACCTGGACCCGATGCGGTGCAGAGCAGCAGCTGGTTGGGCTTGAACTCACCGGACGCGACAAGCCGATTCCAAAGCGCTTCGCCGCCGATGGCTGCTGAGTACTCAGCCTCGAGATCTGGCATCGAGACGATGACCCCATGAGAGGAGAGGTCGCCCTTATCTACGCCGAAAGCATCCGCAGTGTCCTGGACCGCGTCGTCGTCGATGAGCATCCGGATCGGCACGTCAAAGCCATCGGGTCCGAATACCTTCCTTGCGTTCGGCACGGACCGGCTGCCGTCAGTCTCGACGACGGAGATCCCATGCCGGTCGAGATCGTTTCCGACGAGCTGCCCGACGCGCCGAACGACGATTCGGTCCGATGGACCCTCCACGAGGAGCACGAAAGAAGACGTGAGCGGTTCAAGCTTGTCACGCACCCACCACCGCGCAGCGAGCTTCGCATCGCCGTCGAGAAAGTTCTCTCCCGCCTGTTTCACAAGCCCACCACGCCGCACGACGGCAATTTCCTCCGGCGAGAACGCTCCGACGATGTCAGGCGAATGTGTCGCGATCACCTTCTGGTTGGACGAGGACCGAAGTAGGTTGGCGAGGCTGCGTTGGCTGGTCGGGTGCAAGTGGATCTCGGGCTCATCGACGGCTACGACGTTGGCTGCTTCCGAGACGAGGTCGTACATCGCGATTGCGAAGAGCGCCCGGGCACCATCCGACTGCTCGGCCATACCGCGCGTGACGCCGTCGCGAATCATCTGAAGCCGCACATCTGCAAGCAGGTCTTCATCAGCAATACTCCGGCTAACGAACCGCAGATTATCCGCTTCGATTCGTGACGGCACCGCCTTCGAGAGCTGGGTGGCAAGCTTCGCACGAAGCTCCCCCAGAACGATCGAGTCGTTCAGTTTGTTCTGGAATCCGTCGACCGCGTCTTCAAACTCGGGGCGTTCATCGCTCAGATCAATGGCGGCGAGGATGTCCTCGAATGAGCTGTTGCGGTCGTCCCTGAAGTCGCGAGCACCCGACTGTGTGGCCCCGATCATCTTCCAGCCGAGCGTTTGCAGCTGTTCGCGGCTCAGCTGCCGCTCGTTCCCGCTCTTCGGAGAATACCTGCGAACTTGAAGCGTTTCCGCTTGGTCGAGCTGCGCTTCAAGCCTGATGGTGAGCACAGGTTGCGGCAGTCTGGGATCCTGGTTGATCTCGTCTGGAAAGTGCGCCTTCTCGTCGGCGGAGAAGTCGATGAGGTCCACTTCGATGAGGAGTTCCGCGGCTCGGTCCCGAAAGTCATCGGGCGTGATTCGGGAGTAAAGTCCGGCAGTACTTGCCCCAAGAGCAAGATCGAGGCACCGAAGCAGCGATGATTTGCCTACGTCGTTAGCACCGACCAGCACAAGGTGTCGGCGGACATCCAGTGCGAGGTCCATTAATCGCGCGTGATTCGTAACTCGAACCGCATTGAGCCTCAACCGACCCACCCAATCTCCCGCGTCAGCCGGGTTCCAAACCAGCGTGTCATGCACATGGGTTTCAGCGGGTATGGATGGGCTCGGCGGCGCACCCCCAGTTGGAGGTACGCGAAGATACTTCACAAAGACGACTCTGCGGAGCGCGGTCGAGTGCCGCGCGGAGTGGAAGGAGCCAGACCCACTTCCGCGGGACGCTTACGTATGTCACGAGGACCATCAGCCTGCCGCCATTGGATGAAATCCGCGAATACTCGCTTTTCGTTCTCGGGCACCGTCCATCGCGCCAATATCCCGCGGAAGGCACACCACATCACGAGGTCGGGGCGTTCTACGTTGGGATTACTCGATCTGCACACCGAACTCTGCGAGTAGTGCTGTCATCGGAACGGCCGGACCGGCAGCGGTCCGCTCACGCACGATCGCTGCTATCTCCAGATCCTCAAGGATCGCTTCGAGCCAGTCATCGTCCATGAGCCGAGCCTAGTGAGTGTCACAGCGAGCGTCGGGGCTGTCCCGCACTGACCGGCGCCGAACTGACGCGAGCGCGTCGGATATCGCTAGGTGCCGCCCGCTCCACGCCCATGTTCAATTCGGATGCTTCGCTGGCGCATAGAGCCCGCCTCGAATCAGAGGGGCGAGAGAGCGCCAACTACTCAGGCGATTTCGTACCGATCAGCCGTTCGTACGTTCCCTCTTCCACTGATGCGCTGTAGCGCAGTCGAAGCATCCGCGACTCGTCGTAGGGTTCCCCGGCGACAACCTTGGTCACCCGGTTCAACCAGGCACCAGAGGTGACCGCGAAGAAGCCGTCGCCTTCAATGGCGTAACTCGCGCGCCGGAATAGCGCCCAGCGGATCGCGTCCTCCGCGAGCTCGAACGGATCCTGGCCGTTCTCCGCGTTGGAGGGACGGTTGGTCAACCATGCACTGGCAGCCCGCCAGCCTTTGGTCGACGCCAAGTGGAAGAGCATCGTGGAGTCTCCGGACAGCGGGTCGGCCAGCGGCGACAGGCCAAGGTCAACAGACGTGTCGCTGTTGACGGCGAAAGTCATGTCCGCGGCGTTCATCCACATGCCAAACATCTCGCCGCCCGGAACCCGGACGTTGAGGGAATCGTCGATGTAAGTGTTCCGCCAAGGGTCCGCAGGGTCGAGAGTAGCGATCAAGTCGAAGAGCACGCCGGCCATGAAAGTGTTGTGGTACTCAGGCATCCGGCGGGCAAAAACTCTCATCTCGACGTCAATCTGGGTGCGCATCCGTAGTGTGTACAACGGGGTGGTGAGACTAATCACCCACCGCGTTGCCCATTCGCTCGTACCGATTTGTGTGCCATGTGATTCATACATACCTCTGCAGTCCTCGGACTACTCGTCGACCTGTGACAGTGCTCGCATTGCCGATAACATCATCGTGAATATGAATATCGCAGCTCCTCGACTCAGCCCTCTATTCCGCTCGGACGCGCAAGCAGACATCTTGGCGCGCGTGTTGCTGAATCCCGACCGGAGCTACACCACAGCAGAGCTCGCTCGTCTGAACGAGACGTCATACGCCTCCACTCACCGCGAGGTGCAACGCCAAGTCGAGCTAGGGCTGTTCCACCAGCAGGCGGTCGGCCGCGCCATCCTCGTTAGCGCCAACCAGCAGGACCCCGCGTATGACCACGTCGTCGGGCTCCTGCGACTGAGCTACGGTCCGGCCGCAGTTCTCCCTCGTGTCCTTGAACCGATCGATGGAGTCTCGGCAGCTTACGTCTACGGCTCCTGGGCGGCCCGTCGTTCAGGAGAGCCAGGAACCGCGCCCCGTGACATAGACGTGCTCGTCGTCGGCAACCCTGCGCGGTCAGCAATCACCGAGGCTGCTGCGCAAGCTGAAGGAGCGCTAGGCCGAGAAGTGAACATTCGCGTAGTCAGCTCTGCCGCATGGAAGTCCGGCGACGACCTCTTTCTGCGCACAATCCGCCAACGCCCCCTGCTACGGCTTCGAATAGAGAGACCTGCTTAATCAACTGATTAGGGGATGTGGCCACCTATGAGAGGTGGGAGCCAAACGTCGATAACGTGCGCGGATCGCGTCGGGAAGGGCTGGTGTCAGTCGTCTTTTGGGGCACCCGTTGCGCTGGTTCTCCAAGTCTTCGCACGTGCTGCGGCAGCGCGGTACTCTCGGCACATGGTCGAGTCGGGCGAGAGCCCCCAGCCCGCACCGAGCGGAGGCCAGTCAGACCGGGCTGCCAGAAGCCCTGCATCAGGTGGCCCTTGACGCCCTGCTGTACTCCGATAGTGTGGCGATTAAAATCGCCACACTATCGGAGGCGCGATGATGCAGGAGCTGACAACCGAAGTTGGAACCAGGCACGCAACCGGAGCTGCGTTAGGCAATACGTCCGTCGCAGACCTCGAGGTGAGCGTCGATTTCCAGCTCCTCAATAGCGCTGAGAACCCGACGACCCGAGCCTCTGTCTCATGACCGCTTTCGAAGGGCAGCCGCGCGATGACCAAACGAGTCGTCAGCCGGCGATTCTCTTCCGTACCGGGGATTCCAAACTCGCACCGGTTAGGTCGTGGTTTCACTTCAAGTTTCTCATTGAGACCACTCTTTCAAGACTCGTACTAATCCGGGTCGTCAGCGACACCGAGTGCCGCATCGCAGTAGTCACGTTGAACCGATCCCTCACGCTCGAACTCGCCCTTCGCCGGGAGGGTGGTTACTGTCCGGTAAGCCGGACGGAACAGACCCGCGATGGCGCGGTGGATCAGCTGGCCAACTTCCTCCTCGGCCACCTCCCCTCGGGTCCAGATTCTTTCGGTGAGGAATGGGAGGACCAGCCTGGCCCAGCAAGCGGCCGCGTCGTTGTCCGCACTGTCAGCGGGAGCGAGTACCTGGTGGATCTCGACCGTATGACCCTTTGTCGGTCGCGAGCCAATACCCTCCAATCGCATGGCGCCGGGGTTCAATCAGTGCGCCTGAGGCGCGACGGTGAGCTCATTAAAATACTTACTGTCGTCAGCCTCCAGGTCGGATTCCCCGCCGTCTTCGTTCTCGAGCCTCTCGGCAACCCGCGCTACGTCATCTTCACCAGGCGAACGACAACAACGGTGCTCTCAATTCGAGCCAGCGATCAGCCCATCGGAACTTGCGATGGGGGGCTTAAAGGCATTTGAACTCCCCAGAGGCTTTGCCGCCGTGCTCAACAAACTTGTATCCAGTGTTAGATCGCTGGCACCTCAAGCTCGAGGGATCCGCGCCCCCGACTTGACACGTCCTGGCCAGAGGTCGACGCCAAAGGTGTACTCCAGGCGAGCGATAACGACGAGGTCCGGCCAGGAGTCGCCCTTGAGCACATTCCCCAGCGTGACGTGGTCGATACCAGCCTCCGCCGCAACGGATCGAATACTGCGGTCACCCATCGCGTGCCGCACATTGAGCGCAAACAGCCGGGCGACCTCGCCAGCTAAATCTTCGGATTTCACGTCGGGCCAGCCAACCGCGAGATCACGCGGCTTAGGTCTGGGAGGTCGAGCCATGACAATACCGTAGAGGACAACGAAGAGTCAGACATCGACACCTCTCTCCTGTGGTTATAACATTAACCAAGTAATGAATAGCAGCAGTCGGGTCATGACCGCAACCTTTCAGGCGTGTCGCGCACTACGGGCGCGAGCCCAGGTGCCACAACCGAAGCTTGCCGCTGCCCAAGCGGGATGGACCGTTTTGGGTGTACTGGAGCCTCTCCCGCGGTCACCCAAGAACTCTTCCAACTTCCCACTCTGTCGGTTATTATTATCGCCAAGCTTGCATTGGATCATTGAGGACGAGCAGGACTCGAGATGATTAGCATCGCCATTGTGGACCCGGAGCTTCACTACCGGTCGGGCCTCTCCGTGGTTCTCGAGCGCGATCGTCGCTTGACGGTCGTCATCGCCGCGGCGTCTGTCGATGAGCTCCTCAAGTCCAGGACGCGCCCAAGCGTGGTGCTGCTTGCCGAATCGATTACGCAGCTCACGACAGTCACCTTGCTCCGCGATCAGTATCGGTGCGCCGTAATCACAGTGCCCAAGAAACAGGCACGCAAGAGGGCTGAAACCTTCTATGGCGAAGATGCTCGCATTGCGCGGACCCAGCCTCTAGCCGTCCTGATCGCGACGGTGCTCCGCGTTTTGGGAGGGACCCAGTGACTTTCAGGATCGGTGATACTACAGTCGCTGTCATGTCCGCGGAAATCCACCGCGACAAGGTGGACACAGCATCTGGTTCGCATCCGGGCGTTCAGGCAAACGCACGGTCGCTACTTGGATCCTGCTCCAGCGGTCACTCCACGCTGCGTTCGCCTTCCACAACGACGATGCGAAGCCTTGTTGAGAGCTGACAACTCGTGGGATCCTTCGGCGCGAGCAGAGCCAACCCCTTCGGTCAGAAGAAACCCACTTCGGCCGCCCCAGACATCTACTGGATAGATGAACACAAGGGCGAGCACATGCTGCACGCCGGACCCGAGCTCACCCATGTACAGCTCGAGCGATCGCTAGCCTCTCGTGAGCCCATCAACTACCCACACAAACGCAACTACCAGGGTTTCTACTGGTTCGCGCAACTCGAGCATCTTGTTTGGTACGAGTCACTCGTTGAGTGCGCTGCGCTGCGCATGCTCGACCATTTCTGCACCATACGTGGTATCTCTGCGCAGCCGTTCTGCATCGTTTTCCCCAATAACTTGCGGCACTATCCGGACTATTTTGCGGTCCACGCAAGCGGCGAGCAAGTTGTCTATGACGTTCGGCCCGCCGCGCTTCTGGACCCCAAAACTATCCAGACCTTCGTCATGACGGAGTCAGTTTGCCAAGCCGTCGGCTGGAGATATGAGGTGCTGACGGGAGCTCCCAACCGGTCAGCGAGTCAGAACCTGGAATGGATTGCGGGCTATCGATTCGACAGGTTCGCGCCGCCCTCGGCTGTCGTCGAGAGCGTCCGGGCTATCTGCGCTGATCCCGTTTCAATCGGGCGCGCCGCGAGCGCGCTGGGGTTCCCGACCGCGTACGCAGCGCTCTTTCACTTGATGTGGAAGCGTGCCTTGTTTTTCGACTTGATGGCGCCATTGGGCGACGACACCCTCATCATCTGGGACGGTGAACCATGAGCGGCGACGGGCAGAAGCGAAGCTTCGAACCAGGTGAACTCCTCCTTCTCCGAGGAATCAAGTTCGCCGTGGTGATCGTCGAGGAGGACTGGGTGACACTCCGCGACATGAACTCGGGCGCCGTGCGGAGCGTTCCGATTGGCCAAGTAGACCGACCCTCACGATCAAGCGTGTCATCTGAGCCCGGCCGGCTTCGTCTCAGCGCCAGCCTCCCAGAATTGAACCCCCCTGATCTCGATCTGCACATGCGTGAACTTGTGACCGGGCAACAACTCAGCGGCGCCATTGAGCCGCGCCCTCAATATCGGCCGGAGCTTCCCGCTGGGGTTCGCGAAAGGTCAAAGCTCGACGAACTCGACCGGCTTGGGGCTCCCATGACGCTGCGCTCACTGCAAAACAAAAAGCGGAGCTGGAAGATCGGCGGGCCTGCCGCCCTCGTTGACGGCCGGAAACTACGCGCCCAGGACCCGCTGGGGCGCGTTCACCCCAAGGTCAGGCAGGCGATCCTCGAAACAATTGACGACAGCATATTCACATCGACTGGCTCTCTGGACGCCTTTATCGCTCGCACTCGTGATCATCTCGAAGTGCTCGATCCTGACTTCCGAAGCCGGTTTCCGTCTCGCTCCGCCATGCGTAACTACCTCAAGATGCTCGGCAACGGCAAACACACCCTTGGCAAGGCAACTACGAGACAATCAGCCGCCAACCAGCCGAAGGGACTGAATAGGACCCGAGTCGAGCTATTCCCTGGAAGCGCCGTCCAGATCGACAGCTCCGGCTTCGACATCATGGTCCGCGACTACAAAGGAAGGGCGCATGCTGCGCAGCTAACGGTGATGATCGACATACCCACGAGGCTCATCATCGGCAGCTGTCTTCGGATAGTGGCAATGAAGGCAATCGACCACGTACATCTACTTGCCCGAGCGCTACTCCCTCCAGAGTCCCGACCTGTCGACCGAGAGCTGACGGAACTCCTTAGTAAGGACGTGTGGCCTGCTGTGTTCGGTTCAGAGCTTGACGTTGCCCTGCTTCCGGCTCCGTACGTGCGCCCGCACGTACTTGTCACGGATCACGGCGCGGACTACGTATCTCGAGAGTTTGTGTCAGCATGCGACCGCTTCGGTGTCACAAGAATTGAGGCCGCGTCCTACACCCCAACCGACAAGCCCAACGTCGAACGATTGTTCCGATACATCGAGACTGGATTCGCCCAGTACATTCCCGGTTTCACAGGCGGAAGCCCGGAAAATCGCGGGCGTAACGTCGAAAAACAGGAGCTCTTGAGCATTGAGCAACTGGCCCGCCTGTTTGACGTTTGGTGCACTTACATCTACGCCAACCGCCGACATGCATCGTTGCGGGATCCGCTGTACCCGAGCATCATGCACTCACCCAATACCCTGTATCAAGCCATGCGGCGATTCACGTCCGACGAGCCGCTGCAACCGATCACGAGCGACGGCTACATCTCTCTCATGTCGCCGGACTATCGCACAATCGGGCGTCTCGGGGTGAGCTTCCGAAACCGAAGGTACGACTCGCGGGAGTTGGATCCATACCGCGGCATGCCGTCTAACTGGGCTGGCGCAGGTCGCCGGTGGCCCATACGATTTGACCCCTACAACTACGGCCAGGTCTGGGTTGAGAAGCCGAACCACGACTGGATCGCATGCAAATTGGTTGACCGAAGCCACCTTGACCAGCCGTTCGGAAAGGCAATTGAGGACTGGGCTCGCCTCTATGATCAGGGCTCGATATCGGTGACGAACGAAGAGGCGCACGCAGTGACGAGCGGGCTCGTCAAGGGGCATCAGCAACGGAAGAGGGAGGAGTCGCACAGCGCCCGAAACGATGCGGCTCGTCAGCGCGAATCTGAACTTGGCGCACACCTTGCGATCTCAGCGGAGCCATCGCGCAGCTATGACCTCGCGGCGATTGAGCCGATGGAAATTGAACTCGATGAGGAGGACACACCTTGAAAGAATTGAGCGAGGATGATGACGAGCGTGGATTGCACCGAGCCGCAGGCCTTCGACAGTTCCTCTCGGTGCCTCAGACCAGGCCGACTTCGCCGAGCTGGGACGAAATGCGCCGCTGGGACGCTGAGACCCGCCGTAGGTTCGACAGAACCCGTCTAATGGATCTCGGTGGGGATTTGATTGTCCCAACCCGCCTAATTCGGTCGCTGATAGAAACGCTCGGCGATACTATGTGGCTCTCGCAGAAAAAACGGGGTCGATCTGGTGTTCTGTTGTCTGGAACCCCCGTTTCGGGCAAGACGACAGCTTGTCTGGAATGTATGCGGCACCTTTACCACACCTACACCGAAGTCTTTCCGGATGCAGCGGATGCGAACTCTGTGCCCATCATCTTTGTATCCGTGCCGCCCAACGCTACCGCCAAAGCGATGGTCGGAAGATTTGCAATATTCCTCGGGCTTCCGATGCGTACGAACGCCACCGCAGAAGAGATCATTCAGATGGTCATTCCGCAGATGTACGCGGCGAACACTCGCCTCCTCGTCATCGATGAGATTCAGAACCTTGCAGGGAAGACTGAAGGCGTCCATCACGCAGCTCAAGTGTTGAAAGACCTGATCGAAGCTGTACCTGTTTCCTTTCTCTATTCGGGGTTCAACATAGAGAACGGTCCCTTTTTCGCTGGCCCGCACGGCGAGCAATTTATGGGTCGAAGCCAATTGCTCCGGCTCCACGACTATCCCGCGGGGACTGTCGAGCAAGCGAGGGAATGGAACGGCTTGCTCGCTGGGTTTTGGAAGCGCCTTGGGCTACTGAGCTCGGAGCAGAACCCTCTGCAGCCGCTGAGTAGCTACATCCACGAGCGCACCGGTGGGCGGATAGGTTCGGTCAACACTCTCTTGACGCGCTCTGCGATGAGGGTCGTTCGGGAACAACGAGACCCTGCCGACGAGCTAATCACGCTCGACGTCATGGAACGAATCCAACTCGACGCAAAGGCACCGAATGGTGGTCTCCCATTTGGGGTGAGGCATGCACCCGACTGAGCGGTCTAAGGTCAGGCCGCTGCGCCTGGCACCCAAACCCGGGCATCTCGAGTCGGATGAGAGCTATGTCGAACGGCTCCTGAGCGCAAACTCTGTTCAGGCGAGCCATTTCGAATGGTGCGCGCGACAAATTCGACAGGCCGATCCTGGCACAAGCTCGTATGAAGCGCGCCTTCAAGTACTGAAGGTGCTCAGTGGAAATAGATACCAGCACCGATACGAGACGAGGGCATGGAATCGGCTGAGGTCGGGAAGCGTTCAGGAACTTTTACGCACGGCGCCCCGGCACGACATTCTGCCGCTCCCACGATACAGCTGTGCTCGGTGCGAGCATGGGGAACGTGTGGCACAAGTGCCTCATCTTTACCCCTATGTGTGCCACAAGCACGCAGTATGGATCGGACCCGGATGCCCCTTTGACGAGCAACACCGAGTGGATCAAACGACAGTCCGAGCAGATCGCCGACTACGCGATCTGCTTCAATCAGGGCGTTTGGACGAGACTCTCCTGAACGAACTAGAGTCCATCGTCACTCACGCCATGGAGGGGGCCGACCGGCCTGGAAGGTCCCGCGCGAAGTCATCCCACTTCGCGACCGTTGTTCGATTGGGTGACCTCATCACCGCCCCAGCTTTCCAGCAGAAACTCTTCGACCCGCATCTCACCTTCCGCGATGCATACGCCGAGCTGGTTGACTCGATAGACGAAACTATTGGACCTCACCCGGCTCTTGTCGATGGCCTATGGCTTTGGATCCGGCCAGATTTCGCCACGATCCGCGACAAGCTGCTCGGCTGGGACCAACCGCACCGCAGCTATCAGGTCTGCCGTAGCGCTATCGACCTAAAGGACGTCACCCGTCCGCTCGAACCATTCGAGCGTTACATCGAATGCCTGCGCACTAGCCTCGGGAATGAGTGGCTCGAATGCATCGCGCTATTTGTTGCCGAGTCAGACGCTCCAACACGTCTACGGACGAGATCGACGTCGGCGACGGCTCTGTTGAATCTCTGCCCACGCGGCCATACGACTTTGCGCCAGCCATCGTTCGTCGCCGAGTCGTTCAAGAACCAAATGCCCGGATGCTCAATATGCGCCGGCGACAAGAAGCTGCGAGGGTGTAACACGCTGGTGGATCTCCATCCGGCTGTCGCCGCGCGCTGGCATCCCGAGAAGAACAAGTCAGTGGATATTCATGCTGTGGCTTTGAGTGACAAGACGACCTGGTACTGGTGGTTATGTCCGCAGAATCACTCCTACCGCGGCACGGTGTTTGCGGAGATCGTTCGCCAGGTGTGTCCCACGTGCGAGGCGCACGCCCCTGGCCGGGTTACCCCCGAACGTAATCTGGCCGCATATTACCCTGACATCGCAGCTGAGTTGTACTGGGCCCCTGGTGAAGACTTAGCCCCAGCCACCATTGCGCCGAATTCTAAGAAATGGCTGTGGTGGCGATGCAGTCAGGAGCACTTCTTCTACCAAGAAGTACGGGCTCGGGTGCGCGGCACGGGATGCGAGTACTGCGCGGGGCGCGCCACTCTGCCCGGTTTCAACGACCTAGCCTCGATGTCTCTGGGTCTCGCGAACGAATGGGATTGCCCGATGAACGGGATGCCAGCAGACCTAGCAGGGCCGGGTTTAGGTGGCCTGCACTTCTGGAGATGTCAACGCAATCACTCCTTCTACGAGTCAATACCTGCAAGAGAGCGGGGAGCAGGGTGTCCGTATTGTGACGATCGCCTGGTCTTGCCCGGCTTCAACGACATTGCAACCAGACACCCGGACTGGGTCGAAAAGTGGCACGTTGGCTTGAACCTTGGCTTGGAGCCCTATGAGGTGCTGGCGGCTGGAGGGGTTCGCCTTTGGTGGTGCTGCGCGCACGGCCATCCCTACCCAAAGTCGGTGAAGCAAATGACCGCGAACTCCAATTGTCCGATTTGCGACCACGAGGAGGGATTCGAAATGTTCACGCTTGCGGCACGCTACCCGTTCATAATCCTCGATTGGGACTTTGAAGCCAATATGGGCCTTTCTCCGGCTGAAATCCTCCCCGGAAATCAAGGTCGATTCTGGACTTGCGAGGTTGGCCACACTCGATACGCGAAGGCTACCAACCGTCTGCGCACCCATGGCTGTCCCGACTGCCCGGTACGGCTTAGGGCGGGACAGCGTCGTTCGCCCAGCGCTGCGCGAGTCCTACCTTGGACGTACAAGGACGAAGGAGCGGGCAGCGGCGGTATACCGAGCGAGCGATTCGAAGTCTTGGCTTTGAGACTCCGGTCGCGGAGGTGAGGATTGGACGAAGTCACCGACAGGGATTGGCTGCTCTTTCGCGATTGGTGCACGTCCATGCAAATCGACGCTTTGAGCTGCACGACACGCGAAATCGAAGCGTTTCTTAGAGACGTGTCTGGGCCGGAGGCCACTCAGAAGAGACGGACCAGGGCCATACTGCGTGCGCTGAAGTCTGGCGGTCTCAAGACCCGATCCACAGGCGGCCTCGATGAGGGTTGGCCACAACTGTTGGAAAAGATGCCGGCATCCGGATTCCCCGCCGGCCTTCGAGGCAGACGCGACGCTTGGTTGCTCGTTCTAATCGCCGTATTGGGGATGAGTAGTCGAGAGGCCCTCGCTGTGGAAACGCGAGATGTGAAGCTGCAACCTGAAATTGCCATTGCACGACGCATGGTCGCGCGAGCGGACTCAGCACCGGCGTGCCCGGCATGCGCCGTTACACGGTGGTTGCGGGTGCTCGGGCCAGCCGCTGCCGGGATGACAGCCATGACGGTAGACATCCTCAACCGTCCCCACGGCGCCGACCTTATCCACGACTGCTCGATTTCCATTGACCAACAGTGGCGAAATGTCGACACGCTACTCCCGAAAATGGATCTTCGTGGATGGATCAATCCGGCCTCGCCATTGAGCGTGAGCAGTCTGACCTCGATAATTCGCCACCGCCAGCGAGCAGTCCGAGAGGCGCCCCAACCCTCCTACTAGTTCGGCTTTCGGGCAAGCGTGACGGTGAGGTTTCGCAAGCGACACTTGAACCGTCAACGAAAAATGGTTTGCGTTACGAAAACTATATTTGCGATCAACAACCGCCCTGATCGATGCTCCGCAATTTGGGCAGGAGAGATTCACGAGCAGTCCTCTCCCGGTAAGCGTGATTCGAATGTGCTTCGCCTCCGGGATACAACCCGAATGCGCCCCGGAGACGAAGCGAGCACGATCCACTCATGTCTCTACCCGGAGACAGGGATGACGTGCCAAACGCCTGCAGGGGGGCAGGCGTTCTGACGAGCATAAGGGGGGTACAGATCAGTTTTGTTCTCTTCGAAGCGACTGTGGCCCAGTCGTTAGAATCGACGTAACGCAGCGGCCGGGCTGCTCCAAGCACCACAGGAGCACTCATGGCCATGCAGCACAGTCGCCAAGACGCCATCGACGCGCGCACCCGAGCGGCGAAGAACCCGACACCGAACCGGCATCCGATCCTCGCCGCCGTCGAGGTACGGGCTGGCCTGTGGCATATGGTCGACCAGTACAACCCAACCCTGCCGCCTACCCATTGGCGCCGGCAGCACCAAACCTGATGGCCTCGCGGCCCCGATTCACGCGAAAGAGGATGGGCGCTCTCGCGCTAAGCAGGTACCCTGCCATATCGCTCTGCTTCAACGGCACACCGTTCTTCTGTGCAATCGCTTCGTCCGTGTACCAATAGAGCCGTCGAGCGCCTGCGGTGGTGTGTTGTTGTGCGAGTTCTCGTGCCTCGGCCAGAGTGAAGAGCCACACGGTGTCCGTTGACAGCGATGTCACGGCGAGCATGTCCGCCTGGCAATCGTGGGGAAAGCTCCAACCGATGGCGGCCTTGCCACTCCCGCCCGAGGGCATGGGCGACCGGACCGTCTTCACCTGTACAGTCGTCGCCGCGCCGTCACCGGGGGAGTACACCACCAAATCGACGCCCGAGTCGGTGGTGAGGCGGGCGCTGTCGATTTCGAGCTTTAACAACTGGTACTGGACGAGGATCTCCCCCGCCGCTCCGATGTGCTGTGTAGTCAAGCCTGTTCCGCCAAAGAGTCGCTGGTCGCCGCCATCATGGCGAGATTGCCGGTGGGCGCCTATTCTGCCGTTGCCGCAAGCGCGGCGTCTCGATCAGCTTTCGCTGCGGCGAGCGCGTTGAGGCCGTTTTCGTGGCCGACGCAGCTGGCGTCCGTGTCGGCCGACAGGCCGAGTTGGTAGCGGATCTCCTGGGCAGCTGCCTGCTGCTCAGCGGGCATCTCCGGCCACGTCGTGTAGTACGCATCCTCGTACGAACCAGCGTTCGCGATCGCGTTGAGCGTTGACAGCTCTGCCATGTAGCTGGTCCGGATGTGGGGCAGGTGGCCTGCAACGGTGTCCGGCCAGACGAAGTAGGTGTCGTCCAATTGCTCGATCGCGATGCGGTTCAGCGCCACGCGATCGGTCGCTGCCGTCTTCACCGCGCCGGGGTCGGGAGCGCCGCCATTTAGCCACTCTGCCTCGCCCGCGGTGAACGCGTCGGCAAGCTTGCCGGCCGCGATATTGTTTGCGCAGACAATGTCGAGGTAACGCTGCGCGCCGTCGGCAGCTGTGAGCGTCACGGGTCCCGGGTCAACGGCAGGAGCGGTTTCCGCGATTGCGGCTGGTGACCGCTCTGTAGAAGTCGACTCGTCGGTCGGGCTGGTGCAGCCAGCGAGCGCTGCGAGCAACACTGTCATCGCTGTGGCCGTTAACGCGGCTCGTGGTGTGCGGTTCATGGTTCCCCCAAAAAGTTGGTCGATCGCCGTCGACTTCCGATGCCATTCCCCCCACGGCTTCGGGTCGATCAGAGCCTATCGGCGCTATGCGACATTCAATGACGCAGCCGGCGCCTTTCCGCGTGGAGGAGCGGAACGCGCGATTCGCTGACCGCACACGCGCTCATGACGGGCCACCAGCCCGCCGCGAGGACGGGTGCTCGCTAGTCGCAGACCGAAGGAGTGGTCTTTGCGCCACCTGTCCAAGTCGTGATGAGCGACTCGTACTCTCCCTGATCGCAGATCGCCCGCTCGGTGATGGAGGTCGCAGGTACTCGGAGCACTGTCTTGTCCTCTTCCATGAGGGTGGCCCAGTCATTCTCGTTCTGCAGGACGTACGCGAGCACCGGCGTGCTACCAGTAGTGACCCTTTCGAGAGGGAGCCACATGCCTAGGGGCATTGCGAAGACTGCCGCGAGGACAACGAGCGGAATAATCAGCACGTGGATAGGGCGCCCGACCGGAGGTGCAACGCCCCAACCCAGCCGAACGCGAAGCGCGGTGAGCCATCGATGCCCGGCGCGGCGCTCCTTGAATACGTACCAGCAGTAGGCGATGGCGGCGCCCGTGGCGGCGCCGATGACGCAGTTCCGCAACATCTCGATGGTGCTCGGCCAGGGCCCAATGAGGAGGTAGATCAGCACGAGAACCAGTACGAGGATGATCCACAACGTGCGCGACTTGCCCCCCAGAAGTTGCCGCGCCAGCGATGCATCGAGGATTAGCGGCTGGAGGGGGAGCCAGAGGAGCGCTGGCAGTAGCGGCAGGAGCGTACCGAGGATGAGCGTGGGGATGTCGAGCGTATCGACGAGCACCTTCATCAGCACGGGGTCGCCGCCGGAGTAGAGGAGTATCCGAAGTGCGGCGACGGCGATTGGTAGGACCGCGATTGCGACACTAACGTCGAGCCATCGGGGCCGCTTCGTCCGCATCACGACTATCGGATCCTCAGTCTCACTCACGGGCTCAGATTAGCGGTCACATCAGACGCAGACCGCTAAAACTCTCCATGGTGAACGCCGGGCGTCGCTGTCGCATAACTCTCTCGGCACCTCTTCTGGGGCCACTTCACGCGCTCGGCGAGACATCCCGAACCAATAGTCTGTGTGTTCGTCTCATGTTTGCCGTGGCTCCGATTGGCTCGGCATCTGAATGATGCCGAAAGGAACTTACCGTGGGCTGTCACAAGCACGTCACTCACCACCACGATTGCTATGCGTGCCGGCAAGCGGAGTTGCACGAGGGAACTCGCTCTGCAATCCAGACGCAGACTGAGGAGTTCCAAACCGCTCTCGCTGAAAGCAAGGCCCAAACCGCCGCCGCCTACGAAATATTGGAGCAGGCGGCCGATGAAGCGGCTGACGACCGCGAGGCGCTCCTGAACATCATCGAGCAACAGAAGGAGGAGACTGCCACCCTGCGCTGGATCATCAGCGCCGACGGCAAAGCATGGGAGTCCTTCCAAAACAGGTTCGACCCCATCGCTAGCACGGCTTCGGAAATCGAAGAGAGATGGGACACGGCATGGAAATCGCTGGTTCCAGACCCGCTGATTGAGGCGCGTCGTGTCGTCCGGCTCTCGCAGACGGCACCGACCCCCATCACGACTACGCCCGATGAGCGTCGTGAAGCAGCCGAAGCAGCAGCCAAGGACCTCTTCAAGCGAAAGCGCGGGGGCAAGGATGACGTCTCGGGTAACTTCGCAATGACGTCCCTAATCGTCAGCATCCTCGTGTTGTCTGCAGCGTTCGTATACGAGGCTTTCAGCCATGCCTGGCGCTTGGACGTTCTGCACGTCCCGAGCGAAATGAACATCACGACGCTCCTGTGGGCATCGATTCCCTTCCTCGTGCCGATCGTCGCGTATTGGGCCCGTGCGCGGATCGATTCTCGTTCACGGCTCGCCGAGTACAACCGCGTGCTTGTCCGGCTGAACACTGAAGCCGAGAAGAACGCGAAAGCCTGCCATGACTCTGAGCACGCGCTCGCGGAGGCGTACCGCGACGCGGAGGCTTTCGTCGACTCCACGTCGACTAGGTTCGGTCTGGAACCGGTTCCAATCAGTCCGAAGGATTCTTACGGTCCCTTCGTTCGCGACAACCCACTTCGAACGGTCGTGATTCCTTCAATTTGGACCGACGCCGCCGCTCGCAACTTGGCGACCGCCCGCGACTGCCTGCAGAACGGCCCGGAACGCCGTGTGCTGAGGGGAGATTTGCCGAACGCTGAAGCCCCGACAAAGCGACCACTGTCCGACGCATGGCCAGCCGAAATCAGGGACGTTTGGCACAACGCAGAACCAGACCGTCATGACCCATCGACGCTCACGCAAACCCAGGCGAGGTGAGAGGGACGGGGATCACTACCGTCGAAAACATGCACGCCGTTCACCGACTTGAGTTCCCAGGCCTGTGGACGCCCAACAGCCGAACCTTCCTGCGGACTCCTCGTCACCGCGCACGGAAGTCGCGGCTCGACCGCTTTGCTGAATGCCCCGCGGGCCCCTGGGGCCCGCGTTCGAGAAGCCAGTGCTTGCTGTCTGCGCGAGGCTGCGTTACGCCTCGGGTGCCACCTCGTTCCTGAGAACGCCCATTCCCGTGATCTCGACCTCGACCAGGTCGCCTTCCGCCAGCAAGCCCTGAGGGGACATGAACAGGCCAACGCCGCCGGGCGTTCCGGTGACGATCACGTCGCCCGGCGCGAGCCTGGTGAATGTCGTGATGTACGCAATCAGCTGGGGGATCGAGAAATCGAGGTCCTTGATGGAAGCTGATTGTCGAATCTGACCGTTCACTCTCGTTTCGAGCGTGAGGCTGTCTAGGTCGTCGACATCGGTTGCACGGACGAAGTAGGGACCGAAGCCACCCGTACCGGGGAAGTTCTTGCCGGGTATCCATTGGGATGCCGCTCGCTGCCAGTCGCGTACGCTGAAATCGTTGTAGATGCTGTAGCCGGCGACATAGTCGAACGCGTCCTTTTCGGCTACGCGGAAGGCTTCCTTTCCGATGATGACGGCAAGTTCACCTTCATAGTCGAATTGATCAGTCACGCGCGGCATCTGGGCTGGCTGGCGATGGCCCATCTGAGAATCAGCGAAGCGCGTGAAGATGGTTGGTGCCTTCTGTCCAGTCTTGCCGGTTTCCTCCTGATGGCTGCGATAGTTGACGCCGACGCAGATGATCTTGCCCGGGTCAGGAATCACGGGCAAAAACTCGACGCTGTCCTCCGCTTGGCTGGGTGCCGCTTCGAGGGCACCCCCGAACCCCGAAAGTGCGTCTTGCGCGATTGCGGTGCGGAGACTTGGTGCGACGTTTAGTCCAGTTGGGCCGAGGTCAAAAACCGTTCCCCTATCGACCACGCCCCAGGTGGCTGCGCCATTCTCTGCGCTGTAGCTTGCGAACTTCATTTGTTCTCCATCTCTCGTTGATTGAGTACTCTGCGGGTTTCCGAACCGAGATCGGCTGCTGGCGAGCTGGGCCCCGCATTCGTGATTCCCGTCAGTGTCGGCCGAGCCAGCGCCACCGAAGTCACCGCCGCGAATGCCACCGCTATCGCCGCCAGCACCCAAATGGATCCAGTCCAGCTCCCCGTTGCGGCGAAAATTGCACCGATTAGTGCCGACGCAGCTGCGCCGAGGAGGTAGCCGGCACCCTGGCTCAGTGCTGATAGCTTCCGCGACGTGGCAACATCGGCGGCCTTGTCCACGAGAAGCACCATGGCGAAGCCGAAGGCGGCTGCGTGGAAGAATCCGAGCCAGAGCGCGGCCCACACTGCCGACTCCGGCGGACCGTACGCGAGGAACATGAGGCCCAAAGCGATCGAGATACCAGTGACAGCCGCCACTGTTCGAAAAGTGGTGCGCCATTTCGCTACGACCGGCAAGATCAGGTTCGGTATTAAACCGATGGCGCTGAAGAGGGCAAGTAGGCCAGCGGCGCCTGATGGCGCTACCCCCCGGGCCACAAGCATTGCGGGAAGCCAAGCAGTCATCGAAAAGAAGAGCATCGCCTGGAGCGCGAAAACCCCAGCGACAAGTGCGGCCGTTGTCTTGCTGTCGAACGTCGTCTTCAGGTGCCGGAAATTGGCGGACCTGATCGGGCGCGTGCGACGGCTCTCAGCCGTCGGCAGGACGAGGGCAGCCGCTGCAAGCAACGCGAGTACCGCCCAAGCGCCGAGTGTCCAATTGACGTCGCCCGATAACGAATAGAGGGGCCGCGAGAGTGCTGCGCCGAGTGCAGCACCAACTCCGAACGTCGCTGTCATCACTCCGACCCATACTTTGGAGACTTGCAAGGCCTTGATATACGGCGGAAGGAGCACGCTGCCGCACATGATGGCAATGCCGGCTAGGAACGTCCCCGGCAGCAGGAGCGGGGGCGACGCGGCCCTGAGCCAGAGCGACGCCGCAAGTGCGACCATGGCCACTAGTAGGGACCTCTCGATCCCAAATCGTTCTGCCAGCGGCGGAATGACTGGAGCGGCGATGCCGAACGCGGCGACGGGCAGTGCGGAAAGGAGAATGAGGTCAACGGGGCTGAGACCCTGGTTGACGGCGATTTCATCGAGGAGCGCAGCAACAGATGTAATCGCAGGTCGGAGGTTGAGCCCGAGGACAATTGCGGCGACAAGCGCTAGGAGCAGCCGGACTCCGTGCAGGCGGGCTTGTTGACCCGTGTCCACTACCATTCAGTTCGCCGTTCGCCGGTTCGTCGCGTACCGCGCAGGGGCGGTCTGACGCATTCGCGCGCGCATGGTCACCGAACCACAGGCGTTATGCCGTATTTGCGAAATTCGGTTGGACGATAGGAGCTCCACATGTTCCACCAGTTGTCGCCCTCGCTCCATACGACTGGCGATCGGGAATCGTCATAGATCTGTTCAAGGTCGGTGTACAGCTCGACAACGGCGCCGGTCGTCTCGACGAAGTAGGCGGCGATATTGTGGCCGGCTCCGTGGCGTACCGGTCCCCAGATCAACTCGCGCCCAACAGCGTTGAGGCGATCGCCAAGCTTGCTCAAATCCGCGATGCTCTGTGTCTGCCAGGCATGGTGGTGCAGAGTCCCCTCGCCCCGTATGAGGGCGATGCCGTGATGGTCGGGATTACATCTCATGAAGTAGGCATAGTCGTCACCTATCGTGTCCGAAAGCCGGAAATCCAAGACCCGATGGAGGAACTTCATCATGCCGGTGACATCTCGCGGATGGAAGTTGATGTGCCCGTAGCGGTCCGGCCCAAAGGTTCTCTCAACGCGGCCTGCTTTCTGCATGCCGATGTAAATCTCGAAGAGGAAGCCCTCTGGTCCGACAAAGGCGAATCCATCTTCGATCCCGTCCAGGCGAGGTTTTGAGTTGACGATCCTGAAGCCTTCGTCCTGTACGCGGGAACGGATTTGTCGGAGAGCGTCACCGTCAGAGGCGACAAGACCAAACCCATCGACGCCATTAACATCGGATTCCACATATACGAGCTCATGGTGTGCCTCGCCCGCCGACAGATACACGGCGTTGGCGTCGCGGTCCGTCTCACGAAGACCAAGGATCTGAGTCGCATCAAACACAGAGTCGGCGAGATTCGTGGTTTGGAGGCCGACGTATCCCATTTCGCTTATGAGTCCCCAGGACATAGGTTTCCTCTCATTGAACTGTTCCGGTTGCGGTCATGTGGACGGCGGCGTGCGTTTCCTTGCCGGCTGAGGGCCCGTCACATGAAGCGACGTCAAGCACCTCGTGCGTGCTAAGGCGGGGCAACCGTGGATGCTTCCACGCTGCTGCACCCGGATAGCCGAAGTTCAGCACAAGGAAGCTGGCACGCTCGCGCCCGTTGAAGAACTCCTTGTCAACGCCGGTCCGGTCGAACCCGCTCATGGGCCCCACCGAGAGTCCGGTCGCCCGGGCAGCGAGGATCAAATAGCCAGCTTGGAGGTGGGCGTTCTCTAAGCCGGTCTGCCAGCGGGCCTTGGCGTCTCGGATGAACCGATCTCGGGTGGCCGGTGCATGCGGGAAGAGTTCGCCGAGTTGCTCGTGCCACGCAGTGTCCACGGACAGCAGCACCGTCATCGGTGCTGCTTGGACTCTGGGACGGTTACCGGCGCTCATATGATTCGCCAGTCGTTCTCGGGGTCGACCGGCGGGTATCAGTGTGAGTCGCATCGGTTGCGAGTTGAACGCTGTCGGACCGAACCTGGCGAGCTCATGCACGCGGGCGAGTTGCTCGTAAGTAACTTCCGCATCAACGAAGGCCCGAACAGTTCGCGCTTGGAACATCGCCTCGACATTGGACACAGTGGTCGTGCCAGTAGTCACTGCCCCACAGGCTTCCGAATCAGGCCGAGCACATGGGCACGAAGCTCCGCGAACTCTCGGGTGGATTTCGTTCCGATCTGGTCCCTCGGGTAAGGCAAGTCCACGGTGACAACCTCGGCCACGTTCGTAGGGGTCCCCGAGAGAACTACTACTCGATCAGCGAGATAGACCGATTCCTCGATGTCGTGAGTCACGAGGAGGATCGTCATTCGGTAGCGTTCCTTGATTCGGTGGGTCAAGTCTTCGAGGTCAGCGCGAGTTTGGGCGTCCACCGACGCGAAGGGTTCGTCCATGACGAGCACTTCGGGCTCGTACGCGAGCGCGCGCGCGATGGCGACTCGCTGCTGCATGCCCCCCGACAACTGCCACGGGTAGAGGCGTCCACTGGATTCGAGTCCAACGCTTGCGAGCGCAGCCGCGGCCTTTTCTCGACGTTGGGCTCGGCTGAAACCTTCACGGCCCCGCAGGGGGAGTTCGACGTTGGACATGACCGTCATCCAAGGCAGCAAGGATCGACTGTAGTCCTGGAAGACCACCGCTAGCCGTTTTGGCGGTGCTATGACTTGCTCGTCGCGAAGGTGGACTGTGCCGGAGGTCGGTGCGAGAAGCCCGGATAGGCAGCGAAGGAGAGTCGTCTTTCCCGCCCCCGATGGCCCAACAATACAAACAGTCTCATCGTCGAAAGCGTCGAAGCTCACGCCTCCAAGGATCTGGCGGGAATCCAAGCCAAACCCATATGTCATTGAAAGTTCTCGAACTGCCAGAGCCGGCTTCGTAGTCCGCCTCTGAGCGTAGGTAATTTCAGTCACGAGTTTCCTCCTAGTACGTTTCCTCGCGCACCTCGGTGCCAGCGAAGTACCACATGTTCAATTAGCCGGAAGAGGACGTTCGCGACATACCCAAGGACTCCCAAGAGCAGTAACGCAGCCCACATCACGTCCATCTGAAACATTCGGGCGGATTGCAATTCGATATAACCGATCCCCTCCGTAGAGGCGATGTACTCGCTGGCGACGATCAGGATCACTCCGAGGGAGACGCTGATGCGAAGGCCGGAGATGATCTGCGGTGACGCAGCCGGGAGAACGACCCGCCAGATGTAGTCGACCAGGCGGATTCTGTAGCTGCGCGAGACCTCCCTGACGAGCCCGTCAACACTCCGCACCCCGTCGATGGTGTTGAGGAGGATTGGCCAGAACGCGCCGAACGCAATGACAGCGACTTTCATTGAGGGACCGATACCGAACATGAAGAGCGCGATTGGCAGGATTGCGACGCCTGGGATCGCTCGCATGAACTCCAAGAGCGGCTGCAGCGCGCGGTAGAGCCTTGGAACCATCCCAAGGACCGTGCCGATGAGGAGGCCGAGCACCACGGCGATCGCAAGGCCCTGACCGAAGTTCCGCAAGCTCGGTACGATGTCGGACGCGAAGCGGGTTGTGAGAAGGTCTCCGAGGCCACCAATGATCCGTTCCAAAGGCGGAAAGTATATGGATGTGCTTCCCGCACTTGCGAACCACCAGACAGTGAACAGAAGAATTGGCAACCAGATTTCAATCAGGAGCGTTTGGGGTCGGCTCATTGCGCGTTTCACTCTTTCTCCTCCCGAACTGAGGCGTGCCAGAACAGCACCTTTCGTGACATGACGTTTAGGAGCAGATCGACGGTGACGCCCAGCAGGCCGATGAAGACGATGTACGCATATGTGAGGCTCACGTCACCTCCCGTCTGAGCGAGGGCCATGTCGAGTCCGATTCCTGGAGCGGACCCGAGGATCTCCCCGGAGATTGCAAGAAGTAGGCCCACGACGACCGAGATTCTCAGCCCGGTGACGAGGTACGGGAGTGCTGCCGGCAGGAGAACGGCCAGCGCGGATCGCAGCCTTGGGATGCCATAGCTGCGAACGGTGTCCATGAGCACCTTGTCGACATCACGCACCCCATAGATGGTTTGCAGGGCGATGGGCCAGAAGGCCCCATAGATTACGAGGACGACCTTCATTTCCATCGTGGCGCCGAGAATCAGGGTGAGCAGGGGGATCACTGCGACGGACGGAATAGTTCGCAAAAAGTCGATTAGGAGGCGGGAGGATTTGTAGAGGAACGCGACTCTTCCGAGAAGGATGCCGACCGGCAACCCGAGGACGGCGGCTGCAACCACACCGATGATCCAGCTGATCAGTGTCTCGCGGAACGAGTTCCAAAACTCAGGGTCGACGAAGAGCCCGAACAGTCGGCCCCCTGTCTCCGACATCGACGGGAATACGCTGGCTGGGAGCGCTCCTAAGACACTTCCCAGCTCCCAAGCGACGAGGGCGACGACCACCGCGAGGACACTCGACCATCTCACCCGGAAGCGGCGGCCTGATGCGGGCTTGGACGCGCGCGTTCGAACCGGCCGAGGTTCACTGGGCGTCAGAGGTGTGCTCACGGTGGTCGCCATGTCTACAACGCCTCTTCTACCAGGGTTGCCACATCAAGTTCGGTGTCGATGAACTTGTATTCGAACATCAGATCAGACCACGTCTTTACGATCTCCGGCGTGAGGTTGGGGTCGAACACCGGCAGCTGCATCGTGTCTGCGAGCTCCTTGGGCGTCTTGCTGAACGTAGGGAGGATCTTTCGCACCGCATCTGGATTCTTGGCAGCGAATTCAGTCGCTTCTGCCACCGCGTCCCGGAACTTTTTAACAGCGTCCTGGTTCTCGGAGATGAACTTTCCGGTCGTGACGACGAGCTGCTGGGCCGCGCCGGGCAGGGCGATAGCCCCGGGGGACATGAGGAATCGGGCACCTGAAGCCTCGGCTGCGCCGGTGAATGGCGCGACAGAGCTGATGGCGTCCACCTGGCCCGTTTCAAGTGCGTTCAACATGCTGTCGAACGGCACTTCCAGAAATTTGACTTGCTGACTGTCTGCGCCCGCCATATCAAGCGCGGCGCGGAGGGACAGTTCGCCACCGCCGCCAAGTCCTCCCACCGCGATGGTTCGGCCGATCAGGTCCGCGGGCTTCTTGACGCCACTGTCGGCGGGGACGTAGACCTTGCCCGTGTCCTCTTGTTCATCGTCCGTCGTCACGGTCGTGGTTCCCACTGCGCGGATGTCAACGCCGGCCGAGAACGCCTGCAACACGTCTGCAGTGCCGACGAGCCCGAACTGGGCCGCTCCGGACACCAGTGCAGGGATGCGGGCGCCAGGAGTAGGCGCGACGTTGATCGTTACCTCTAGTCCACGCTCTTCGAAAAGGCCTTGTTCTTGGGCGATATACACCGGCGATGTGTCCACGAGGGACGAAACGATGACGGCGACTTTGGTAACTTCCGACTGCGCTTGAGCCGGCTCGGCTGAGGGTGACGTAGCGCAGCCTGTCACCGCCGCGAGGCCGACGGTCAAGAGGCCGATGCTGACTAGCTTGGGAACATTCTTCATTGAACTGGTCCTTACTGTTCTCGTTGGGCGTGGGGATGGAGCGGGATCGGAGTGCGGATCAATCAGATTTGTGAAGCGAGCGAGATGGAAGAGACACCGCTTATCGAGCGCGTTATTTCGTCCGCGGCGTCAAGCAGCTCTGCGAGGAGGTCCCGCCGGAGCGACGCGTCCGCGTGGTCGATCGAGTTCAACGTGAGCATGAGGACGACGCGACCGTCACGGTCGAACACCGGCGCCGATATGGAATGCATGGGCCCGTACGGCAGCTTTCCGTATTCGATCGGCCTTTGAGCAATGTCTTGGAGGAGGGTTCTGAGCTGCCCGTGCCGAGCATCGTCTTCACCCTCCCGCGCCATCTCAGTGACAACGTCCTCAACTGCCACCAACCGGGAGTCCGCAGGGGGAGCAATCCATCCACGTTCTCGGACACCTTCCAGCATCCGCTCAAGCGCCAGCGCCGAATCCTCAGCGAGCTCGGATCCCAAGCGCTTCTTCCAGTCCGCGATCGCAGACGGTGCTTCCCACGCGACGAAAAGGGCACCCATGGGAGGAAGAAACGGCAGCCTCAATCCGACTTTGGTGGTGTCGCCTGAACCCCCCGAGGGTCCCGAGTAGGCGAGCTGAATCAGGTCGCCGCCGATCACGCCTGTTGCATGGCATTCGACCCCGAAGCGAGCGGAAAGGCGCTCGATGTAGGGACGGGCTGCATCAGCAAGGATCAGGTTATCGGACAGGTCTCGATCTGCGCGTGCGGTCAACGTCAGTGTGCTAAACCGGCCGTAGCCGCCCTGAAAGAACAGCAACGGGGGACCGGCCTCCTCAGTGGTGTGCAGATCCACGACGGCACCCACGACGATCAAGTGGTCGCCAGCGACGTGCACGTCATCAAGCTCGCAGTCGATCCATGCAACGGACCCGTCGATGACGGGGCTTCCCGAGGGTGAATGATGCCAGCCGAGGTTCGCGAACTTGTCGGGACGCCGCCGTTCGGCGAATAGCCGGCAGACGTCTTCCTGCTGATAGGACAGCACGTTCACGCAGAACTTTCCTGATGCTCGGATCTGCTCAAACGTTGCTGAGTCGCGGGTTGGCATGAATGACACCAAAGCCGGGCTAAGGGAAACCGATGCGAAGGAACCAACCGTCATTCCTATGGGGCCGAACTCCGGGTCCATCGATGTGACAATGCACACGCCCGTGGGGTAATGGCCGAGGACGCGTCGAAAGTACTGGGACTCAACGACCTGAGTAGATTCTGGGGCAGACGGTAGCCGCCCCTGTTCCGTGTTCATAAGCGAGTTCCCACCTAGACCATTCGCCGGTTCTCGGCGGTTTGCAGGCCGAGAATGAACTCGCCGTGCAATTCGAACCCAATTTCGCCCAGCACCCCATGGGCAAGGACCGTGTTGATGTCACGTAGAAGTCGGGGCAGTACCCCACTCTCCTCAATCGCTTCGGCGCCTGCGTGGCGGAAAGCGCGCGTGATGACATGATGCGCCGTCTCTGCGGCATGAGCGGCAGCGGTCTGCATGTAGTCCTGGAGTTCCAGATCGACAGCGTTTCCAGATTCTATGCGCGCGTAGGCGCGCTCGTTGGCATCGATCGCGAGGGCGCGGGCGGCACGGACTCGGGCATCTAGCTGTCCCAGTTCCCGCTGGAACCAAGAGGACTCGGCGAGACTCTTCGACGCGGCGGTGTTGATTCGACTACCGCGGCGCTTATTCGGCGCCATCCGGGTGATCTCGTCTAGGGCGCGTCGAGCAGCGCCGAGGACCATTCCGGGATGCATCTGCAACACGTATGGCACCATCGTCAGCTTGGCGAGAGGCGTGTCAGTGCGCTTCGGCGCTCCCATCGGGTTGAACACCATCTCTTCGGGCACAAAGACCGAATCCACCTTGAACGTTGTCGAGCCGGTTCCTTTCATCCCGAGCACGTGCCACGTGTCTAGAACCTGCACCTGGGTGACTGGGATGAGGGCCATTCGGCGCTCAGTCTTCCCATCTTGGCCGTCCACGAGGAAGGAAGCGGACACGAAATCCGCGTGATGGACACCGCTTACAAAGTCCCACTGGCCGCTTACGCGGTAGCCACCGTCCACCTTTTCGGCGTGTCCGGGCCGAAGCGAGCCGGCCTTCAGGGGCAGGCCGGTCGAAAAGACACTGTCAGCCTGCTCGGCAGTGAGCTGAGTGGCGAGTTGACCTGCCCCCTCCAGAAGGATCGTGGCGGTCCATGCCGTGCTCGGATCGATGCGGCCGACGGCCTCAATGATCTCGAATGCGGTTACGGGGTCGACTTCATTCCCGCCGAGGTCGTCGGGCGTCATGATTCCGAGGATGCCCGCTTCCCGCAACGCGGCGACACTGTCATCGCTGAGTCTGCCTGCGGTTTGGGCCTCTTGCACCCCAGCCTCAAGTCGACCCCGGATTGCGTCAACTTGAGCGAGCGCGAACGACCTGCGCTCTTCGCGGCCAGATGGCCATTCGGAGGTTATCGGCAGAGTGACCGTTTTCATCAGGGCTCCCTAGATCAGATGTGTTGATTCATGTTGCAGAAGTGCGTCGGTGACGGGCATCACTGGAACTGGGGATCTTTCCCGCCACTGGAGAACGGGGTCATCGCGCCATGGGAAGGTTGGTACGTATCGCGGTGACTGCGTCGTCTCGCGAGCTGTAAGGAGGACCGTCATGGACTGGCCGATCCGTGGCCGCGCAGAGGAAAGCGCCAACGTTCTACAAGCCCTCGGCGAAGGATCCCGTCTGGTAACGCTTATCGGATCCGCGGGCGTTGGCAAGACCCAGCTCGCTCGCCTGGTCTCTGATCACGTCCGTTCTCAGGGAAAGGGTTGGTTCGACCTTGACGACGACGGCGGCATCGCCATCCCCGCCGCCGTCGCAGAATTCGTGGGTGGCTGGTCAGGCCGCGAAGACTCCCCCGTGATCTTCCTCGACACGTCTCCGGCCACCGAGCCAAGTGCTGCGGAGTTGGTCTCCCAACTCATGGACAACCACCCCACGCTGAGAGTGGTCGCCACGGCACGAGGCGCCCTCGGAGTCCCCCGCGAACGCTTGGTCGTCGTTCGTCCTCTACCCACCCCCAGCCTCTCGTCCGACGGTATTCCGGACGATGAATGGTTAGCTCTAGCCCCGGCCGCAGTGATGTTCCTGGACCGAGCAAACGCCATCTCACCAACACTCACGCTCAACAGGGAAACGTTTGGGGCCGTGTCAGCCATCTGTCGGCGACTCGGCGGACTCCCGCTTGCGATTCACATCGCTGCACTTCAGTACCAGCTGTTCTCGGTTGACGCGATACTGAAGGAGCTGGACAAACCACTCCGCTTTCTCCGAGTGGGTTTCCGCGAGTCTTCACTTCGAAATGAATCCTTGAAGGCAAGCATCCAAGCAGGACTGCACGGACTCGCTGCCGAACACATCAATGTTCTGGCCGTGCTCGCGCGTTTCCCCGGGGGTTGCTCCATAACGGCACTCCGGGCGGTGGGATTCGCTAGTACAGGGCTGAGTAGGCGAGATCCGCTCGCGATTCTTTCCGACTTAGTACGGACGGGCGTCGTCATGACGGAGGCCTCGTCCAACGGGACACGATTCGTTCTTCCGCCGTTTCACGCGGACTACTTCCTCGAACTTCGGGCGCTCGGCCCAGTTGCCGAAACCTCGGACGCAATAAAGCAGTTCATCGTTGACCAATGTGCAACGGCGGCGGAGTCGCGCGGCCCAGCTTGGGATGCTGCAGCGCGGCTCTTTGCCGCGGAGTACGCCAATATCGTGCATTTCCTCTCCCAGGCGGAGTCTCAATCTCGTCTCAGCGAGGCAGCTGAACTTCTGGATTTGACCTGCCGATACTGGATACACAGCGGCCCGCTTGAAGATGGACTGGCCTTTGCGGAAATCATCAATGGCCACGCGAAACTCGATCCACTCGCCCGGGCTCGTGCTGTTGGCGCTCTTGCAGCACTTCGGGCCCGGTCTTCCTCGTATACCAGCGCTTATCGCGAGTTCGCCCAGGCGGTGGCGCTCTGGCGGGAGATGGAAGATCGAAGGCGCCTCGCAACGGCGCTTCTAGCGTTCTCCACCGCCGCCCTGGAAGTAGACGGTTGGAATTCTGCCCAAAGGGCGGTCACAGAGGCGATCAATATTTTCCGCGACTTGGGGGACGATTGGTCCACGGCGCGGGCCACGGCACAATTAGGTTCCTTCGCGGCTCACGTTCCAGGCCAGAGCGAATTCGCCCGAACCTGTCTGGAGTCCTCCGCCGCCGCCTTGCAGTCTCTCGGCGACACGGGTGCTGCAACCCTTCCACTTCAGCATCTCGGCAAGCTCCTGCTTGACGACGGAGAACACGAGCAGGCCCGCTTGGTGCTGGAACGCGGGCTTCACGAAATTCGATCAGTCGGCGACCAGTTCCAAGAGTCCTCGTACCTCAACCTCCTCGGACTCTGTGAGATCGGTCTTGGCCGGTTTGGGACAGCCGCAGGGAGATTCCTGGACAGCCTCCATATCGCCGTCAACCTCGGGTTGAAGGGTAGAGCCGTTTGGTGCCTGGAGGAGTTGTCGGATTCGCTCACGCTTCTTGGTGCCACGGCCGCATCGACCGCGGCATCCGCAAGCGCCCATGCGATTCGCGAGCAACTCGACCTTCGCGACTGGGTGGAGTTCGCGTCACCACGACGGACACAACGACCCGCCGGCGTTTCTTTCGCGATGCGAATGGTCGTGACCGAAGGAACGATCTGGCCTCCGCGGGTGGTTCTCGATCGCGTACCACAGGTGCTCGCCGAGATCGCTCAGTCGAGCCACTTACCGCCTACGACCGGCGATCCACTACCGGACGGACTCACTGCCCGCGAGGCCGAGGTTCTCGCCTTAATCGGACACGGCATGACCAGCCGGGCAATCGCTAGCGAGCTGGTCATCAGTATCGACACGGTCGGCAGGCACATCACGAACCTTTACCGGAAAATCGGGGCGCGGGGTCGTGCGGATGCAACCGCGTATGCGCTTCGCATGAAGTTGCTGACGCGCTCCAAAGAGCCAGCTACGGCTTAGGGCGGCTGAAAACTTGCTTCGACTCGCGAGAGGCAAGCCTCCAGCGGCCGTCCTCTAGGCGGTATACGTCGACGTATTCGCCCACAGCAAAGACGTCGGGCGTCGTCGGGCCTGCGGTTGACGCCATAAACAAGATGTACGGAAGAACCCCATGGATTTCCTCGTCTGACACCCGCTGCAAGTGATGAGACCCAAGGAAAGTGCGCGAAATCTTGTCCTGCGCGGTCCGAACATCTGCGAACTCTTGCAGCGCGCTTCTCCCGCGATGCTCCTTTCCTGCCGCCTTGAAAGATCCATCGTCGGTGAACAGGGCCGCGAAATCCTGCGGTGCGCTGGTGTCAAGCTTTCGATTCACCTCCGCCACGAGATCAGAAATGGCCAGGCGAGTTTCAGCGTTTATGGCAACTAGGTGGGACAAGACGGGCTCCGATCATGTCAAGCGATCCGCAGGTATGCAGACGAGTTCCGCCTAAAGTAACTGCGCGTGATCAGGGCGCGCGTCACAGAACTCTGTGATCTTGCTGATGTTGGGAGCACCAGAGGGACGCCTAGCCACTAACCGTCAGCAGCACTTTTCCGACGTGGCTTCCCGACTCGAAATATCGATGTGCATCGATAATGTCTGCCAACTCGAAGCGTTGCGGGTCAAGTAACGGGCTGACTCTTCCTGAGGCAACCAGCGGCCAGATCTCGTCCGAGACGGCCTTCATGATCGTCTTCTTCTGGAGTACCGACTGATCTTTCAATGCACTCGATGTGATTGTTCCCTGCCGGCTCATCAGTTGTCGGAGGTCGACGGAACCCTGTGAACCGCCCTGAACACCGACCACGGCGATTAGGCCGCCGATGGCCAGCGCTTCGATGTTGCGGCTCAGGTATGGCCCGCCAACCGTGTCAAAGATAAGGTCGGCACCCCTGCCGCTGCTCACGGCATCGACGACAGAAACGAAGTCCTGCTGCCGATAATCAATCAGCGTGTGGGCACCAAGCCGCTCCGCGATCGCGAGCTTCGCAGGCGACCCGGCGGTGGCGATGACCCGCATGCCCGCATGGTGGGCAACCTGAATTGCGAAACTGGAGATACCCCCAGCTCCCCCGTGCACAAGAAGCGTTCGTCCTGCTTCAAATTGAGCGTGACGCATCAGCATGAAGTAGACGGTCGCTGCCGCTTCGGGCAAACTTGCTGCGTCCACCAGCCGAATCCCGTGGGGAGCGAGGGTCACCTGACCTGCTGGAACACATACCTGCTCGGCGTACCCGCCTCCATCAAGTAATGCGATGACTTCGTCGCCGACGCTGAACCCATCGACCTCCGACCCGACTTCAGCCACGATTCCGGCAACTTCCAGTCCCAACCGGTCAAACGCACTGGTGTGGTTTGCGTAGACGCCGCGCCGCTGGTTGATGTCCTTCCTGTTGATTCCGGCGCTAGCGACCTGGATCCGCACTTCATCGGCGCCGCAGACGGGATCTGGCACATCTTCGTAACGAAGTACATCAGGTCCGCCAAACCTCGTGTAAATGACTGCTTTCAGTTCTCTTCTCCTTTGACAGCGCGCGGGGATGCTATCCAGCATGATTGCGCAATCACGCCGCGCGCTGTCACCAGGGCGCGCCGGAGTCCACCACGTGTCAAATCCGATCACGCTTAGTGATGACCCTGCGCTTCATGTACGCCCCTTCTAGGTAACATGCCGACCGGCGATAATAGCGGCATCACGTACCTCCGGATGCGGCTAGCGGGTTCCCGCCACCACGAAGCCGAACCCTCTGCCCACGGAACCCCGTCGAAGCGCAACACGCACTGCACGTTGCCTCCTCATCACGGCTCACTGAGTACTGCAAGGCTTAGGGTAGGCTACCCTCACTCTGCTCACCTCTCTCCCGGAAGCGTTCGACGTGCTCAAGACCCTGCCTGCACCACCGACGTTGCTCGGTGGTGCCGACGACAACATCGCACTCGTCACCGAGGCAGGCGCTCTGACCTACGCCGAACTCGCCGGCAAAGTCGTCGAGCGGCGCGCCGAACTCGGCGACATCCGCCGACTGGTCATGCTCCAGGCCTCCAACGCCGTCGAGCCGCTGGTCACCTACCTGGCCGCACTCGAGGCCGGGCACCCCGTGCTGTTGGTCGCACCGGGAGAGGACGAAGCCTCGGTGCGTCACCGAGCATCGCTGGCCGAACGGTTTGACCCCGACGTCATCGCGGACGGGGCTGGCAACGGCCCGATCCTGCACGAGGTGCGCGTCGGCACCGCCCACGAGTTCAGCCCAGACCTCGCATTGCTCGTCAGCACTTCGGGCTCGACCGGGTCACCGAAACTCGTGCGGCTGTCGCGGCAGAACCTGCTGAGCAACGCGCGCGCGATCGCCGAATATCTGCGGCTCACTCCGAAAGACCGGGCAGCGACCACACTGCCCATGCACTACTGCTACGGGCTGTCGGTGATCAACAGTCACCTGATCGCCGGCGCCAGCGTCGCGCTCACCAGCCGGTCAGTGACCGACCCGGCATTCTGGGATGGCGCGGCCGCCATCCAGATCACCTCCTTCGCCGGTGTCCCGTACACCTTCGAACTGCTCGAGGCCGGTGGGTTCATCGACCGGCTGCCAAGCAGCATCCGGTACCTCACCCAGGCTGGTGGCCGTCTCGCTCCGGAAGCCGTGCGCCGCGTCGCCCGGCTCGGCCACCGCCGCGGATTCGAGTTCTTCGTCATGTACGGCCAGACCGAGGCGACCGCACGCATGGCGTACGTCCCGGCGGAGCTCGCCGAGCAGGCGGCTGGCGCCATTGGCCGGCCGATCCCCGGAGGCCGGCTGCGCATCGATGCGGAACCAGGTGCCGAGATCGGCGAGCTGGTCTACGAAGGCCCGAACGTCATGCTCGGTTACGCCGAGGCGCCTGCCGATTTCGCGCTCGGCCGCACCGTGCACGAGTTGCGCACCGGCGACCTCGCCAAGCAACGCAGCGACGGCCTGTTCGAGGTCGTCGGCCGGATGAACCGGTTCGTGAAGGTGTACGGGTTGCGGGTCGACCTGGACGCGGTCGAGCGGTTGCTCGCCGAGGAAGGGATCGCGGCCCGCACCGCCAGTGCGGGGGAACGGCTACTCGTGTTCGTGCGCGCCGAACGGCAGGTCGACGCGGCGCGCACCCGGGCCGCTGCGCTGCTCGGCATCCCGACGCACGCGGTGCGCGCCTACCCGATCGCCGAGTTCCCCTGCACCACCAGCGGGAAACCCGACTTCGTGGCGCTCGTGCGGTACGCGAAGCTGCTCGATGCCCGCACGGTGGCACCGGATGTCGCGGCCCTCGACTCGGTGACCGCGGCGGCCATCCGGGACCTGTTCGTCGAACTGCTCGGCTGCTCCGACGCCACGCTTGACGACAGCTTCGCCGGGCTCGGCGGCGACTCGTTGAGCTATGTCGAGGTAGCGCTGCGCCTCGAGGACCTGCTCGGACGGCTGCCGCGGGATTGGCCGTCCCAGTCTGCCCGCCAACTGGCGGATACGGCACTGGCGGCGACGGCGACCGCTGACGCCACCGTCGACACGGCTGCCGTCGACGACCCCGCGAAGCGTGGGCGGAAGCCAGCACGTTCCCGCCGAACGTACTTCCCCCGCGTAGAAACGCCCGCCGTACTTCGCGCCATCGCGATCGTGCTGATCGTCGCCACCCATGCCGACCTGATCGGTGCGAAAGGCGGCGCCCACTTGCTGTTGGCTGTGGCCGGGTACAACCTCGCGCGTTTCCAACTCGCTGACGCCCCGGGCGCCACCCGGGTCCGTCGACTCGTGCGAAGCGCTCTCCAGATTGCGGTTCCCGCCATCCTGTGGATCGGCGCGGTCGCGCTGATCAGTGGCAATTACACCTGGACTACGGCTCTGCTGGTGAATAACTTGGTTCCCGGCGACGGCGCGTGGAACGAGCAATGGCAGTTCTGGTTCCTGGAAGCCGCGGTCTGGGCAATGCTCGGCCTCGCGCTGCTGTTCGCGGTGCGACCCATTGACCGTCTTGAGAGGCGGTACCCATGGGCCTTCGCGGTGGTGCTCCTCGGCGCTACACTCACCGCCCGTCTCGCGCTGACCGGGATCGAAGCCGATCGGGTCGAGCGGTACACCGCCGTCCTGGTGCTCTGGTGCCTCGCACTCGGCTGGGTGATCGCCCGCGCCGACACGACCTGGAAGCGGGCAGCGGTGTCAGCAGCGGTGGTCGCCGCGACCATCGGGTTCTTCGGCCACCCGGGGCGGGAAGCGGTGGTGATCGTGGGCCTGCTGCTGCTGACCTGGGCGCCACGATTGCGCATACCGCGGCCGCTCATGCCGATCGTGCGGCTGCTGGCGGGCGCATCCCTCTTCGTCTATCTCACCCATTGGGTCGTGTACCCACCGTGGGAAGCGACCGCGCCGTGGCTCGGGACCGTGTTGTCATTGATCGTTGGCGTCGCCGCCTGGTACGCCTACCGGCTGATCGGCGGCTGGCTCGGCGCGCTGTGCGCCCGCCGTCAGCGCGCGAGCGTGGGTCGGGCGACTGCCGAAGCTGCGGTGTCGGGGTAAACCGATGTCGTTCGCCAGGCTAGGTGAGACTTTTGTCAAGCCAACTGAGACTCCAGTGGCGATCGCAAGAACACTTTTCGTAAGTTGGCGTTTGGCCGATTGGACTAGTAGGTGCCTGAGAAACGCGCCGCCCAAATGAAACCCAGTCGCCCGTACTCGCCGGACGCCTGGATCTGCTCCCTGTATGAGCTCGACGAAAGCTTAGGGGGCCCGACCTGCAGTACACGCTGAACGGGAAGCGGTACTACATCGAGTTCGACCGCCCCATCTGCGGGGATCCATTCACTACCCGCCGAGGCGACGCGCACAGGCAGCGAATCCTTAACAACGACAACGGAATTGATGTGACGGCGCAGGTCATTCTCAAAATCGTTGGCAGATGCGAAGGCTAGACGTTATGCAAGGATTTCTAGCATGAGTCCGCGCGCGTCCGAGGCGCACCAAGACCGCTTGCTTCTAGGCGGCGCGTGGATTCCGGTGACTTCTACTGTCTTGTTCGTGAACGCCCAACTGGACCGAGCCGTCGACGCCCTGGTCAACGGTGTGCGCGGATCGTTCGTGCGCGAGCACTACGGAAGTCCTTTACGGGCACGTCCCGTGAAGGGGCGATCGCTCACCGCCCTCCTCGAGGAGCTGCTTCCACTCGAAGTTGGCAATCCCCCGCGTATTCTGCTCCTGCCGACAAGTAACCCCGAGTGGACCGCGTACTTCGACTGTCGCGCGCGGGGAATGGACCCATCGTCGCCGATCATGTGGTTCTTGCAGGCGGGCATCCAGTCTCTGAACGTCACCGACAGTCCTCACACCTACGATCCCGCAACAGACCGCGGCGCCTATGGCGAACGAAAAATCGGGATGTTCGAGATCGACAGCGACGGCACCGAGATCGGGCACGCTCTCGGAGTACGGGCGATGAACACGCGGAAATGGGCAGGGATCGAACCGGATCGCGTTTCCCGTCGGGAACGTCTGGAACCCGGACGCGAAACGGATACCTGAACGATTCACCCACGATCACCTGGTCGAAATGACGTCCCGATTCGGCCTGCGCCCGTTCGATGAAGACTTCTACGCACCCGACGGGCACGGCGTCGTCGTGGAGCGCAACGATCCGCTCGAACCGTCCTACCGAACCCTCACCCTGGCTCAGGCGCGCAAGGAGGAACCGGCACCCTAGTCGAGGCCCGATCGGCACTAGCGCAGCCGCCGCTATCAGGCGAAATCCGCCAGCCAGAGGTCTGGGCCGAACACCTCATACTGGATGTCTTTCGCCGGCACGCCGCGGGCGATGAGGGCGCTGCGCACCGATTGCATGAAGGGCAACGGGCCACACAGGTAAAACTCGGCGTCAGCGGGCAGGTCGATGCCGCTCACATCCATGAAGCCGGCGAGTTCTCCGTCAACCATCTGCGTGGGTTTGGACGGTTCCATGAACCACGTGGTCAGGGTTGCATCCGGCATTGCTGCCAGGTCCTCTTGTATCTGGTTGCGGAGTGCAAACGTGTCGACGGAGTTGTCGGCGTGGAGGAGAGCCACTTTGCGCTGGCTGCCGGTCTTGACCAGGTGTGACAACATGCCTGCCATCGGGGTCACACCGATGCCGGCGCTGGCGAGGACGATCGGGCGGTCGGTGAACTCGAGGACCACGTCACCGAATGGTGCGCTGAGCACCACGTCATCGCCCACCTGGACGCTGTTGTGCAGCAGGTTGGAGACTTCACCGTCTGGGGTGTCCAGCCCGTGAACCCTCTTGACGGAGAACTGCCGGTGCTCGCCGTCGTCGGCCCGAGTCAGGCTGTACTGGCGAGGCTGGTGCACCTCGTCGGGCATCAGCATCTGGATGGTGACGTACTGTCCGGGCAGCGACGGCTTCACCTCCCGCTCATCGGTTCTCTCCACCACGAAGGTCACGACATCCTCGGTTTCCTGGATGCGCTGGGCGACGCGCCAGGTGCGCCACACGGTTTCCGGCGCCAACCTCACGGCGTCGTAGAGACCGCGCTCGTTGGTGATGAGCAGATTGGCCATGAGCCAGTACACCTCGTCCCACGCGGCTGCCACCTCGGGAGTGACGGCATCGCCGAGCACGTCAACGATCGCCCACATCAGGTTGTCGTGCACGATCTGGTACTGGTCTGAGTGCAGGCCGAGGGAGACGTGCTTGTGGGAGATGCGGGACAACAGGTGATCAGGGAGCTGGTCAGGGCTTGTCACCAGGACGTTCGCGAAAGCGGCAACCGATCCAGCGAGCGCCTGCTGCTGCCGCCCGTCGGCCTGATTGCCCCGGTTGAACAGTCCGTCGAGCAGGCCCGGGTTCTCAGCGAACATGTGCTCGTAGAACCGCCGGGCGATCTCCTGGATATTGTCGCCCACCACCGCGAGGGTGCTCTGGATGACGGGACGTGAGGTATCGGAAAGCATGAGTCGCTCCCTTGCGAACTCGACCGCCTTCGACCCGGGGAAACGTCCGTCGCCCAACCGCGAGACCGGCGGTTGGGAGCCTCGCGACCGCCGCTCTCCAGCGTAAGCCTGACGAGGTCGACCCGCTACGCGCGGCGCTGAGCGAGCATGCGCTCGTGATTCGACGTGCGCTAGCGTCGAGACATGGATCTTGGCCTGACTGGGCGTGTGGTGTTGGTTGTCGGCGGAGCAGGATTCATTGGCTCCGCGATTGTCCGGCGGGCGACGGATGAAGGAGCGACTGTTGTCGTGGCATCCCGTCATGCCCGCGAAGGCATTGCGCTGGACGCCCGCGATGAGCACTCCGTTGCGGCGGGAATCGATCGCGTCATCGAGGAGCACGGTCGCCTCGACGCCGTTGTCGTCACGGCTGCGCCGGCCGCGCAGACCCTGGACCCGTCGCTCAGCCATCATCCGTCCCAGGTCGCCGAGGCGGTCGATGCGAAGGCCCTCTCCTTCCTGAGGATCGCGAACGCGGCGATCCCTGGCATGCGATCCGCGGGCTACGGTCGGATCGTCGGCCTCAGTGGCCAGAACGCGTTCCTGACGGGCAATATCGCCGGGGCCGTGCGCAACGCGGCGATGAATGTCATCGCCAAGAACCTCGCCGATGAACTCGCTGGCTCCGGAATCACGGTCAATACGGTCAACCCCGGTTCCGTCACGGAAGACCCGAGGCCTGAGGTCGGACTTGCTCGCGGCGGCGAATCGTCCCCGACTCAGATCGCGAACCTCGTGGCTTTTCTCATCTCGCCATTGTCTGCGCTGTCGGGGGAGTCGATCGCCATCGGCCATCGCGTGCGCGGAGTCCTTTAGGCGCGGTCAGCGGACACCATCCCAGAGGTTCCGCTCCCAGGGCTGAGGATCCTCGACTACCCGCGAGGTGGTGTCGAACCGCATCGTCGACCTGCGCTCGAGGTCGTACTTTTGCCAACCCGGGTCACCGTCGGTGGCGAAGGCGACCCAAGCGCCATGCATTGCGGCCGCGAGTTCTTTCGGCGGGTTGTCTCCGAGCACGCCAGCGCCCCCGCGGGCACCTACATGTACGAGTTCGCCTGGCCCTCCCCGGGGCTCGGCGCGGTCCACGCCCTCGAAATCCCCTTCGTCTTTGCGCGACCAGCAGCCGGTCGACCCCGACGGCCGCGATCGCCGCTCGGGTCGCCGGCACGCCCAGTTGCTCGGCCAGGTACTCGGCGATCTTCCGCGCGTCCACGGCCGGCGTCACCAGATGCGCTGCCCCACTCTGCAGGATCGCCCGCCTGAACAGCCCCTCGGCGCGGGGCATGGAGAGCAGCATGCCGATGCTCATCGCTCCGGCGGACTCGCCGAAAACCGTAACGTTGCGGGGGTCCCCGCCGAATGCGGCGATGTTCTCGCGCACCCACTCGAGGGCCGCGACCTGGTCGAGCAGTCCGACATTGGCGATGCCATCGTCGAGATAGAGGAACCCCTCGGCACCCGGGCGCCAGTTGGTGACGACACAGACGCAGCCGTCCCGGGCAAACCGACTCCCGTCGTAGGCCGCCGTCGAGCTGAGCTCGAACATTCCGCCCTGAATCCACACCATCACCGGCAACCCCGTGGCCCCCGGCTCCGGAGTCCACAGATTGAGGTTGAGGCAGTCTTCGGCGGGCGCGGCGCGCTCGACCTTGGCGAAGGCTTCGTCGATGTCTCCCCAGTCTTCTGGCGCGGCCGAGTCGGCGCCCCCGGTCGACGGAGGTGCCACCTGTGGCGGCTCCGGGCCCAGCTCGGTGGCGTCGCGCACGCCGCTCCACGGCTCGACAGGCTGGGGCGGGCGGAGCCGATTCGCACCGAAGGGCGGTGCGGCATATGAAACCCCCCGGAACACATGCACTCCATCGACCAAGCTGCCCCGCAGTTCCCCGTGGACGGTCTTCACCACTGCACCCATACGCACCACGATGCACCCCGGCGGCCAGCAGCCGAGGGACCTTCGTCCCCCGAGACCGCGACCGCCGCGGCGTAGCCTGAGGCCGCTCGGCACAGCCCGTGCTGCACCGAAGACGAAGGGGTTCACGATGAAGGTGCTGGTCGCATACGCGAGCAAGTACAGAGCAACGGAGGGCATCGCGCAGCGCATTGGAAACAAGCTTCGCGAACGCGGACTGGAGGTGGACGTCGCCAGATGCAAGGACATCCGCGAGCCGTCCGGGTACGACGCCTTCGTCGTCGGTTCGGCCGCGTACGAGGGCAACTGGCGCAAGGACGCCAGGACTTTCGTCGAGGATAACGCCGGAGAGATCGGCGCTCATCCGGTGTGGCTGTTCAGCAGCGGACCGCTCGGCACGGAAAAGGTCGACAAGGACGGCAACGACGTGCTGAAGGGTGCCGAGCCCAAGCAATTCAGGGTGTACGAGGATCTCATCCACCCGCACGGCAAGCAGGTGTTCCGCGGCGCGTACAACCACGAGAAGATCCGTGGGGGCGACCGGATCATCGTGTGGATGCCAGCGATTCGCGACCTCATGCCCCAGGGGGACTTCCGCGAGTGGAACGTGATCGACGCGTGGTCGTCGTCGATCGCCGACGAACTCGAGGGCTAGACGCACCTTACGTCGTATGGTACGTTTTCGGGTATCGACCTTACATCGTATGGTCATTCCGAGATTCGGACCGAAGGGCACCCCGATCATGAATGAGACAGCGGGTTCCGCGTTCAGCCACCTGTCACCAACACAGGCGGCAAGCATGAAGGCGGTTGTTCAACGCTCGTATGGCACGGCCGACGTGCTCACGCTGGCGGATGTCGCCACACCGGTGATCGGAGACGACGAGGTGCTCGTTCGCGTGCGCGCTGCCGGCGTCAATCACGCCGACTGGGTTTACACCTCCGGTCGCCCACTGATCGCACGCTTAGCGTTCGGAGTGCGGGCACCTAAGCGCATCATTCGAGGCAAGGACCTGGCGGGCGAGGTTCACGAGGTCGGTAAGAATGTCACCCAGTTCCACCCGGGTGACGAGGTGTACGCCGAAGTCGAGGCCGGTGCTTTCGCCGAATACGCAATCGTGCCAGCAAAGCTGCTGGCGTTGAAGCCGGCGAACCTCACGTTCGGGCAGGCGGCCACGGTGCCTCTGGCGGCCCGCACCGCGTTGCAAGCGCTTCGTGATGGAGGACACCTTCAAGCCGGGCAGACGGTACTGATCAACGGAGCCTCTGGCGGCGTCGGCAGCTATGCGGTGCAGATCGCCAAGGCGCTCGGAGCGGAAGTCACCGGCGTGGCCAGCGCACGGAACGCAGAACTGATTCGATCGCTCGGAGCCGACAACGTCATCGACTACTGCACCGAAGACTTCACCACCGGCGGGCGGCGCTACGACGTGATCCTTGACCTGATCGGCAACCACTCGCTGAGCAAGCTCCGGCGCGCCCTCACCCACACCGGCACACTCGTGCTGTCGAGCGGCACCGGCAGCGCGGTATTCGGTCCGATGGGCCGCATCATGCGGGCGCTGGCGCTGTCCCCATTCGTCAGTCAGAACCTGCGCATCTTCTCGCCGAAGTTGGGTACCGAGGTCCTGGACGAGCTACGCGAATTCATCGAATCTGGCACGGTCACGCCGGCCATCGACCGAAGCTACTCGCTGCGCGAGACCCCAGAGGCCATCCGCTACTTCGCCGAAGAACACGCGCGCGGAAAGATCGTCATCACGATTCCACCCCTTCACCCGCACTGACAGCGCGCGCACAATGGGGCGTGTACGCCCTGTTCCTCGGGAGCCGTCATGCCACGCATCAGTTGGATTCAGCAGCACCGCCTTCTGGCGTTCTTCATTCTGGCCTACGCGATTTCCTGGTCGTCGTGGCCGCTGTATGCCGTCGGGCTGATGCCGCGGATGGAGTTCCTGCCGATCGGCCCGCTGGTGGCGGCAGTTCTGGTGATCGCGCTGGCCGAAGGCAGGGCGGGATTCACCGTCTGGGGCAGACGGCTGATCCGGTGGAGGGTGGGCTGGATCTGGTACGCAATCGCGCTGCTGCTTCCCGCCCTGATGGCGCTGGTGACCGGATTCACGAATATCGCACTCGGCGCCGAGGCAGACGGCTTGGGAGACGTGGCGTGGTCCGGGCTGTTGGCCGCCTTTGCGGTGCGGCTGGTAAATCCGATGGACGGCCCGCTGGGCGAGGAGCCGGGCTGGCGCGGGTATGCCCTGCCGCTGCTGCAGAGCCGGCGGTCGCCACTGCAGGCGGCCGCGGTGCTGGGGATCCTGGTGGCGCTGTGGCATCTGCCGCTGGTCCTCTTCAACGGTCTGAGCCTGATCGGGCTGCCCACCACCTTTGTGATCACCTTCCTGTACGTGTGGCTCTTTAACCGCACCGGCGGAAGCGTGCTGCTCACACTGCTCTTCCACAACAGCCAAGGCACCTTCACGGTCGGGTCGTTCGGCTTTGTGGGGTCAGAAGCGGCACGCGCCGAGCTGATCTACTTCGTGGTCGTGGTCCTCGCGGTCGCGGCCACCCTCGTGTTTGACCGGAACGCCTGGCGCACAGCGCCCGCGTCCGCGATAAGCGCCCTGCCCACGACCACTGGCTAGGAGGAATCATGTCCTCACCACTCGCCCGCGCTGCCGGACCGATTGCACTGGTTGCCGGCCTGACCTTCGCCGCCATGGACGTGGCCCGCTTACTTGCCACGGATTGGAGCGTCGACAGGCTTGCCAGGATGCAGCAGACCCCGTTTATCGTGGCCAATGCGCTGTACTTTGTCGTGTTCATCGGACTCGTGCTCGCGCTGGTCGCCGTCTACATGCGGTACGCCGAGAGCGCGGGTGCCCTCGGAGTCGTTGCGTTCTGCGCCGCCCTCATCGGCACCATGGACATGGCAGGCAACATGTGGTTTGACGGGTTCGCCGCACCTTGGATCGCCGCAACCGCACCGGAGGCCATCCTCGCGGGAGGGTCGGGCGTGCTGGCGATCGGTGGGTTTTCCAGCTATGTGCTGTTCGCGCTGGGCTGGATAGTCTTCGGGATCGCCGGCTGGCGAGCGCGGATGCTCCCGGGCTGGGCCGCTGTGGTGTTCGTGATCGCGGGCCTGCTTGGTTACAACGCGGGCCTGCCCCCGTACGGGATCCCGATCGGGTTGGCCATGGCGGCGCTCGGTTGGTGGATCATGCGCTCTTCACGTGCTTCAGCCGGGCAGCGCCAGCCGCTCGGCACCACGGAGCGACGGCCCGCCGACTAGGTTGTCGCACCGGACCGTGAGGCCATAGCGAGGCGTTCTCATTGGGCTGTTAGTGTTCGCCGAACGGCGCGGTGCCGGATAGCTCGCGCGCCAGTCTGGGGGACACGACATGGGCGCTCTGACCTCGTCGCCGGTGCAGGTCGCGCCGCGCGCCGATCGGGCGGCGCCGCGCGTGTTCCGCTATGACATTCAGGGCCTCCGTGCGATCGCCGTGGTGCTGGTGGTGCTCAACCACGCGGGCGTGACCGTGCTCGGTGGCGGCTACGTTGGCGTCGACGTCTTCTTCGTGATCTCGGGCTTCCTCATCACCGGTCACCTGATCACCTCGTTGCGCGAGCACGGGCGGGTGAACCTGCATGCGTTCTACGCCGCACGAGCCCGGCGCATCCTGCCCGCCTCACTCGCCGTCATCGCGCTGACCTCGGCCGCCGCATTCGTTCTCGTCTCGCCGCTGCGAATCGCCGACATCCTGCGCGACGCCGTGGTATCCGCGCTCTACGTACCGAACATCAGTTTCGCGGTTCAAGGCACCGACTACCTGGCCGGCAGCGCGCCCTCCCCCTTCCAGCATTTCTGGTCGCTCGGCGTTGAGGAGCAGTTCTACCTGTTCTGGCCGGTGATCCTGATCGCGCTGTTCTTCATCGGACGGCGGTCACCGCGCCGGCTCGCTGTCGGTATCGCGATCGTTGCCGTGGCATCGTTCGCGGCCTGCTTGATCGTGGCGGACGTGTCCCAACCATGGGCGTTCTTCTCACTGCCCACCAGGGCATGGGAGTTGGCGGCGGGAGCGCTCCTGGCCGCCGGCGCCCCCCAGTTGGCGCGGGTCGTCCCCGGGGTCGCGCGGATTCTGACCTGGCTCGGCCTCGGCGTCATCCTGTGCAGCTCGGTCCTGCTCACCGAAGCCACCGCTTACCCGGGGATCGCCACGGTGATCCCCGTTCTCGGCGCAGCCCTGGTCATCGGCTTCGGCGGTCGCGACGAGCGCGGCGCAGTCCTCGCGCTCCGGTCGAGGCCGTTCCAGTTCCTGGGCGCCATCTCCTATTCGCTGTACCTGGTGCACTGGCCGATGCTCGTGCTCGCGCAGGAACGGCTGGGCCCGGGCGCCCCACTGCCGCTGGCTGTCACGCTCGCTCTGGCTGTGCTCTCCGTGCCGGTCGCCTGGGCGATGTACCGGCTGGTCGAGACCCCGTTTCGGCGCGGCAGCGCGCGCTCGCTGCTCAGCCACCGCAAGACGATCGCCGCCAGCATCGCCGGATCCCTGGTGCTGTCGGGCGCGCTCGTCGGCGCCGAGGCCGCGTCGGCGCTAATGCCGCTGGACTCCGGCCGCACCGCGGCAGCCGTCGCACCGCAACAGCTGCCGGTCGGCACCGCCTTCGTGCCCGCAGGGCTGTCGCCGACACTCGCCGAGTCCCGGGCCGACACCGGTGAGATCTACGCGAACGGATGCCAGCAAGGACTCAGCGCCTCGGAAGTGCTGACCTGCTCCTTCGGCGACCTCTCGTCGCCGACCGTCGTGGCGTTGTTCGGAGACAGCCACGCCGGTCGCTGGTTCCCCGCCGTCCGGGAGGCCGCTGACGGGCTGGGCTTCCGCCTCGACACCTACACAAAGTCCGGCTGCCGATCCCAGGAGACAGATGCCGCGTGGGACGCCTCCACCAATAACTCCTGCACCCAGTGGCGGGCCGACGCGGTCGCCGCGCTCAATGCCGCGCCACCCGACGTGATCATCGTCACCAACCACATCGGCCCGCGGGCAGACCGCAATCCGGTGGAGGAACAGCAGGACTGGGAGCAAGCGGTTCAGAGCACGATCGATCGGCTTCCCGCCGAATCGCACATCGTGATGCTCGCCGACACGCCGGAATTCGCCAGTTCCCCCGTTCTCTGCCTGTCAGCCAACCTCGACAGCGCTCTCGAGTGCGCCGTCGCCCGCGCGCAGGCGTTCAACGACCCGGTGGCGGCCGCGCAGCGCATCGTGGCCGACGAGTCCGGGGCATCCTTCCTCGACTTCAGCGACTGGTTCTGTGACGACTCACTCTGCCCGGCGGTGATCGGCTCAACGCTCGTGTATTCGGACGAGCACCATCTCACCGCAACCTGGAGCAAGACGCTGGGGCCTGCCGTGCAAGCGGAGCTGGCGAGACTGAGTTTCGTGGATTGGTCGGGCAGTGAGCGCGCCGTCGAGGGGGAGACCAACGGATGACGGTTCGCTTAGGCCGGCTCGGCAAGGTCGCCCTCGCTGCCGGGGTCACCGTCGCGCTGATGACCGGGTGCGGGGTGCTCGGGGCGGATCCGGCACCGGCGGCCCCGCAAGCGGCGGGCCCGGCCACCTCGTACGCCGGCGTAGCCTTCCTCGACGACCTCGACTTCGGGGCGCCCGACGGCACCCGCCTCGACGTCTGCCTGCCCGAGGAGCACCGGGCGGCCCAGGCCGCCCGGCCCGAGAACCCCGGGGCCCAGGCCCTGCCGGCGATTCTCTCCGTGCACGGCGGCGGGTGGCGGCGCGGTGACAAGCAGGCGGCACTCTGGCGGGACGTGTGCGGATGGCTCGCCTCGGAGGGGTTCGTCGTGTTCCAGACGAACTACCGGCTTGCCCCGGAGCACCCGTACCCCGCCGCGCTCGACGACGTTCAGGCTGCAGCCAGGTGGATCCGCGCCGCGCCGCAGCTGGCCCGATTCGGCCTGGATCCCGCACGCCTCGGTGCGTTCGGCGACTCCGCTGGCGGCAATCTGGCCGCCCTGCTCGCCACCCAGGGTGACGGCGACACCACAATCGACTCGCGGGTGTCCGCCGTCGTCGCGCTGAGCGCCCCAATCGACCTGACCGCGGCGGGGATTGAGCTGGGCGGCCTGGAACCCGGATTCCAGCGAATCCAGCTGGACTATCTGGGGTGCGCGTCCTACGACGAGTGCCCGAATGCCGAGTCCGCGTCACCGCTGTACCAGATCGACTCCAGTGATCCGCCGTTCTTCATCGCGCATTCCTCGGATGAACTCATCCCGATCGAGCAGGCTGAAGCGTTCGTCGACGCGCTCGACGCGGCATCCGTCGACGTGACCTACGTGCCGGTCACCGGCACCGACCATGCCCTCGCGCTGCTCGATAATCCACTGCGCGAGCAGATCGCAGCGTGGCTACGCGATCGACTCCGGGCGCGGCCGTAGGAACGTCCGTCCGTGCACCGCGGTCGGCGTGATCCTGACCCAGCGATCCTTCTCCTCGGGGGCCCACGGCGTGATGCCGAGCCGTTCGGCGGCCTCGATGTCGGCGCCGCGCTCGATCTGTTCCGCGTTGCCCTTCACCACCACGCTGAACGCGTCCACGTCGGTGTAGCCGTCGACCTCGAACGCCACGTTATGTCGAATGGTTAGTTCGAGCAGTTTCGTGCCGGGTGAGGTTCGGAAGACGATCGACTGACCGTCGACGGCGTGGTTTACGGGGAAGATGTCGATCTCGCCAGCCGCGGTTGCGGCGATCCGGCCGTAGGGTGCCTCGGCGATTCGTTGCCAGCATTCCTCGGCCGACAGCTCGCGCGTCGGGGGGCGGTCGTCCGCGTTGTCGCTCATGATCCGAGTTTCACATGCCCTGCCCGGTCGCGCGGGCCGAAGGTCCCGTTGCCTCGGCGGGCAGCGTGCCCACCCGCTGCGGCTCCATTCCGCCCTGGTCCAGGCGGAACGGTGGGTACTCGTCGCGCATCAACGCCGCGTACGCCGCCACCCGGTATATCCAGCGGTTCAGGCCCATGATGAACTCGAACAGCCGCACCCGGTAACGCCCGCTGAAGAGCAGGATCACCGCCGCGATCAGCACCAGGGCGGTGAGCAACGAGATCCCGGCGCCGACCACTCTGGCGCCCCCATCGTCCCATTGCCCGGAGCCCCGCCAGCCCCAGCCCCACCACCAGCCGTTCGCGCCGAGGACCGCCGACAGCACCAGGTAATGCGGGATGGCCAACAGCCACCACTTCACCAGCACCAGCCCGTTCGACAACCGCTCGGGGTACTCGACGACGAAGTCGGCCGGGTAGTCAGTCTGCCGGAGGGTGAACGGCGGATACCGGTCGGTCGCGAGCGCCGAGTACGCGTAGAACCCCACTCGCCAGTTCCAGCGCAGCACCCCGACGTTGAAATTGAACAGGGCGCGCGGGTACCGGCCGCTGAACAGGATCGCGAACCCCGCGATCACGGTGGTCACCACGAACGCAATCCACAGGCCGAACAGCAGGATGTAGTGCGGGATGGCGAGCAGCCACTTCACCAGCCACAGCCAGCGCGACAGCGGGCCGAGGTACCCGGTCAGCTGCGCCGGATACGGCCGGTCCTCGTCGGGTGCGGCTGGCATGACGCCGGCAGCCGCCATACCGCCGACCGGCGGTTGACCAGCGGATGCCGCGGACATCCCCTGCCGCGGGGGCGTGCCGCCGATGCGTCGGCCGATGCCCATCGCGCCCAGCACGATCAGCGGGATGCCGATGAGCAGCATCACCAGGCCGGTGATCACCAGGCTCGCCGCGATGGGGGCCAGCAGGTTGCTGCGGATGCCAGCCTGCACGTCGACCGAGACACCCTGGGAGGCGTCCGCGTTCATGATGACGATGCTCCAGTCGCCCGGCTGCACCGACCAACTGAGCTCCTGCTCCCCGGCGCCCGATACCGATTGGGTCCAGAAGGTCTGATCACCCGGTTCTTCGGGAGTCGCGGTTCCCCCCAGCTCGCGGTAGAGCACCCGGAACGGCTCGGTGTCGATTCGGGTCACCTCGGTGTGCGCGACGCCCCGCAGGTAGTCGTCCACCGCCTGGCGCGGAGCGAGCCCGATGAACACGTCATCGCCGGTGGTCGACTCCGCCGCGATGCGCACTCGCGCCACATCAAATGGCACGCTGGGCGCGTCGTTTGCGGTGAAGCCGCCGATGCGGGGCGACGTCAGCGCGTATGACGAGGAGGATAGCTCCGCCGTCCGCGTGCTGAAGTAGCCGTCCCCGGCGTTTTGGCGGGCGGCGACGGCGGCCGCGGCGATGCCGCCGGCCAGCACCGATCCGCCGAGCATGGTCAGCAGCACCCCGACGACGAGGGCAACGATGTACCAGGCCATGCCGCTTCCGCTGCCGGGTGGGGGCGGGGGCGCGGCGGGCTGCGATGTGGGCGGCTGGGGCAGGACGGGCTCAGACATGGCATCACCGATCGGTCGATAGGTGGCTACGGAGTGGATCAGCCGCTCTTAACCTACGCCGCGGAGGCCCTCACGGACAGGGGCGGGTCAGCTGTGGATAGCCAGCATCACCAATGAAACAACGGATGCCGCGACGCCGATGCTCGCCATGATGATGAACAGCAGCCGCAGAATCCGCTCGCCCGTGGACAGACGGTGCAGCCGCATCCGTTCCGGTGCCCGCAGCGAGTAATACACGGTTGCGCTGTCAGCGCTGCCGGTTTCGGCGATCTCGTGCGCGTCAAGCCGCCGCGATTGGCTGCTCTCGCTGGTCATCCAACGCGCTTCCACGGCGTCGCCGTCGGTCAGCAGCACGGCATCGGTCGGCACCCAGGAGCCGTCGACGGCGCGAACGATCATGATGAGGAACAGCGTCAGCGCGGCAAGCGACAGCCCGATCCACGTGAACAGTTCGAGCAGCAGCCCGATTGCCTCATTCCCGTTCACGGCGCAAGACTAACGGACGGATGTCGGGCAGCTAGCATGGCCCCACGTCTGGTCTCGAATCCGCAGGAACTCTCACCGCCCTTGCCGCACGGCTCCGGGCGGCCGGCTGCGTGTTCGCGGAGGCCGAGGCCGCGCTGCTGCTCGCGGGAGCGTCATCCCCGGCAGAACTCGACCAGCTCGTCGAGCGACGCCTCCTCGGCCAGCCGCTCGAGCACGTCCTCGGCTGGGCAGAGTTCTCCGGCCTCCGGATCGCCGTGCGACCCGGCGTGTTCGTTCCGCGCCGCCGCACAGAGTGGCTGGTGATGCAGGCTGCTGCGGTCACCGCTCCCGGCGCCGTGCTTGTCGACCTGTGCTGCGGCTCCGGGGCGGTCGGCGCGGCCCTGGCATCGGCATCGCGTCCGCGGGCCGTGCACGCGGTCGATATCGACCCGCGCTCGGTGCAGTGCGCCCGGCTCAATCTGGAACCCTTCGGTGGCGTGGTGCACCAGGGCGACCTGTACGACGCATTGCCCGCCGATCTGCGCGGTCGTGTCGATGTCGTGGTGGCGAACGCGCCCTATGTGCCGACCGGGTCGCTCGGGCTGATGCCGCCGGAGGCACGCCTTCACGAACCGCGCACGGCCCTGGATGGCGGCGGCGACGGTCTCGACATCCAGCGGCGGGTGGTCGCCGAGGCGACCGACTGGCTGGCGCCAGGGGGTCAGCTTCTCGTCGAGACCAGCCGGCAGCAGGCGTCGTCGACCGCGGAACTGTTCTCGCGGGCCGGACTATTGCCGACAGTGAGCCGCTCGACGCGGCTGGACGCCACTGTAGTGAGTGGGCACGCGGTCAGTGGGCATGTGGTCAGCGGCGGAGGAGCCGTCTAGCATCGGGTTATGCCAGCCAGCGTCGTTTTGCTGCACGGCCTGCGGACGTCGTCCACCATGTGGCGGCGACAGGTCGCCGAGCTTGAGGCGGCGGGGATTCCCGCCGTGGCGATCGACCTGCCCGGGCACGGCCACCGGATGAGCGAGCGGTTCAGTCTGGATGCGGCGCGCGTCACTATTGCGGATGCGGTCGCCGAGGCTGCGACATCCGGTCATCGTCCGTACCTGGCCGGGCTGTCACTCGGCGGCTATCTCGCGATCGACTGGGTAGCGCAGAACCCCGACCGGGTCTGCGGTGTGCTGGCTGCCAGCTGCGGAACCACGCCGCATCGGGCGATCCTCGACGGATGGCGCGTGCTGGCCCGAGGCATCCATGCGCTGCCCGACCGGGGGCGCGCGCTCAACGACTTCATGCTGCGGCTGATGGTGCGCTCCGTCCCGGTGGATGACGTGCTCGCCGGCGGTGTCGCCCTCGAGGTGATGGATGACGTGCTGCGGGAGCTGCGTCACGTGCACCCGATGCGCAGCCTGCCTGAGGTTGACGTGCCGGTGCTGTTCGTGAACGGCAGGCTCGACCACTTTCGACTGCAGGCGGCCAGTTACCTGGCGGCGACACCGCGGGGACGGTTGGTGACCGTGGCCGGCGCCTCCCACCTGGTGAGCATCGTGCGACCTCGCGAGTTCACGGAAGCGCTGCTGGACGGCTACGCCGAAGCCACCGTCGGCGCGCAGGAATCAGAGCGCCGACAGTCCTAGGCACGACTCAGTCCGGCGCCGGTCAGCCCTTCTCTGCGCGAGGTTCCTCGACGACCTTCAGGCCGTCGGCGCTGTAGGCGGAGCGCATCAGCACGTCGATCCAGGCCCTGTTCATCACCGGAACCTCAGGGTCGGTGTACTTGAAGTGCAGCGGAATGGATGGCTCGATCCAGATGCTGCTGCGACCCTCGCTGACGTCGGGATCGTCTCTCCAGGAGAAGACGAACGACTCCTTGCGGCGAAGCTTCGTTGTGATGACGAACTGCAAATGGGCGAGCACTCGATCGTCCAGTGTGACCTCAAGCGGAGGGCTCCCGTACCGAAGAATTCCCATAACGCCCCTCGTGACTTTGTAACCAAGGCCTTGGTTCGAGCATCCATTCAGTGTGTCGAGTAGTCAATGTTTCGAGTAGTCAGTGCTGCAAATAGTCAGTGTCGTCGAAGTCGTTTGGCGAATACGCTACGGGCCGCGACCCTCCCAACCGCCGGGTCTTGGCGGTCAAGTCCGCCAGCACGGCGTCGTCATCCAGTTCGCCGTCGCCTGTCTCGGTCGGAATCGACACGATCTGACTCGCCGGCCCGAGCAGGATCTGGGCGTGATCCTGCGCGCCGGATTCCAGCCGCACCGGAATCTCCACCAGATCCGCTTTCACCCCTAAGGCCAGTGCCCTGGCGTACTGCATCACCGCATCGGCGATGGCGTCACTGGTCACGACTCCCGCCGCGCCGTACACGATTTTCTTCATTGGGTACCTGTCGGGGAAACATGCGCGCCGCGCGCACTGAAAGTGATGTGGGTAGGCCGATATGTCTAAACCACGGGAAAGCTCTGTCGGTTGCCCGACAAAGCGGCGATCACCGCGCTGGACCCGTTGAAGGACCGGTCTGGGAGGTCGTGCAGCGTGCGCACCGTGGCGTCATCACCGGCTGAACGCCGCGCCTCGCGCAGCAGGTCGTCGCGCGTTGCGGGAAAGTCCATGTCGCGCAGCACCGCGCGCAATCGTCCAATGTCCAAGCTCGTCACGGCAGCCTCCCGGGTTCGTGCGATGCCTCGCATGTGATGCTAAGCACCCCATGTCCGGCTCGAATAGGGATTGACAATTCCGCGCAGCTTCTTCCCACAACGACATTCAAAGAGGACAATCGGGTTCAGTGCTTCAGCCGTCTGTGCACTGCACCACCTTCATCGAAGGCGAGAGGTTTATGGGTGTTCTGATTTACGACGGCATCGAGATTCAATTCGAGGATCGGGTGCTCGCGCATCTGCAAGTGGTCATCGGGCAGAAGCTACGCCGACGAGAGTGTTTCTTCATGTCGTGGCGCGACTCAGCAGAAGTCGGAGACGGTCGCAGCGCCATCTGGCTCGACCCCGCGATCCCGCTGTACTTCAAGTTCTTCGGTAGCCGACCCCCCACCATTAACCGGGAATGGATCGAGAAGCTCGCGATGAGCGCGAACAGTGCGCATGGCCTCGTTGTCCTGAGCGAACTCGACGAAGACGTCGTCGGTAACGGACACCACAACGGCTGATCGCCATGGCGAACGCGATCCACGCGACGGGGCTTGTTAAGCGCTACAACGACGTGATCGCGCTGGACAGTGTCGATCTGATGGTACCCGCGGGTTCCGTGCTTGGCCTCCTTGGGCCGAACGGCGCCGGCAAGACCACCGTGGTGCGCATCCTCAGCACCCTGCTGCAGCCGGATTCCGGCACGGCCACCGTGGCCGGCATCGACGTATGCACCCGTCCGCACGAGGTCCGCATGCGCATCGGACTGTCTGGCCAGTACTCCGCCGTCGATGAATACCTCACCGGCTTCGAGAACCTGGACATGATCGGCCGGCTCTACCACCTGGGTCGTCGCGCATCACGGGACCGTGCCCGCGAGCTGCTCGCGCAGTTCGACCTCATCGACGCGGCGGACCGCCCGGCCAGAACCTACTCCGGCGGCATGAAGCGACGACTCGACCTCGCCGGCGCGCTGGTCGCGGACCCTCCGGTGCTGTTTCTCGACGAGCCGACCACCGGACTCGACCCGCGCAGCCGCACCGACATGTGGCACACGATCCAGACCCTGGTCTCGGCGGGCACCACGCTGCTGCTCACGACCCAGTACCTCGAGGAGGCCGACCTGCTGGCGGACACGATCGTGGTGATCGACCACGGCAAGGTGATCGCGCAGGGCACCGCCGACCAGCTGAAGTCGCAGGTCGGCGGTGAGCGGCTCGAGCTGACGGTGTCCGACCCTGCCCGGTTCCACGACGCGGTGGCCCTGCTCACGCCGCGCGGGGTGGGGGAGCCGATGCTCGAGGAGCAGCGCCGATCCGTGGTACTCCCCGTTCAGGGCGGAGCGGCTGTGCTCACCGCGGCGTTGCGCGACCTCGATGACGCCGGCATCCACATCGACGATGTGGGGTTACGCCGCCCGACCCTTGATGACGTCTTCCTCACCATCACCGGCCACGCCGCAGAAGAAACAGCGGATGCCACGTCGGAGCGTGCCCGATGAGCGTTGCCACCGTGATCGCAGACAGCGCGATCGTCGCGAAGCGCAACCTGATCAAGATCAAGCGCGTGCCCGACCTGCTGGTGTTCACCACGCTGCAGCCGATCATGTTCGTGCTGCTGTTCGCCTATGTCTTCGGCGGGGCGATCGACCAGAGCGGCGACGGCCAGGCCTACCGCGAGTTCCTGATCGCCGGGATCTTCGCCCAAACCGTGGTGTTCGGGGCCACCATCACCGGCGCCGGGCTTGCCGAGGACGTGCGGAAGGGCATCATCGACCGGTTCCGGTCGCTGCCGATGGCGCCGTCCGCCGTACTGATTGGACGCACCTTCTCGGATGTCGTGAACAACGTGCTGGTGCTGATCGTGATGGCGCTCACCGGGCTGCTCGTCGGCTGGCGCATCCGCACCTCGTTCTTCGACGCCATGATCGGCTTTCTGCTGCTGCTCGTCTTCGCCTATGGCGTGTCATGGATCATGGCCTGGATCGGCATGCTGGTGCCGAGCCCGGAAGTGGTCAACAACGCGGCGTTCATCGTGATCTTTCCGCTGACCTTCATCGCGAACACGTTCGTGCCGATCGAGACCCTGCCGGGGCCGCTGCAGACCTTCGCGGAGTGGAATCCGGTGTCGGCGGTCACCCAGGCGGCCCGCGACCGGTTCGGCAATCCCGATCCGAACCCGCAGGCGACCGAAGCGACCTCCTGGGCGCTGCAGAACCCGGAGTTGTACACCCTGATCTGGACGGTGGCCATTCTCGTGATCTTCATCCCGCTCGCCAGCTGGCAGTACCGGCGCACGGCGAGCCGCTGATCAGCCGGCGCGCACATCCCAGCCGTGATGCACCACATCGTGCAGGGTGTATCGCGCGAAGCTGTCTACCGTGAACGAGGCGCCGTCGCCGCGGCGGCCGGGGCGCTGCCACTGATGCCCGTGCACACTGTCGAGCCTGGCGGCGAGCGACTCCGCGGCTGCCACGAGCTCTGCGGCAACCACCCGGGGATCCTGCTCGTTGTACCGCTCAGCGACGGCGGTCGCGTCCTGATCCCAGTTCGCGAACTCCGGGTCGTCTTCGGTCAGCATCAGGCCCGTGCGGTAGTCGCCGAGCCGCACCACGTCGCGCACGTGCGCCGCGTACTCCAACGCCGACCAGGTGTTCTCATCGGGGCGCTCGGCCACGGATTCCCGGTCGAGCACGACCGGCCAGACGGCCGCCTCGCGGCGCAGCAGGTCGGCGACATCCGGGCCCTGGATCGTTTGCGCGTCGAATCCGCATTCGGGGCACGCACGGTCCAGCACCCAGGTCCAGTTCTTCGCGTCAGGCGTAATCGGCATGCTCCACATCGTCGCCCATCCCGCCGACCGGTACCGTAGATTTCATGCCAGATTTCGCCGCGGACGGGCGGCGCCCATCGCCGAACCGGATGATGGGAGCCATCGTCGGCGCGCTGCTCCTGCTGATCGGGATCCTCGGTTTCGCCGTCACCTGGGATGTTCCGATCTTCGGCACGCCGGGAGCCCTGCTGTTCGGGCAGCTGGAAGTGAACCCCGCGCAGAACCTGCTGCACCTACTCGGCGGCGCCGCGCTCATCACGGCGGCCGCGACGAGCATCGCCGCGGCGCGCACGACGAACGCGGTCGGCGGTGCGCTCAGCCTGCTGCTTGGGCTGACAGGACTGTTCCTGGTCGGATCGCCGGCGAACTTCGTGGCGGTCAGTCCCCTCGGCAACCTGCTGCACTTCGCTGCGGCCGTGCTGCTGTTGGCGGTGGGACTGGGCGTCGAGCAGCAGAAGCAGCGTTAGGCCGGCGGCTGAACCGGCAGCACCTGGCCGTGCGTGATCGCGACCAGTTGGTCGAAGGTCAGCGGAAACACCGTGCGCGCGTGCCCGGCGGCCGCCCAGATCTCGGGGTAGGCGGCGAGGTCGGCGTCGACGACCGTGCGAAGCGGTGCGGGATGCCCGACCGGCGCCACCCCTCCGATGACCTGACCGGTGGCCGCGGCCACCACCTCGGGCTTTGCCCGCCGGATGACGCCGCCCAACTGTTCGCCGAGCCAGACGGTGTCGACCCGGTGAGCCCCCGAGGTCATCACCAGCAAGGGTTCGCCGTCCAACTCGAAGACGAGGGAGTTGGCGATCGCACCCACGTCGATGCCGAGCAGTCGCGCCGCCTCGACCGCGGTCGTGGCGTGCTCGTCAAACCATCGGATGCGCGGTTCCTCGGTGTGCGCGGCCAGGGCGGCCGCCACTCGTTCGACCGCCGGATGGGTCGGGCTCCCGGCCTGCAGTCGGTCGTCGGTCACGGGCGGGCCGCCTCCAGTGCGGGCACCGCGGTCGCCTGCGTCATGAAGCGACGCACGTTGGCGTCGACAATGATGTCGCTCGGGCGCAGCGCCCTGGTGAGGAACAGGCCATCTAGCGCGGTGATGCGGCTGAGCGCCACGTAGGTCTGTCCGGGCGCGAAGGAGCGCGCTCCGAGGTCGACGATGGCGCGCTCGTAGGTCTTGCCCTGGGACTTGTGGATGGTCACCGCCCAGGCGAGCCGCAACGGGAACTGGGTGAACTCGCCCACGACATCCTTGGACAGCTGCCGGGTGCCGGCGTTGTACGTGTACTTGTACTTCTCCCAAACCGCCGGCTGCACCTCGTGCACGTCACCGTCGACCTCGACGAACACGGTGCTGCCGATCCGGGTCACCGTGCCGATGCTGCCGTTGACCCACCGCTGGTCCGGGTCGTTGCGCAGGAACATCACCTGCGCCCCCACCTTCAGCTCGAGCTTGTCGTCGGCCGGGAACGCCCGGCCGCCGAACTCGCCGTTCACCTCCGCGCGGGCGGTCTTCACCTGCCCGGTGAGGCGCGCCAGCGCCTGCCCGTTGATGCGATTGACCGTGGCGTTGGTGGTGGCGAGGGTGATCGCGCCATCCGTCGGCGGTGTGCGGGCACCGGTCTCGTTCAGCCGATGCGCGATCTCCGCGGTCACCTGGCCGTGCCGCACCGCGTTCAGCATGAACTTGAACTCGGCCTCGTGCTGCCGGTGGATGGTGGTGAGTTCGTAGATGCGCAGCTCGGCTTCGTTCCACACCTTGGCGTCGAAGAACCACATCGACGCGTACTGGTCGAGGAAGTATGCGCGCTCATCGTTGTCGCCGGGCACCGGGGCCAGCTGGTACGGGTCACCGAACAGCACCACCTGCACGCCGCCGAATGCCTCGTTCTTGCGCTGCCTGGCCTGCCGCAGGCTGCGGTCGATCGCGTCGAGCAGGTCGGCGTTGACCATCGACACCTCGTCGATCACGAGCGTGTCGATGGTGTTCAGCAGCTTGCGCAGCACGGCGGACTGCTCGATGTCCTGGCTCGCGATGACGCCGATCGGCAGCCGGAACAGCGAGTGGATGGTCTGCCCGCCGACGTTCAGCGCGGCAACCCCGGTGGGGGCGGCGATCACCACCTGCTTCGACGTGTGCCAGGCCAGATGGTTCAGCAACGTGGACTTGCCGGTGCCGGCTCGACCCGTCACGAAGATGTGCTCACGCGTCTTCTCGATGGCCTCGAAGACGGCGGCCTGTTCGGGCGAGAGGGCGAGCGCTGTCACGGCAACCCACCTTACCCGCGCTACCGGGGCGTCAGCGGTGAGCGCCTTAGGATGTGGGAATGCGCCGATCACTCATTATCTGGTCGGTCATCTTCGGTGTGTTCGTCGCGGCATTCATCGGCACGGTGATCGCCTTCAACGCCACGCTCTTCAGCGCCGGCGGGTTCGTGCGCGTCTACCTTGATTCCGTGGCCCGCGGTGATGTCCAGGGGGCCCTCGCACTGCCGGGCGTGGAGGTTCCGGAGGGCGTGAGCGACGAGCTGCTCGACCCTGACGCCCTCGCTGAACTCAGCGACATCCGCCAGATTGACGATGTCGACCTGGGGGACGGCACCCACCAAGTCACCGTGGAGTACGCCGTGGGGCCGAGCACCGGCCGAAGCACGTTCCTGGTGCAGGACGCCGGCTCGGTGTTCGGGCTGTTCTCCGGGTGGCGGTTCACCGAATCCCCCCTCGCCACGATCGAGCCGACCGTGCTGCACGAGAACCGCTTCAGCGCGAATGGTGTGCCGTTGCGCACCGATTCTGCGCTGCCGGTCGCCGTGTTCACCCCCGGCTGGTACGTGTTCGACCACGAATCGGCGTTCCTCGCGGCCGAGGCAACCGCCGTCGCCGCGACCACCCCGGGCGAGCACCTGGCCACCACCATCGACGTGCAGGCGGACACCACATTCGTGGAGCAGGTGCAGGAGGAGCTCACCAGCTACCTCGAGGACTGCGCCACCCAGCGCGTGTTGATGCCGAGCGGATGCCCGTTCGGCCAGCAGATCGACAACCGCATCGAGAGCGAACCGGTATGGTCACTGACCGCGCATCCGCAGGTGACCATCATGCCGGGCGCCGAGCGCGGCACCTGGCAGATGCCGCCGACCGGGGGAGTCGCCCACCTCACCGTCGACGTGCGGTCGATCTTCGACGGCACCCGCTCCACCTTCGATGAAGACGTGCCCTTCACCGTGCAGTACCTGATCACGTTCCAGCCGGATGGCTCGCTGCTGATCACCGCGCAGTAGAAGGCACCGCGCAGTAGCCGGGTCGTGCGTTACTTGCCGTCGCGCTCGGCCTGCGCGGCCAGCATGTCGTTGTACGCGGTCAGCTCGGCGTCCCCGTCGCGGTCGGCCTGCCGGTCGGTGCGCCTGCTCTCCTTGGCGTCGCTGTGACTCCACATGATCGCCACGATGATGGCCATCGTCACGGTCGGGATCTCGCCGATGCTCCAGGTGATGCCGCCGGCCACCTGCTGGTCGGCGAGGGCGCTGGTGCCCCAGCCCATCGCGCCGTACCAGTCCGCGAGCAGCAGCCCGGTGCTGCTCATGATGCCCAGGCCGAAGAAGGCGTGGAACGCCATGGTTGCCAGCAGGATCAGCAGCCGCATCGGGTATGGCGCGCGGTATGGCAACGGGTCGACGCCGATCAGCACCATCACGAACAGGTAGCCGCTGGCGAGGAAGTGCACGATCATCCAGTAGTGCCCGACGTGGTCGCTCACCGCCCAGCTGAACAGCGGCGTGTAGTAGAACGCCCAGAGCGATCCGGCGAAGATCGCCGCGGCAACGATGGGGTTCGTGAGCACCCGCATGTAGCGCGAATGCACGGTGAGCATCGTCCACTCCCGCACGCCGCGGCTGCCGTCGGTTCGCTTGCGTACCGCCCGCATGATGAGCGTGATCGGCGCTCCCGGCACCAGCAGCACCGGGATCACCATCGCCAGCAGCATGTGCGCGAGCATGTGGATGCTGAACAGGTAGTCCTGGTACACGTTCATCGGGCCGTTTGTCACGTAGAACAGCAGGGCGACACCGGCCAGCCACAGCACGGTGCGGTGCAGCGGCCACCGGTCGCCGCGTCGGCGCAGTCGCCACACCCCGGCGAGATAGAAGAACGCCAGGAATGCGCTGACCAGGGTCCACAGCAGGTCGGGGTTCCAGCTGCTGAGCCAGGTGGAGACGGTCGGCACCGGCGGCAGCGGGCTGCCGGTGAGGATCTCGGCCGGGCTCGGGTTCACCTGGTCGGCGATCGCCACCTCGGGCCGCGGCGTGGCGGTGCGGGCGAGCGCTGCGGCGACACCGGAGGCCACCCCCATGAAGGCGAGCTCCGCGGCGGCCAGCCACCAGAAGTACCGGCGCGCGCCGGTGTCGTTGCGCGACATCCGCGAGATCAGGAAGCGGCGCTGCAGCGCGCCGAACGCGCCGAGCACGACCAGAGCCGCGACCTTCACCAGCAGCAGCACGCCGTACGGGCTGGCGAGGTTCTCGAGCGTGCCGACGCGAATCTCGGCGCTGATGTAGCCGGATGCGGCGACGACGACGAAGCAGATGAGGGCCAGCGACGAGTAGCGCGACACCACGTCGCGCAGTTTCGAGCCGGTGAGCGTGGATTGCACCAGAGCCAGCGCGGTCAGGCCACCCAGCCACACCGCAGCGGCGGTCACGTGCAGCCAGAGCGCCGAGACCGCGTCGTCGTGGTCGGCGGTGCCTCCGGTGTGCCCCTGCGACGCCAGCTGCACGAAGCCGGCGATGGTCAACGCGGCGACGAACAGCAGCACGGTCTGGTTGCGCACGGCGAAGCACAGCACCGTGACGGCCGCCGCGATCAGCATCACGGTCAACCACGACTTGCCGAGTTCCGTGTCGGTGAGGAAGCGCGCGAGCAGCTGCCCGAACCGGTCGTCGAGGGTGACCGGCTCCAGATAGATGGTCAGGAAGATCATGAAACCGGATGTCGCGGACGCCACGGTCCAGACCGCGGCGGAGCCGGCCGCGATGTCGAGCGCCCGGTTGTACTCCGGGGTACCGGCCGTGAGCGCGAAGCAGGCGAGCACGATCGGCCCGATCGCCAGGGCGGCGGACAGATTGACGATCAGGGCGCTGATCGGCAGTCCCCAGCGCACCACGGCGCCGGGATCGGCGATGGGCAGCGGCGCGGCGCCGCCACCGAAGGCGAGGCCGGCCAAGAGCGAGAGGACCGCCGCGAACAGGAGCGCCGCGGGCGCGACGATCCGGGCATAACGAGGCACCTATTCAGCCTAAGCGACCGGGAGCGGCCTGGTCACCGCCTCAGGAATGCACAAAGGGGACACCGCCACGTGAGTGGCGGCATCCCCTTGTGATGATGCTGGTGGCTACTTGGCAGCTGCCTTGAGCTTCGAGCCTGCGCTCAGCTTGACACCATTGCTGGCTGCAATCTGCAGAGCCTCACCGGTCTGCGGGTTGCGGCCGGTGCGGGCGGCACGGTGGGTGCGCTCGACCGAGACCCAGCCCGGAATGGTGACCTTGGTGCCCTCGCCGACAGCCTTCGCCAGCGTGGCGAAGAGTGCGTCGAAGACGCCGTTGACGGCGGCCTGGCTCTGGCCAGACTCAGCGGCAACTGCTGCAACGAGCTCGGTACGGTTCAGTGACTTGTCAGCCATGTGGTGTCCTCCTCGGACGTTTTTGCAATTAGAAGTTGTCCTGCGCGCCCGAGGCCCAGCAGAACCGCCTTGAACTTACCAGCTTGACTTAGTAATTCCGGGCAATTCGCCGCGGTGCGCCATATCGCGGAAGCGAACACGGGACACACCGTACTTCGAGAGCACACCGCGCGGGCGGCCGTCGATCGAGTCGCGGTTGCGCAGGCGCACCGGCGAGGCGTTGCGGGGAAGCTTCTGCAGGCCGATGCGTGCGGCCTCACGGGACTCGTCGGTTCCGTTCGGGTCGACGAGAGCCTTCTTCAGCTCGAGACGCTTCGCGGCGTACCGCTCGACGATGACCTCGCGCTGCTTGTTACGGGCAATCTTGCTTTTCTTAGCCATGTCTTAGCGCTCCTCGCGGAATTCGACGTGCTTACGAACCACGGGGTCGTACTTCTTCAGCACGAGGCGGTCTGGGTTGTTGCGACGGTTCTTCTTGGTCACGTACGTGTACCCAGTACCGGCGGTGGAGCGGAGCTTGATGATCGGACGAACGTCCTGCTGCTTGGCCATTAGATCTTCTCCCCACGGGCGAGAAGGTCCTTGACGACCGACTCGATGCCACGAGCGTCGATCATCTTGATGCCCTTGACGCTGAGCGTCAGGGTCACCTTACGACGAAGCGACGGCACGTAGTACGTCTTCTTCTGCACGTTCGGGTCGAAGCGGCGCTTCGTCCGGCGGTGCGAGTGTGAAATGTTGTGCCCAAAGCCGGGAACGGCTCCGGTCACTTGGCAGACTGCTGCCATGCTCTTCCTCCATTGCTACCGCAGGGTGAAATTCACCCTGCCCAAGGTCACTTGTCGGCACAGTTCATCCACGCTCTGATATGAGAGAGGTGGATTGGTGTACATCTGAGTGGAGATACCACTCAGCCAGCGTTAAACATTACGCGACGCGCGCGGCATCCGCAAACCAAACCGGACGAGGCTAACAGCGTGCGCCCCACTGTTGTGCGCTTTGCCACAATCCACACCGAGACCACCGGTTTGTTGTTTGTAGCTCACAAACGGGAATGTGTGGCGCAGCGGTTCTGACTCCTAACGTGGAAGCAACTTCACTCTGAACAAAGGACAGTTCAATGGTTGACACCGCTCCCCGGCCCCATATCGCCGAGCCGGCGGCGACCACCGGCCCGATCCCGCTGCCGACCGCCCACATCGACGTGGCCAGCCTGGGGCGCGCCCTGCTCGGAACCTGGGCCGACGCGCGGCTGAGGGCCCGCAAGCTGGCCGCCGACCCGGCCATGCACCGGATCGAAGGCCTGTCGATGGCCGAGCATCGGGAACGCACGTTCCAGCAGATGCGCACCCTCGCCGCGAACGGCCAGGTGAACCGGGCCTTCCCGTCAGCGATCGGCGGCGCCGACGACCACGGTGGTAACATCGCCGGCTTCGAGGAGCTGATCATCGCCGACCCCTCCCTGCAGATCAAGGCGGGCGTGCAGTGGGGCCTCTTCGGCGCAGCGGTGCTGCACCTCGGCACCGAGCACCACCACACCACCTTGCTGCCAGACATCATGAGCCTGGCCGTACCCGGCGCGTTCGCGATGACCGAGACCGGGCACGGGTCGGATGTCGCGTCCATCGCCACGACCGCCACCTGGGACCAGGCGGCGGGGGAGTTCGTGCTGAACACGCCATTCCGCGGCGCCTGGAAGGACTACCTCGGTAACGCGGCGGTACACGGCACCGCCGCCGTGGTGTTCGCGCAACTGATCACTCAGGGCGTGAACCACGGCGTGCACGCGTTCTACGTGCCGATCCGATCGGCCGACGGCGAGTTCCTGCCGGGTGTCGGGGGAGAGGATGACGGCCTGAAGGGGGGCCTGAACGGCATCGACAACGGCCGGCTGCACTTCACCGACGTGCGCGTGCCGCGCCAGATGCTGCTGAACCGCTACGGCGACGTCGATGAGGACGGCACCTACACGTCGCCGATCTCCAGCCCCGGCCGGCGGTTCTTCACCATGCTCGGCACTCTGGTGCAGGGCCGGGTCTCGCTCGATGGGTCGGCCACCGCGGCATCCGCCATGGGTCTGACGATCGCGATCACCTACGGCAACCAGCGTCGCCAGTTCACCGCGTCGAGCGACACCGACGAAGAGGTGCTGCTCGACTACCAGCGGCATCAGCGCCGCCTGATCCCCCGGCTTGCCACCACCTACGCGCAGACCTTCGCGCACGATGACTTCCTGGTGAAGTTCGACGCGGTGTTCAGTGGCAAGACCGACACCGACGAGGACCGGCAGGACCTGGAAACCCTGGCCGCCGCGCTCAAGCCGCTGTCGACCTGGCACGCCCTGGACACCCTGCAGGAGGCCCGCGAGGCCTGCGGCGGCGCCGGCTACCTCGCCGAGAACCGCATCACCGGCCTCCGCCAGGACCTGGACGTCTTCGTCACCTTCGAGGGCGACAACAACGTGCTGCTCCAACTGGTCGCGAAACGCCTGCTCACCGACTACAGCAGCCGGTTCGCGAAGGCGGATGCCGGCGCTCTGGCCCGCTACGTGGTGGAGCAGGCCGCAGACCGTGCCTACCACGGCACCGGGCTGCGCAGGCTGTCGCAGACCATCGCCGACTTCGGGTCAACCGCCCGCTCGGTCGGCCAGCTGCGCGAGACCAACATTCAGCGGCAGTTGCTCACCGACCGGGTGGAGACCATGGTCAGCGGCATCGCCAACGCGCTCCGCAACGCGCGCAAGCTGAGCAAGGTGGAGGCGGCCGCGTTGTTCAACTCGCAGCAGAACGAGATGATCGAGGCGGCCAGGGCGCACGGCGAGCTGCTGCAGTGGGAGTCGTTCACCCGCGCCGTCGACCGGATCACCGACCCTGGCACCAGGCAGGTGGTGTCGTGGCTGCACGACCTGTTCGGGCTTGGCCTGATCGAGAAGCACCTGTCCTGGTACCTGATTCACGGCCGGTTGTCGCCGCAGCGCGCGCAGGCCGTCTCCGCCTACATCGACCGGCTGGTGACCCGGCTGCGTCCGCACGCGCAAGACCTGGTCGACGCCTTCGGCTACGAGCCGGCGCACCTGCGGGCGGCGATCGCGTCTGGCGCCGAGGCGGAGCGTCAGGACGAGGCCAGGGCCTATATCGCCCGGCAGGCGGCAGCCGGAACCACTCCGGTGCCGGAGAAGTCGATGACCGCGAAGCGCGCCTGACGTGCGGCTCGGATACAGCGTCGGCTACTGGCAGCAGGGACCCCCGGCCGGCGCGCTGGAGGCCATTCTCGAGGCGGAGCGGCTCGGCTTCGAGTCGGTCTGGACCGCGGAGGCGTACGGCTCCGACGCGTTCAGCCCGCTCGCCTGGTGGGGGTCGCGCACCTCACGGGTGAAGCTCGGCACCGCCATCGCGCAACTGTCGGCGCGCACTCCGGCCGCCACCGCGATGGCCGCACTGACGCTTGACCACCTGTCCGGTGGTCGGATGGTGCTCGGACTCGGGGCATCCGGGCCGCAGGTGGTCGAGGGCTGGTACGGCCAGCCGTACCCCAAGCCGCTGGCCCGCACCCGCGAGTACTTCGCCATCGTCCGCGACATCCTCGCCCGCAATGGTGCGGTGACCGCCGCCGGACCGCACTACCCGCTGCCATATCAGGGGACGGATGCCGCGGGCCTAGGTAAACCGCTGCAGTCCACCGTGCACCCGCTGCGCGCGAACCTGCCGATCTACCTGGCGGCGGAGGGCCCGAAGAACGTGGCCCTGGCGGCGGAGATCGCCGACGGCTGGCTGCCGTTCCTCATCTCGCCGCGTGCCAACGCCGAGTACGCCGGGTACCTCGCCGAGGGCTTCGAGCGGCGATCACCGGCACTGTCCGCGACATCCGAATTCGAAGTGGCGGTGCAGATCCCGGTCGTGCCGCATGCCGATGTGGAGACGGCGGCGGATGCGGTGCGGCCGATGATCGCGCTGTACGTGGGCGGGATGGGGGCCAAGGGGGCGAACTTCCACCGCAACGTGCTCGATCGGCTGGGCTACTCCGAGCAGTGCGACCGCATCCAGGAGCTGTTCCTGGCCGGCAAGAAGGCCGAGGCGGTGGCCGCGGTGCCGACGCGGCTGATTGAGGAGATCGCGCTGATCGGGCCGCCCGAGAAGATCCGCGACGACCTCGCCGCGTGGGAGGAGTCGGTGGTCACCACCATGCTGGTGCAGGGCGATGCCGCAGCGCTGCGGCTGATCGCGGAGCTGCTCGGCTAGCTCGGTGTGCGTCTGACGTGTTTGAGCCACTTTGTCGTGGTTGAGCCACGGCAATGTCAAGTGGTGGTTGCAACTGTGTCGATCAGGCTGCCTGGAGGAACTGGGCGAGGGCCTGCGCGGGGGTGCGGTAGTCCAGGGTCGGCCGGGGCCGCTTGTTCAGGGTGTCCTGAACCTTGCGCAGGTCGGCCGCCGTGTGAGTCGAGAGGTCGCTGCCCTTCTCGAACCAGAACCGGAGCAGCCGGTTGGTGTTCTCGTTGCTGCCCCGCTGCCAGGGCGAGTGCGGGTCGCAGAAGTACAACCGGGTGTTCAGCTCGAGTTGGATGCGTTCGTAGTCGGCCAGCTCGGTTCCCCGGTCCCAGGTGACCGACCGGCGCAGATGCTCGGGCAGGTGCCGCATCTGTTCGATCATCGCGTCGGCGACCTCCGGGGCGGTGTGTCGACCGGGCAGGTGCAGCAGGATCACGAACCGGCTGGCGCGTTCCACCAGGGTGCCGATCGCCGACCGGTTCCCTCCACCTATGATCAGGTCGCCCTCCCAGTGCCCCGGGACGGCGCGGTCGGCGGCCTCGGCCGGCCGCTGACTGATGGTGAACGCCTCCCGATACGGGTTCTTCGGGTTAGCCCGGCTCGACCGGGAGACCCGGGATCGCCGTTTCAGGCTGAGCTGCTGGTTCAGATCCGCCCGCAGATTCCCACGCGTCTGCACATATAGCGCCTGGTAGATCGTCTCGTGACTCACCCGGCTAGTCTGATCCCTCCCGGCCGTGCGGCGGAGCATGTCCGCGATCAGTCGCGGGCTCCAGCCCTGGTCCATCCAGGCCGCAATCCGGCGACACAGCAGCTCGTTCACCGCGAGCTTGAACGGTTTCGGACGAGCTCGCCGAGATCCCGCGAGCCGGTCGGCGATCCGCGCCCGATAGACCCCGTCCGGGCCGCGGTTGCGGCTGATCTCACGGGAGACCACGGACTTGTCCCGGTCGATCAGCGCCCCGATCTGCGACAGGGGCAACCGCTGACCCAGCCCCGCCTGGATCACGGCGCGATCCTCCGAGCTCAGAGAGCGCCCGGACTTCTCCCGCGGCGGCGGCACCGGTTCGGCCATCCCACCGTGCGGGCCCATCCGCAAAGGTGTCATCGGCCCAGATTGCGCCCACCACCGTCTCACGGCGCCCCGCGACGCGCCCACCGCAGCACTCGCGGCATTCATCGACGACCCTGCGGCCATCAACTCGAAGAACCGTTCTCGCTCCGCCGGCCCGAACTTCGGCTTCATCGCAACACCCTTCCGCAGCGTTGCAACGACCATATGAATCTGCCCACGGCGCGGAGGCTCACCAGCGACAAAGTGGCTCAAACGCCTGGACGGCGGCGGTCAGTCCTGCGCGCGTGAGCACGCCTCGCACAGGCCGAACACGTCGACCACGTGACTCGGCTGGGTGAAGCCGTGCTCGGCGGCGACCGTGCGGGCCCAGGCTTCCACGGCATCCGCTTCGATTTCGATGGTCAGGCCGCAGTTGCGGCAAATCAGGTGATGGTGGTGGCCGGTGGTGCAGGCGCGGTACAGGCTCTCGCCGTCCTGCTGCAGCGAGTCGGCCTCACCCTCGCTGGCGAGCGAGGCCAGCGCCCGGTACACGGTGGCCAGCCCGATCGGGGAGTCGGATTCACGCATCCGCGAGTGCAGGGCCTGCGCGCTGACGAAACCCTCCGAGGTTTCCAGCGCCTCGCGCACGGCCTCGCGCTGCCAGGTGTTGCGTTTCATGCTGCGCTCCTTGCCGGTTGGGTGCGTCGAGCGGTGCCGAGGCGGGTGCGCGCGCCCAGTTCCCGCGCGCCGAGGGTGATGACGAAGACGATGGCCGCGATCAAGCTGATGGTACCGCCGGCGCTGATGCCGAGCGCCGTGGACGCCAGCACTCCGGCGACGGCCGTGGCGGCACCGATCAGCGGGGCGGCGACGGTCATGCTGGCGATCGACGGCGCCCACAGCCGAGCGGATGCCGCGGGGCCGACGATCAGCGCAATGGCGAGGATGCTGCCGACGGCCGGCATCGCGACCACCACCGTGCCCGCGATGAGCACCAGGCTGAGCAGCTCGGGCAGCCACATCCGGTAGCCCGCCGCGCGGTAGGCGGCGCCGTCGAAGCTGGAGAACAGCAGCTCCTTGCCGAAGGCGGCGATCACGATCACGGCGATCGCCAGCATCGCGGCGGTGAGCCAGATGTCGGCCGGGTTGACGGTGAGGATCGACCCGACCAGGAACGACTCAATCTGGATCGGCAGGTTGGGGTTCAGCGCCTGCAGCAGCGCGCCGAGCGCGAACCCGGAGGTCAGCACCAGCCCGGACGCCACCTGTCCGCCGAGCCGGCGAATGGACGCGAGCGCGGTCATCACCCCGACCAGCGCGAGGCTGAACACGGCGGCGCCGAGCGCGGGGGCGACGCCCAGCACGACCGCCGCGACGGCGCCGGGGAAGGTGGAGTGGGTGAGCGCGGTGGCGAAGAAGGCACGCCGCCGCACCACGACGAGCACGCCGACCAGCCCGGACAGCGCGCCGACCAGCACCGCCTCGATCAGGGCCAGGCTGAGGAATCCCATCAGCGCACCGCCCGTCCGACTCGTGCGGGCGAGGGCCGTGTGCCGCATGCGCCGGCTGAGCCGCGCTGGTTGGCGAGGGAGCGGATGCCCCAGAACGCCAGCGCCAGCAGGAACAGCATGAGCAGCGTGAGCACCACCGTTGCGCCGCCCGGCAGCGACACCCCGCCGTACACCGACGCGGCGAAACTGATCGACAGCCCGAGCCAGCCGGCGAGGGCGATCGCCAGCACCGAGATCGGCGCGAGCAGCCACAGCCGCTGCGTCAGCAGGCGGGCGATGCCGGCCGGAACGATGAGCAGCGCGAGCACCAGCAGCACGCCGAGCGCCTGCGACGCGGCGACGACGATCAGCGCGATGGCCACGTTCAGGGCCAGGTCGTAGCCGAGCCGGTTGTAGCCCATCGCCTCCGCCGCCTGCGGATCGAACGCCCGCAACAGCTGCTCCTTCGCGGTCACCGCGACGATCGCCAGCGCGATCACGGCGACGATGGCGGTGGCCACGATCTCCGCCGCGGTGACGGTGAGAATGTGCCCGAACAGCAGCTGGGAGAGCTGTCCGACGTAGTCGGACTCGAGCGACACGATGATCACGCCGATGCTGAACATGCTGGTGAGTACCACCGCCACCGCGGAGTCGCTCGGTACCCTGCGCTGCGATACCAGCGTGAGCACCACGGCCGCCACGACCGCGGCCACCAGCCCGCCGATGAACAGTCCGTCCTGTCCGGCGATCGCGAAGCCGATCACCACACCGGGGAAGACCGCGTGCACCAGACCGTCGCTGAGAAACTCCAGGCCGCGCAGGGTGACGAACACCCCGAGCACCCCGGCCACGACGGCCAGGATGAGCATCAGGGTAAGCGCGCCGGCCATGAACGGCAGCTGGAACGGTGCGATCAGCAGGTCGCCGAGATCGATCACGATGATCAGTGGCCTTCGTGACCGGGGATGGTCACCGAGTGCTTGTCGGCCTCGACGTTGGCCAGCGGATGGGTGCGCGCGATGGCCTCCAGGGTGAGCGTCTCGTCGGTTCGGCCGCAGGCGATCTGCTGGTGATTGATCATCAGCACCATCTCGGCGGCCTGCTGGGCGAGGGTGATGTCGTGGGTGGACATCACGAAGGCGACGCCGTCCGCCTTCAACCGGTTCACGGTGGCGATCAGGCCGGCGCGGCTGTCGGCGTCGAGGCCGTTGAACGGTTCGTCGAGCAGCATCAGCCTGGGCCGGGCAACCACCGCCCGGGCGAACAGGGCACGCTGGCGCTGCCCGCCGCTCAGCTCACCGAAGCGCTTGCCCGCCTGGTCGCTGAGACCAACCAGGTCGAGCGCCCGGTCTACCGCCTGCCGGTGGCGGCGCCCCGGCCAGCGCAGCGGGCCGATCGCGCGGTACAGCCCCATGGTGACCACCTGGCGCACCGACACCGGAAAATCGGCGTCGATGCTGTCGCTCTGCGGCACGTAACCGGTGTGCGCTCTGGCCGCGGCGGCATCCGTCCCCAGCACCCGCATGGTGCCGTGCGTCACCGGAACCAGCCCGAGGATGCCGCGCAGGATCGTTGACTTGCCTGCGCCGTTCGGCCCGATCAGGGCGACCGCCTCGCCCGGTTGAACCGTGACGGTCACGCCGGAGACTGCCGCCACGCCCTTGGCGTAGGAGAGGCTCAGGTCATCGAGGAGCAGCGCGGGTTGCGACATCTGTTACTCCGTGACGCTCGTCGGAGCCGGGTCGGGGGTGACGCCCCAGCCGAGCAGGATCTGGCTGATGTTGTGCAACTGCGCGCCGAGGTAGGTGCTCGCCGGCGAGCCCGCGGGACCGAGCGAGTCGACGTAGAGCGCTTCTTCTCCGGTGAACACCCGCACGCCGGCCTCCCGCGCGATCGCCTCGGCGCTTTTCGGCGAGAGCGAGGCTTCGGAGTACACGGCGGTGGCCCCGGTGGCCTTGATCTTGGCGGCGAGGTCGGCGATATCGGATGCCGACAGCTCGGCGTTGTCGTCGAAGCTCGGCAGCACCGCGCCGACGTAGGTGATGTCGTAGTCCGCGACGAGGTAGCTGACCGACTCGTGGTTGGTCACCAGCAGGCGTTGTGCGGCGGGCACCCGGTCGATCTGCGCGGTGGCCCAGGTGTCGAGCGCCGCGAGGCGTTCGGTGTACGCGGCGGCGTTGGCGGTGTAGCTGTCGGCGTTGGCCGGGTCGAGTTCTGCCAACTGGTGCGCGATGTCGTCGACGATCACGATCGCGTTGCGGATGCTGGTCCAGATATGCGGGTCCCCGGTGGGTTCCTCGGCGTGGTCGTGGCCGTCGTCTGCGGTGTGCTCCTCGGCAGCCTCGTCGGCATGCTCGGCGTGCTCGTCGGCGGTGTCGTCGGCATGCTCCGCGTCGTCGTGGGTGCCGCCGAGCAGCTCGATGCCGCGGCTGGCGTCGATGGTGACCCCGTCGAAGCCGGAGGCCAGCACGGCGCCACCGAGCCAGCCCTCCAGGGCGGCACCGTTCATCACGAGCGCGTCGGCCTCGGCGAGCTCCAGCAGGTTCACCGGGGCGGGATCGAAGCTGTGCGCGCTGGTGTTCGGCTGCAGCAGCTGGGTCACCGTCGCGGCATCCCCCGCCACCTGACGGGTGAAGTCGGCCATCTGGGTGGTGGTCGCCACGATGGAGATGCCGGTCGTGCTCGCGTCACCCGCGGAGCCGTCGGACCCGGCACACCCGGCCAAGACGGTTACGGCCGCGGCGACAAGGCCGACGAGTGGGAGAGCACGGGAATTCACCCGCTCAGCCTAAACGCTATTGATAATCATTGTCAAAAGCGCGCCCCACCTGTCAGCGAGCGCTGCGCTCATGTCCCCGCCGCGCTACTCCAGCAGCAGCGCCGGCTCCTCGATGATGGAGGCGACATCCGCGATGAAGCGGCTGGCCACGTCTCCGTCGACCACGCGGTGGTCGAAGGAGGCACCGATGGTGGTGACAAAGCGCGGTCGTACCTCGCCGTCCACCACCCAGGGCTTCTGCTTGATGGTGCCCATCGCCACGATCGCGACCTCGCCGGGGTTGAGGATCGGCGTGCCGGTGTCCATGCCAAACACCCCGATGTTGGTGACGGTGATGGTTCCGTTCGCCATGTCGGCGGGCTGCAGCTTGCCGTCGCGCGCGGTGAGCGTCATCTGCTCGATCGCCTGCGCCAGTTCGCGCAGCGACAGGTCTTGTGCTTCCTTGATGTTCGGCACCACGAGCCCGCGCGGCGTGGCCGCCGCGAAGCCGAAGTTCACGTAGTGGTGCACGATGATCTCTTCGTCGGTCCAGGTGGAGTTCACCGTGGGGTTGCGGCGAACCGCCCAGATCATCGCCTTCGCCATGATCAGCAGCGGCGACACCTTGATGCCGGCGAAGTCGGGTGAGGCCTTCAGGCGCTTCACGAACTCCATGGTGCGGGTGGCGTCGACATCGACGAAGAGGCCCACGTGCGGCGCGGTGAAGGCGCTCTGCACCATGGCGGTGGCGATGGCCTTGCGCACGCCCTTCACCGGGATGCGTTCCTCGCGGTCGCCCGGCCATTCCGGCGTTTGGATGTTGCGGAAGACACTCGCCTGCTTCGCCTGGCGGATCACGTCATCGCGAGTGATCTCACCGGCCAGCCCGGTGGCGTTGACCGAGGCGAGGTCGACCTCGAGGTCTTTGGCCAGCTTGCGGATCGGCGGCTTGGCAATGATGTTGGCGGCGGATGCGGCCGGCACCGACGTGGGGCGGGGCCGAGCAACGGCCGGGGCGGGGGTTGCCGCGCCAGCGGTCGCCGGTGGCCCGTCGGAGCGGCGGCGCCGGGATGCGGCGTGGCCCTGTGCCCCGTAGCCCACCAGGTTCGCGGGTTCGGCGGGGCTGATGGTCGACGCGGTGTCGGCCACGGATGGGTCGTCGACCTCTGGCGTGGACGGCGCGACGCTGGAAGCGGCCGAGGTAGCTGCGGCGGAGCCGGGGGCAGCCGGGCCGGGCGCGGCGCTCGGTGCCGCAGCGCCCGTTTCAACCGTGATGATCGGGGCGCCGACCTCGACGGTCTGGCCCTCTTCGACCAGCAGGGCGGAGACGGTCCCGGCGAACGGCGAGGGCAGCTCCACCAGGGATTTCGCGGTCTCGATCTCGACGATCACCTGGTTCACGGTGATCACATCGCCGGGCGCGACCCTCCACGACACGATTTCCGCTTCGGTCAGGCCCTCTCCGACATCCGGCAAGGGAAAGTTCGACGTGGTCATGGGTTTCTCCCCTTAGTAAGCGAGCGAACGGTCGACGGCCTCAAGGATGCGGTCGGCGTCGGGCAGGTAGAACGATTCGAGCTTGGCAGGCGGGAAGGGGGTGTCGAACGCCGACACCCGCAGCACGGGCGCCTCAAGCGAGTAGAAGGCCTTCTCGGCGACAGTGGCCGCGATCTCGGATCCGACGCTCACGTTGCCGGGCGCCTCTTGCGCCACAATCAGGCGGCCGGTCTTGCGCACCGACGTGAGGATCGGCTCGTAGTCGATGGGGGAGAGCGATCGAAGGTCGATCACCTCGAGGCTGGTGCCCTCCTCCGCGGCGATGTCGGCCGCCTGCAGCAGCATGGAGACCATGGCGCCGTGCCCGACGAGGGTGACCTCGGTGCCGGTGCGGATGACCTGGCTGGTGTGCATCGGCGCCGGCCGGTTCTCCATGTCCACGTCGCCCTTGGGCCAGTACCGGCTCTTGGGTTCGAAGAACAGCACGGGGTCGTTCGAGGTGATCGCGTCCTGGATCATCCAGTACGCCTCGTTCGGCGTCGACGGGCTCACCACGCGCAGGCCGGGGGTGTGCGCGAAGTACGCTTCCGGGCTCTCCTGGTGGTGTTCCACCGCGCCGATGTGGCCGCCGTAAGGCACCCGGATCACGACGGGGAAGCTCTGGGTTCCGCCGTGCCGGGCGGTGAGCTTCGCCAGCTGCGAGGTGATCTGGTCGAATCCGGGGAAGATGAAGCCGTCGAACTGGATCTCGCAGACCGGGCGGTAGCCGCGCATGGCGAGGCCGATCGCGGTGCCGACGATGCCGGACTCCGCCAACGGGGTGTCCATCACGCGTTTCGGCCCGAACTCGGCCTGCAGCCCTTCGGTGACCCGGAAGACCCCGCCGAGCGGACCGATGTCCTCGCCCATCAGGATGACCTTGTCGTCATCGGCGAGGGCCTGACGAAGCCCCAGGTTGATGGCCTTGGAGAGGGAGAGTTTTTGAAGGCTCACGCGTTGGCTCCGCTCGTGAACTGCTGTTCGTACTGGTCGAGCCAAGCCCGCTGCGCGTCGAGCGCAGGATGCGGGTCGCTGTACACGTTCTGGAAGATGATGGCCCGCTCCGGCACTCCGAGCTCGAGGGTGCGGCGGCGCACGTCGGCGGCGAAGTCCTCGGCCTCGGTCGCCACCGTGTCGAAGAACGCGTCGCCCTCGCCGCGGGAGCGCAGGTACGCCTCGAAGCGGATGATCGGGTCGCGGTCCACCCAGAGCTGCAGCTCTTCGGCGGTGCGGTACTTGGTCGGGTCATCCGACGTGGTGTGGGCGCCGATGCGGTAGGTGAGCGCCTCGATGAAGCGGGGCCCTCGGCCGGAGCGCGCGTCGTCCAGGTTCTTCGCGGTCACCGCGTAGCTGGCGAGAACGTCGTTGCCGTCGATCTGCACGCTCGGGATGCCGAATCCTGCCGGCCGCAAATAGATCGGTGTGCGCGACTGGGTGGTCACCGGCACCGAGATCGCCCAGTGGTTGTTCTGCACGAAGAACACCTGCGGGGTCTGGTAGCTGGCCGAGAACACGAAGGCCTCGCTCACGTCGCCCTGCGAGGTGGCGCCATCTCCGAAGTACACCAGCACCGCGGCATCCGTCTCCAGGTCGCCGGTGGCGGAGGCGCCGTCGAGGGCGATGCCCATCGCGTACCCAGTGGCGTGCAGCGCCTGCGAGCCGATCACGAGCGTGTACAGGTGGAAGTTGCCGTTCTGCTCCGGCACCCAGCCGCCGTTGTTCAGGCCGCGCACCAGTTCGATGATCTTCACCACGTCGAGGCCGCGGATGCGTCCGACCACGTGCTCGCGGTAGGACGGGAAGATGTGGTCCTGCGGCCTCGCGGCGAACGCCGAGCCGACCTGGGCTGCTTCCTGACCGTGGCTGGGGATCCACATGGCCATCTGACCCTGTCGCTGCAGGTTGGCCGCTTCGGTGTCGAACCGGCGGATCACCACCATCTGACGGTGGAAGTCCTTCAGCTGCTCGTCGGTCAGCGCATCCAGATACGGCAGGTACTCTGCGGTCGCATCACTGTGGACGAGTTCACCCTCCTGGGAGAGCAACTGGACCGTCGCTGCGGTGTAAGACATGGCGTCCAATCTAATGCGGGCACGCTGTGCGCCCGGATGGGGGTGCTACCGGGCTAGCGCTGTGGCGGTGAGGAGCTTGTCGATGGAGGCGGGTTCGCCGATTGTGATGCGGATGCCGTCCGGCGCGAACGCCCGCGCGATGATGTGGTGCTCGCCCAGCAGTTCGGCGACCCGGGCGGTGTCCTCGCCGGTGGGTAGCCAGATGAAGTTCGCGAACGGGCGGGGCACGTTCCAGCCCTGGTCGATGAGCGCCTGCCAGACGCTGTCGCGCAGCACGGTGATCCGGTGCACCCGTTCCAGCAGTTCCGCTTCGTGGTCCAGTGACGCGAGCGCGGCGTCGACCGACTGTGAGGTGACGGAGAGCGGGATGGCGGTGCTGCGCACCGCGTCCATCACGTACTCCGGTCCGATGCCGTAGCCGACGCGGAGACCGGCCAGGCCGTACGCCTTGGAGAAGGTGCGGAGCACCACCAGGTTGGGGTACTCGCCGAGCAGCGGGATTCCGCTTTCAACGCTCGGTGCGGCAAATTCGATGTACGCCTCGTCGAGCACTACCAGAACGGTCTCCGGCACCTCGGCCATGAAGGCCCGGAATTCCGGCAGAGTGATCGCGGTGCTGGTGGGGTTGTTCGGGTTGCAGACCAGCACCAGGCGGGTGCGCTCGGTGATTGCGGCGGCCATCGCCGGCAGGTCGTGGCCGTGCTCTGGCGTGTTCGGAATCTGCACGCTGGTGGCGCCGGCGACGGTGGTGAGCAGCGGGTATGCCTCAAAGCTGCGCCAGGAATACAGAACCTCGTCGCCGACGGTCGCGGCCGCGGCAATGAGCTGGGCGATGATCGACACCGACCCGGCGCCGACGTGCAGCTGATCGACGGTGACGCCGTGTCGGGCGGCCAGGCGTTCCCGCAGGCGGGTCGCCAAGGCATCCGGGTACCGGTTGAATCCGGACTGGCTGATCGCCGCCACGACCGAGGGCAGCGGGTCGAACGGGTTCTCGTTCGACGACAGCTTGAAGCTGTCGGCCGCAGCCGGTTTCCCCTGCCGGTAGGGGGGAAGCGTCTCGATCTCCGGGCGCAAGCGAACTCTGGTCACCCGACAACCCTAATTGCGACTACATTCCGCGAGCGGCATAGTGATGACATGCGTTTCATTGTGCGGGTACTGATCAATGCTCTGGCCCTCTGGCTGACCACCCTGATCGTCGCCGGCGTGCACGTCGTGCCGTTTGCGCCGGGGGGCACCACCGAGACCGTGGTGACGTATCTGCTAATCGGGCTGATCTTCGGAGTCGTGAACGGAATCGTGGGAACCGCGATCCGGATCGTCGCCTTCCCGCTGTACATCCTGACGCTCGGCCTGATCTCGCTGCTCGTGAACGGGCTGCTGTTGGTGATCGTGGCGTGGATCTCCGACTGGATGGGCTTCGGGCTCGCGGTGGATAGCTTCTGGTGGGGCGTGCTGGGCGCTCTGGTGCTCGCGCTGATCAGCTGGCTGATCGGCCTGGTCGTGCGGCCCGTCACTCGCGAGCGTCGCTGACCTGCCGCACCGCCAGCCAGTCGCCGGCGACACCGCGGCCAGCGCCGTGCAATGGAGCGTCGGCCGCCTCGATCACACTCCGGATCTGCGGGTGCGCCGACCGGTCGGCGAATTCGGCGGTCTGCAGGTAGAACGCATACTGGTGCGCGGGCAGCGCAAGCCCGGTGTCCGCTGGCACCCCGTCGCGGCGCACCTGCACGGTATGTTCGCCGCGCACGTCGCCGCCGAGCGCGGTGACCAGGTCTGCCGTGTGGTCCAGGCGCACGTGGGTCACCGACTCCGGCACCGCAACCTGCCCGCTCGGGCCGCCTGCCTCGAGGAGGAAGTCCACGTCGTAGTCACCGGATGCCGCAATCAGGGCGCCGACCAGTGCACCTTGGGAGTATCCGGTGATCCCGATCCGGTCGCCGGGGGCGACGCCAGCATCGGCCAGGGCCTCACGCACCGCCCGCAGTGAGGCCGGGTGCAGCGCGGCCACGCCGTGGGCGTTGCTGGTCATGTCCCACGGCTGGTCGCCGGTGAACAGGGAGCCGTTGACTGTGCCCCCGATGAACACCTCCACCCTGTCGGCCTTGCCCGGCATCGGGTAGCGCTCGACCCGCACCTGATGCGGCACGCCGTGCGGCACGCGAGCCAGGCGATCCCGCAACCCGGTCGGCGCGGTTACCGCGGAGGTGGCCGTACGGGTGACGGTCACCGGTGCCTCCTTCAGCGTCCCGGCTCCATTGGCGAGGGCGACCACCAGCGCCGCCGTCGTGCTCACCCCGGTGACCCCGAGCCCCTGGTCGCCGAGTAGCAGCACCAGCGCCGGCGGCAGGTGCAGCGCCCCGCCGAGCACGTCGTCAGAGCCCATGATCGCCGCGCGCAGCAGCTCTACGGTGAGCGGATCGCTCAGGATGTCGCGGTGCTCCGCCCACCAGGCGGCCGCCCCGGCCTGCAGGAGTTCGGCGCCATGGGGATGCAACGCGGCGGCGACGCCGATTCCGGTGACCGCCGCGATCAGCGGAGACAGCACCCAGAACAGCGCGAGCGGACCGAACAGTCCGAGGCCATAGCCGAGCAGGGAACCGAGCCCGCGCGCCAGCTCATGCGTGCGGCGTTCCGCCTCGTCGTACGCCAGCGCCGCGGCACTCAGCGCGGACCCGGCGGAGCGGGCGCCGGCGAGGGCGAGCAGCAGCCGGGCCCTGGCCTCCTCGATCGCGCCGTCGGCTCGCAGGGTGAGCAGCGCAGGGCCCGCCTGAAACGGCGTGAGGAATGTAGCTCCCCGGTCCACCAGGCTCAGCCGGCCGACGAACGCGGCGATCTCTGCCTCCAGCTCGCGCAGCAGGGCCGCCTGCACCGCCTGTTGCTCGGTCGACACCCGGTAACCGACCTGGACGGTTAGCTCGTCGGGATGGGTTGTCTCGGTCACGACTCTTCCCCGGCGGCCAGCGCTGCGGCGGTGAGCGCCTGCGCCTGCACCAGGCAGGCGCGCACCTCGATCAGGTTGCGGCGCAGCCGGTCGAGCACGATGGCGTACGCATCTCGGGCGGGACCGCGCCACCCGGTCGCCGGCTCGCCGGGCAGATGCGCCAGCATGCAGCGGTCCAGCTCCGCGATGGCTCGGCGCAGCGCGGTGAGCTGGCTCTCCAGCCTGGCCAGCGTGTCTGGGCTCGCGATCGCTATGGGCATCACAGCTGGAATTCTTCGCGCAAGCGGCCATGACATCCGGCCGGATTGGCCAAACGGTGCAGGAGCCCCGCCGCGCGGCTGTGTTGACGAGATGTGTTGACGAGAAGTCCCCGGTTTGGCGGTGCGGAGCCAGACGGATGTGCGACACAATGAATCCATGAGCTTTGGGCGCGCTTTCGACGAGTCTGCGCTCTTCCGAATCTGCTTCGTCTGCACCGGGAACATTTGCCGCTCACCCATGGCAGAGACCGTGTTCCGTGACCTGGCACGCAAACGCGGGTACGAGGGCGCCATCGCGGTAATGTCCGCGGCGACCGGCGACTGGCATGTCGGCGAGCGATCCGACGAGCGCACGGTCACCGCACTGGCCGACCGCGGCTACGACGGATCGCTGCACCGGGCGAAGCAGTTCGATCCCAACTGGTTCAATAGTCTTGACCTCGTCGTCGCGTTCGACCGCAGCCAGGAGCGAATCCTGAAGGGCTGGGCGCGCACCGAGGCCGACCTGTCGAAGGTGCACCTGCTGCTCAGCTTCGACAAAGAACAGGCCGCCACCGTCGACGTGCCAGACCCCTATTACTCCGACGCGGCGCTGTTTGACACCGTGCTCGGCATGATCGAGCGCGCCAGTCTCGCGCTCTTTCGCCAGATCGAACCAGGAATCCGACAGGGAGCACCATGAGCCCAATGCCAGCCCAGCCCATCAGCCCGCTCGACGGCCGGTACCGCGCCGCGGTCACCGAACTCGGCGACCACCTGTCCGAGGCAGGCCTCAACCGCGCACGAGTGCAGGTCGAGGTGGAATGGCTGCTCTACCTGACCGACCACGAGCTGTTCGGCGCCGAGCGCCTGTCGGCCGAGCAGGCGACAGCGCTGCGCGCCGTCGTCACCGACTTCGGCCAGCCAGAAATCGACCAGCTGGCAACCCTCGAAGCCACCACCCGCCACGACGTCAAGGCCGTGGAGTACCTGGTGCGCGGCAAGCTCAGCGAGCTGGGACTTGACCGGGTGGCCGAGCTCACCCACTTCGCCTGCACCAGCGAAGACATCAACAACCTGTCATACGCGATCACCATCCGTGAGGCGGTGCACGAGGTCTGGCTGCCCAAGTTCCGGGCCGTTATCGCGGCGCTCCGCGAACGCGCCGAGGCGCACCGCGCCGTGCCGATGCTCGCGCACACGCACGGCCAGCCGGCGACGCCCACCACGGTGGGCAAGGAGTTCGCCGTCTTCGTCTACCGGCTCGAGCGCATCCTGAAGCAGATCGAGGCGACCGAGTTCCTCGGCAAGTTCAGCGGCGCCACCGGAACCTTCTCGGCGCACCTGGTCGCCGACCCCGCGCAGGACTGGCCCGCGATCTCTGAGGAGTTCGTGACATCCCTCGGTCTCAGCTGGAATCCACTGACCACCCAAATCGAGTCGCACGACTGGCAGGCGGAGCTGTACCAGCGAGTCAGCCACGCCAACCGGGTGCTGCACAATCTGGCGACGGATGTCTGGACCTACATCTCCATGGGCTACTTCACCCAGATCCCGCAGGCCGGGGCCACCGGGTCGTCGACCATGCCGCACAAGATCAACCCGATCCGGTTCGAGAACGCCGAGGCGAACCTCGAGCTGTCGAGCGCGCTGCTCGATTCCCTGGCCGCGACCCTGGTCACCAGCCGCCTGCAGCGTGACCTGACCGACTCCACCACGCAGCGCAACATCGGCGTGGCCCTCGGCCACTCCCTGCTGGCGCTCGACAACATCCAGCGTGGCCTCGGAGAGATCTCGGTCGATGCTGCCCGGCTGTCCGCTGATCTCGACGGCAACTGGGAAATTCTTGGCGAGGCGATCCAGACCGTGATCCGCGCCGAAGTGACCGCTGGGCGGTCCACCATCGAAGACCCCTACGCGTTGCTCAAGGAGCTGACCAGGGGCAAGCGGGTCGGGCAGCAGGACCTGGTGGCGTTCATCGACGGGCTCGAAATCGGCGATGCCGCCAAGCAGCGGTTGCGTACGCTGACTCCGCAGACGTACATCGGTGTGGCGCCCGCCCTGGTGGACCGCCTCGACAGCTGAGCCGGCCGGGCGCGTCAGCCCTCGTTGAACGCGAACGGGTGCGTCAGCAGCCAGAACGGGTCGGGCCCGTCGAGGGCGGTGTCAAGCACCAGCCGCACCGTCTGCTCGCCGCTGGCCAGTTGGTAGACCGCGGATCCGACCCGGGTGCCCGCCCGGGTTGGCGGGATCGGCTCGAGGGTGACCTCGGCGTCGATCGTGGCTCCGGTCCAGCCGACGGTGGTGACTGATTCGGCGGCCACCACCCGGGCGGTGTCGCCCCACTCGGTCTCGTACACGGCCACGGGATCGCCCTCGGCGAGCAGCGGCAGTTCGGTGATGTTCTGCACCGCCGACTGCACCAGCGCCGCGAGGTCTTCCTTGAGCGTCGGGTAGCTGGGTGAGCCGAGGATCGTCCCGTACAGCATGACCGTGCTGTCGCCGATCGGCACCTCAAGGCCGAACAGCAGGGTAATTGCGCTGGCGTCGGTGTAGCTGCGGGACAGCGCGGTGACGCCCTCGTCGGCCAGGTATGCGGTGGTGTTCTCCACGTGCGTGCCGGAAGTTGTGCGCACCGACGAGTCCTGCAGGATTTCAGCGATGATCGGGTCGGCGAACGCCTGCTCGGTCAACCGCACCAAGTCGATGGCTGTGCTCAGGTTTTCCGGCGAGATGCCGGTGGGATCAACAACAGTGGTGTCGTCGAATTTGTGCTCGTCGAGCCACGCCCGCGCCTTCGCGAGGTACTGGTCGACGCTGCCGAACGCCCAGATCGCCAGCATCTCGGCATGGTTGTTGCTGGATGACAGCAGCGCTGCCTGCAGCGTCTCGCGCTGGCTCCACACCTGGCCGGCCACCACCGGCACGGTGCGGTAGCCGAGCTCATCGCGCATCTGGCGGAAGCGCTGGTCCTCGACGGCGCCGATCGGGATGCTCGGACCCGGCGCACCGGCGTCGAGCGGGAACGCGTCGAGCACCACCAGAGCGGTCACCACTTTCGCCGCACCAGCGATCGGCCGCGGTGCGGTGTCGCCGGCGTCGGCCAGCACGGTACCGTTCAGCCGCACGGCGCTCGATCCGCTTTCCGGAAGGGCGACCGGTGCCATCGCGGCATCCGTCTGTGTCGGTAGCAGGCGCGGAGTGGTGGCGGGCGTGTCGACGCTCAGCACCAGCGGCGTGTAGACGCCCGCGGCCACGATGATGAGCGCGCCGACGGCTACCCCGATGCCACGCACAACCCGCCGCGAACCACTCACCTGATCCATCGGTTCAGGGTAACCGGCGCGAGGCGGTTGGAGGCGGATGCGCGGCTCAGTGGGGCGAGGTGTCGTGGCGAGGGGTGTCGTCCTTGTTCGGTTTCAGCGCGAGCAGCATCATGGCGACCACGAGCAGGGACACGATGAAGGCGATCCCGAAGAAGATCACCGAGAGCCCGAAGTCACGGGTGGACAGCAGCACGATGACGCCGGCGAACAACGCAAGCACGGCCGAGAAGCCCACCAGTTCGGCGGGGCGCATCCGGTCTTTGCGGCTGGGTTGGGTCATGCGCTCGGCGCCTCCTCGATCGTTTCGGCGGGGTCGGACTTGGCCGCCCATTTCAGGCTGAGGGCTCCGATCACGAGGTACACGCCCACGATGGCGGCGTACGCCCCGAGGGTGCCGACCGCGATGACGGATGCCGTGAGCGAACCGGTGACCCCCTGGGCCCCGGAGAACTGCTGGTTCAGGTCGGGCGGCAGGATCACCACGACGATCGCGAACAGCGCGGTCAGCGCGCCGACGAACAGCCAGTCGCGGGCAGCCCCGGTGCGACGCCTGCCGCGCAGGCCGAGGTAGAGCTCGAGGAAGCCGGTGATCGCCGCCCAGACACTCACCAGATACAGGAAGAACGGCAGTCCGCCATCCGGCAGAGCAAGTGCGAAGCCGCCTGCGAGCAGGCCGACGACGGCCATCAACAGCACGATGACGCGCTCGGCGCCGACGTGCACCCTGAGTGCCGCGACGACCAGCACGATGGCGGTGAGCACGGCGAACAAGCCGAACACGACAAGGCCGACCCGAGGGGAGTGGTCCTGGGCGAAGGTGATCACGGCCGCTGCGGCCAGTGCGATGATCGACCGCGACAGCGGAACGGGCCAGTACGGTGCAGAGCGCACCGCGTTGTCCTTCGTTACGGACACGAACGTGACCTCTTTCATCGGGCGGTGGCTCCAGTTTAGTCCCGGCCCACTTGGGCAGCCGTCAGCCGAGGCGCTCAGCGCGAGCGTGAGTGCGCTGCTGGCTAGATGTTCGGCATGTCCGCGAAGCGCGAGAAGTGGCCCTGGAATGCGACGGTGATGGTGTCGGTGGGTCCGTTACGGTGCTTCGCGACGATCAGGTCGGCCTCGCCGGCGCGGGGGTTGTCTTTCTCGTACGCGCTCTCACGGTGCAGCAGGATCACCATGTCGGCGTCCTGCTCGATCGATCCGGACTCGCGCAGGTCGGAGATCTGCGGTTTCTTGTCTGCTCGCTGCTCCGGCCCACGGTTCAGCTGGGACAGCGCAATCACCGGAACCTGCAGCTCTTTCGCCATCAGCTTCAGGGCGCGCGAGAACTCACTGACCTCCTGCTGGCGCGACTCGACGCGCTTGCCGGATGTCATCAGCTGCAGGTAGTCGATGACTACCAGCTTGAGGCCGACCTTCTGCTTCAGGCGGCGTGCCTTGGCGCGGATCTCGACCAGGGTCATGTTCGGGCTGTCGTCGATGTAGAGCGGGGCATCGTTGATCCGGCCACGCGTGGACGCGATGGTGGTCCAGTCGCGCGCCTCGACGGTGCCCTTGCGCATCATCTGCAGCGGAACGGCCGACTCTGCCGAGAGCAGACGCATGGCGATCTCGCTGCGACCCATTTCGAGCGAGAAGAAGATGGCCGGCATGTCGTGCTTGATCGCCGCCGAGCGGGCGAAGTCGAGGGCAAGGGTCGACTTACCGAGCGCGGGTCGCGCCGCGACGATGATCATCTGGCCGGGGTGGAACCCGTTGGTCAGGTTGTCCAGACCGGAGAAGCCGGTCGGCACCCCGGTCATCGAGCCGTCGCGCCCCTGCGCGGCCTCGATCTCGTCGATGGCAACGGTGACCGCCTCGGTGAGTGGCACGTAGTCTTCGGCTTCGACCCCGGATGCGACGCCGTAGATCTCGGCCTGGGCGTTGTTGACGAGGTCGGTGACCTCACCCTCGCTGGCGTAGCCCATCTGCACGATGCGGGTGCCCGCCTCGACGAGGCGACGCAGCACCGCCTTCTCGGCCACGATGGTGGCGTAGAAGCCCGCGTTCGCGGCGGTGGGAACCAGGCTGGTCAGCGTGTGCAGGTACTCCGGCCCGCCCGCCCTGGCGATCAGCCCGGCCTTCGTGAGCTCGTCGGTGACGGCGATCACGTCTGTCGGCTCACCGTGCGAATACAGCGAGATGATCGCGTCGAAGATCAGCTCGTGTTTGGGCATGTAGAAGTCGACCGCCCGGACGGTCTCGATCACGTCGGCGACCGCGTCTTTGCTCAGCAGCATGCCGCCGATCGCGCTCTGCTCCGCCAGCAGGTCGTGCGGGGGTGTGCGATCGCCCCGGTACTGATCGCGTGGCTCACCGCTGCGCTGCGGTTCGTTCGCGAGACCGAGATGGGCAATCGACAAAATGTTCCTCTTTCGCAGGGTGTGGTGCTTGGCCGGTTCACTACTCGTTCTACCGGCTACGACCGACACGCCAATGCAGGGCCCCCGGGCATGTCGATCTGAGATGGGCTGCGCATCACTGTAGGGAGCTGCGCCACGCCTCCCAAAATGGGGCTGTGGATAACTTTGTGGACAACTGGCGCGAAACGCCGGGAAGCGTGTGCACTGCCTGTGGAGAGACCTGTGGAACTTTGACGTTAGTTTTCAGAAAACACGATGCTGACCAGCGCTTTTGTAGTGCACAGGATGTGTGTAGAAAGTTGTCTAGAGCGGTGGTTGAGGGTTCAGCGGAATTGCCCAGTCCTGTGCACAAAACCTCTTGACACGGTGCCTTAAACAGCAGTAGCGGCGAGCATCACAGCTCGCCGCTACCACCCGTAGAGTTACCTACTTCTTGGCTGCAACCACCTGAAGGGTGATCGTTGCCACGAGGTCCTCACGCAGGCGAAGAGTCGCCTCGTGCTCACCGACCACCTTGATGGCGGTGGGGATCTCGATCTTGCGCTTGTCGATGGCGCCAATGCCGGCAGCCTGAACGGCGTCGGCGATGTCCGCGTTCTTCACAGAACCGAACAGGCGTCCCTCTGCCCCGGCCTTGACCGTGAGCGTGACCTTGCGGGCCTCGAGCTTGGCCTTCAGGTCGTGGGCCTCTTCGATCGTGGCGAGCTCGCGTGCAACGCGAGCGGCCTTGATCGAGTCGACCTGCTTCTCGCCACCGCGAGTCCACGCCACTGCGAGACCCTGGGGAACGAGAAAGTTGCGGGCGTAACCGTTCTTGACGTCAATGACGTCACCCGCGGAACCGAGGCCAGTGACCTCGTGCGTCAGAATCAATTTCGACATGTCCCTGTTCCCTATCTGCCGGAACCGGCGTAGGGGAGCAATGCCATTTCGCGCGCGTTCTTGACGGCACGCGCGATCAGGCGCTGTTCCTGCACGGAGACACCCGTGATGCGACGAGCGCGGATCTTTCCCCGCTCGGAGATGAATTTGCGAAGGGTTGCGACATCCTTGTAATCGATGACCCCAACGCGGATCGACTTCGCGGGGGCGGCGTTCTTGCCGCCCTTGGCTCCGCGGAGTGGCTTGCGGCGGTCGCCGCTGCTCTTTCCAGCCATTGTTTCTTCTTTCCTAAAATTCTTCCTCTAAACGGTCGCGGGCGACTGTTTAGAAGGGGGTTTCGTCGTTGTAGCTGCCAGGCGTGTTCCAGACGTCTCCGCCGGAAGCACCGGATGCAGCGGGCGCGCTCGGCGCCCACGGCTCTTCAGCAACCTGGCCGCCCTGTGAGCGACCTCCGCCTCCGCCGCCGGTGCTCGAGGTGCGAGTGACCTGCGCCGTTGCGTATCGCAACGACGGGCCGATCTCGTCGATCTCAAGTTCGATCGACGTGCGCTTCTCGCCTTCCTTCGTCTCGTAGGAACGCTGGCGCAGGCGACCGGTCGCGACGACGCGGCTGCCCTTGGTCAGCGAACCGGCGACGTGCTCCGCGAACTCGCGCCAGACACTGGCGCGCAGGAAGAGGGCTTCGCCATCTTTCCAGTCATTCGAGGCACGGTCGAAGGTGCGGGGAGTGGAGGCGATCGTGAAGTTCGCGACTGCGAGCCCGCCCTGCGTGTAACGCAGTTCGGGGTCAGCGGTGAGGTTGCCCACTACCGTGATGACGGTCTCGCCGGCCATGATCTACTCTGCTGCCTTAGCAGGGGCCTTGGCGGGAGCGGCAGCCTTGCGGGCGGCCTTCTCGTCTGCCAGCTTCTTAGCGGCGGCGACCTGAGCGATGCCTTCTTCGGCACGCAGCACCTTGGTGCGCATGACGGCTTCGGACAGCGACAGCTGACGATCCAGCTCGGTGACCGAGGCAGGGTTCGCAGTGAGCTGCACGACGGCGTAGATGCCTTCGGTCTTCTTGTTGATCTCGTAAGCCAGGCGACGGCGGCCCCAGATGTCAACGTTATCGATGGTTCCCCCATCGGTACGGATGACGTTGAGGAACTTGTCTAGGCTGGGTGCCACGGTTCGCTCGTCGATCTCCGGATCGAGGATCACCATGAGTTCGTACTGATGCGTCACTAACCCACCTCCTTTGGACTAAAAACGGCTACAGACGGTCTGTAACAGGAGGGTTGTGCGTCGTTGCCCCGCGCGAAATGGCGGGAGACAACCTGCCTAGTGTAGTCAGACATCCCCCTCCACAGCAAGGAGCAGTACCCGTATGACCATTCGCGTAGCCATCGCCGGCGTCGGCAACTGTGCATCCTCCCTGGTGCAGGGCATCACCTTCTACGCGTCGGCCGCCGATGACGAGGTGATTCCGGGACTCATGCACACCCGGTTCGGGCCGTACGCGGTGCGCGACGTCGAGTTCGTCGCCGCCTTCGACGTCGATGCCGACAAGGTCGGGTCCGACCTCGCCGACGCCATCTGGGCCGGCCAGAACAACACCCTGAAGTTCTCGGACGTGCCGGCGACCGGGGTCACCGTGCAGCGCGGACCCACCCTCGACGGGTTGGGGGAGTACTACCGCGCGGTGGTCGAGGAGTCGGATGTCGCGGTGGTGGATGTCGCGGAGGTGCTTCGGGCATCCGGGGCAGACGTGCTGGTCTGCTACCTGCCGGTGGGCTCCGAGGAGGCCGCCCGGTTCTACGCTCAGGCCGCCATCGATGCCGGCGTCGCGTTCGTGAACGCGCTGCCGGTCTTCATCGCGAGCGACCCGGTGTGGGCGAAGAAGTTCGCGGATGCCGGTGTGCCGATCGTCGGCGATGACATCAAGAGCCAGTTCGGCGCCACCATCACCCACCGTGTGCTGGCGCGCCTGTTCGAACAGCGCGGCCTGGTGCTGGACCGCACCTACCAGCTGAACGTCGGCGGCAACATGGACTTCAAGAACATGCTGGAACGCACCCGGCTCGAGTCGAAGAAGATCTCGAAGACCCAGTCGGTCACGAGCAACATCGACGCCGAGATCCACGCGAACGACGTGCACATCGGGCCGAGCGATCACGTGCCGTGGCTGGAGGACCGCAAGTTCGCCTACGTGCGACTGGAGGGCCACGGCTTCGGCAACGCGCCCACCTCGCTGGAGTACAAGCTCGAGGTCTGGGACTCGCCGAATTCCGCCGGCGTGGTCATCGACGCCATCCGCGCCGCGAAGCTCGCGAAGGACGCCGGGATGGGCGGCCCGGTGGAGGCGGCATCCGCCTACTTCATGAAGTCCCCCGCCGTGCAGTACCCCGACCACATCGCCCGCGAGCTGCTCGAGGCCTTCATCGAGGCGACGACCAAGTAACCCGCACGGCAGGTTACGCGGCGGGCAGAGGCGCAAACGCCCCGGGGTAAGCCGGAGCGAAGGAGATCGCGCGCTCGGTAGGACTACTTTCGCGAAAACGTCCTCCTGAGCGGCCTTTTACCGTCCGAGCAGCCCGAGGGCCCCGTCGACGCCGCCTCGCCGTAACCCACTCGACCGGTTACCGCCGCAGACGACGATGCCGCAGGCTAGGACGCCGCCGCAGGCTAACCCGCCTGCGTCGCCCACCAGTCGCGCAGCCGCTGCTCGGCGGTGGCAGGGTCGAGTGGGCCCTCGTCGAGCCGCACCTCCAGCAGGTACTTGTAGGCCCGGCCGACCTCCGGTCCCGGGCGGATGCCCAGGATCGCCATGATCTGCTCGCCGTCGAGGTCGGGACGGATGGCGGCCAGCTCCTCCTCCTGGGAGAGCGCCGCGATCCGCTTCTCCAGGTCGTCGTAGGCGAACGACAGCCGGTCGGCCTTGCGCCGGTTGCGGGTGGTGACGTCGGCGCGGGTCAGGATGTGTAACCGCTCAAGCTGGTCACCGGCGTCGCGCACGTATCGCCGCACCGCGGAGTCGGTCCAGACGCCGTCGGTGTAGCCGAAGAACCTCAGGTGCAGTTCGATCAGTCGCGCCACCGCGGTGATGGTGTCCTTGTCGAAACGCAGCGCCTTCAGCCGGCGCACCGCAAGCTTCGACCCAACAACGTCATGGTGGTGGAAACTGACCACGCCGCCCGCCTCGAAGCGCCGGGTGCCGGGCTTGCCGATGTCGTGCAGCAGCGCGGCGAGGCGCAACACGAGGTCAGGGGAGTGGTCGCGCGACTTCTCCAGCTCGATCGCCTGATCCAGGACGGTGAGACTGTGCTCGTACACGTCCTTGTGATGGGCGTGCTCATCACGCTCCAGTTTCAGCGCCGGAATCTCCGGAAGCACCTCGGCGGCAAGGCCGGTCTCCACCAGCAGACGGATGCCGTCGCCCGGCGCGTCGGTGAGCAACAGTTTCGACAACTCGTCGTGCACCCGCTCGGCGCTGACCATGTCGATGCGCGGGGCGAGCTCGATCATCGCCGCGTGCGCCGCGTCATCGACGATGAACCCGAGCTGCGAGACGAACCGGGCGGCCCGCATCATCCGCAGCGGGTCGTCACCGAACGACACCTCCGGGGCGGCCGGGGTGCGCAAGGTCTGCGCGAGCAGGTCGTCGACGCCGCCGGACGGGTCGACCAGCACCAGCTCCGGCAGCCGCAGCGCCATTGAGTTCACCGTGAAATCGCGGCGCACCAGGTCGGCCTCCAACGAGTCGCCGAATTCCACTACCGGTTTGCGGGTCTGGCCGTCATAGGCATCCGTGCGATACGTGGTGATCTCCACGGTGAGACCGTCGATCCGCGCGCCGATGGTGCCGAAGTCCCGGCCGATGTCCCAGTGCGCGTCGGCGATCGGCTTCACGATGGCCAGGATCTCGTCGGGCGTCGCGTCGGTGGTGAAGTCGAGGTCGTTCAGCGGACGGTCCAGGAAGGCATCCCGAACCGGGCCTCCGACCAATGCCAGTTCGCGACCGGCGCCCTGAAAGCTGGCAGACAGTCGTGAAATAGATGCGGATTCCGCGAGTTTATGCAGTCGCCTGACCGCTGAAGCGACGCTCACCATATCCCTAGAGTCTAGACTCGGTGGCATGTCGGCCGAGCGGATTCACGGGGTCGGTCTATGCCCATGAAGCCACTTCGCGCCATTCTGGCGCTGGTGCTGGGCTTGACCGGAGTGGGTGCGTCGTCTCTGGCCACGGCGACCCAGACACCCGAACCGTCCGAGACATCCGATGCGCAACGCGTCTCGCTGATGGCCGTGCCCGACGCGCTGGGCGTGGTGCGCCCCGGCACAAACCTGCGGGTCACCGTTACGGTCGCCAACAACGGCAGCTCCACCCTGACCGCGGGTGAGGCCAGCCTGCACTTCGCCGCGAACCGCTTCGATTCGGCCGCGGAACTGGGCGAATGGCTCGAGACCGAGCCGGAACAGGATGCCGAGCCGATCGGCCATGCCGTGGCAACCCACGGCGATGTGACCATCGACCCGCGCAGCACCACCGAGCTGGTCTTCGACGTTCCCGCGGCCGAGCTGGGTCTCACCGCGACGGTGACCGGCGCATACCCCGTCACCGTCGAGTTCGGCGATGAGGACGGTGAACTCGCCGAGGCGCGCAGCGCCATCGTGTGGCAACCGGCCGATGCCACCGCGGCGGTCAACCTCGGTGTCGTCATGCCCCTGGTGGTGCCGCGAGAGCCCACCGGCCTGATCGACGCCGACAAGCTCGAGGGCTACACGGGCAGCACCGGGCTGCTCACCCGGCAGCTGACCGCGGCATCGACCGCGGCCTTCCCGCTGGCGATCGCGATCGACCCGATGATCCTCGCCTCGATTCGAGTTCTGGGCTCCGATGCCCCACAGAGCGCAGTGGACTGGATGTCGCGACTCGAGTCCTTGCCGAACGACACGTTCACCCTGAGCTACGCCGACTCCGACCTGACGGCTGCCTTGCAAGCCGGCTCTGGCGCGGTGGTGCAGCCCGAGAGCTTTGCCTTCGCGCTGGATCCCGCACGATTTGCCGCGCCGGAGGAAGAACCCGGGGCCACTCAGACCGCAACGCCGTCACCCACGAGCGAGCCAGACCAGGTGGCGTTGCCCGGCCCGGAAGACCTGCTGGCCTGGCCGTCAGCGTCGGCGTCTATCGGCTGGCCGGCGGCGGACACCGTCACGACGGCCGACCTGCCGCCGCTCTCCGCTGCGGGCTACCAGAACCTCATTCTCGCGTCCGGCAACGTTGACGGGGAGGGCACCTCCGCCCATGTGAACGTCGCCGATCAGAGCGCGGTCATCTCGCACTCTCTCGTGTCACGCCTGCTCGATGCCGCCGTGGGTGCCGTCTCCACCGCGCAGTGGCAGCAGGAGATGGCCAGGCTCTCTGCCGTGCTGGCCACGATGGCGGGCACCGATGGCCACGGACGCACGGCACTCGCCACCCTGGATCGCACGCAGCCGAGCGGTTTCCGGCTCGCCGAGACGGCGACAACGCTCGAATCACTGCCCTGGGCGAACCCCGCGACGCTCGATGCGGTGCTGGCGTTGCCCCCTACCGAGGCCAACCTGGTAGACGAGGCGCACAGCCCCGAGGTGCTCAACCAGATGACCGCCGCGCTGCAGGCAGATGGCGCCGATGCCGCCTTCGCGACGGTAGCAGCGGATCCGTCGATCATCACGTCCGAGCGGCGCCTCGCGCTGCTCGCGGTGATGTCGAACCGGTGGCGCGCGACATCCGGCGACTGGCCTGCGGCGATTTCGCAGTTCCTGGACGAGAGCGCTGCGCTGCGCTCGTCGGTGCACGTGGTCGACCGTGGCCAGATCCTGGTGCTCGCCGACCGCCCCGATCTGCCGATCGCCGTGCGTAACGACCTGGATCAGCCGGTGACCGTGACCCTCACCGTCGACCCGCTCACCGCCGGGCTCGCGGTGCAGGAGCGCAGCGTGTCGGTGACGCTCGAGCCTGAATCGCAGCGCAACGTGCCGGTTCCGGTGCAGTCCGTCGCCAACGGCAACGTGCCGGTGCGGGTCACCCTGACCAGCACCCCCGGTGTTCAGATCGGGCAGCCGATGATCATCCGGGTCAACGTGCAGGCCGGCTGGGAGACCGCAGGAACCATCGCGGTGGCCGTGATCATGGCTGTGGTGTTCGGCATCGGCATCACCCGCAACATCCTGCGCCGCCGCAAGGAAGCAGCGGCAGCGGATGTCGGCAGCGAGAGAATCGACGCCATGGAGACCACCGGTGACTGACGGACTCACGCCGGAACAGCCCGCCGAACGTGGCGCGATGCGCCGGGCGAGCGCCCTGCTGGCCTCCGGAACCATGGTCTCGCGCGTGCTCGGGTTCGTCAGCGCCATCCTGCTGTCGACCACGATCGGCGCGGTCGGCTCCGGCGCGAACCTGTTCGCCATCGCGAACGGCCTCCCCAACAGCATCTATGCCATCGTGGCCGGCGGTGTGCTCAGTGCCGTGCTGGTCCCGCGCATTGTGCGCGCCGGCCTGGATGCTGACGGGGGCGCCCGGTACATCAACAAGCTGGTCACCCTCGGCATCGTGATCTTCGCGATCGCGGGCCTCGCCGCCACCCTCGCCGCCCCCTGGCTGGTGCAGCTGTACGCCGCCTCGAGCGACGGTGGCGGCCGCGGCCTGGATCAGGAGCAGTTCGCCCTCGCGACGGCGTTCGCGTACTGGTGCCTGCCTCAGGTGTTCTTCTACGCCCTGTACAGCCTGCTCGGAGAGGTGCTGAACGCCCGGCACGTGTTCGGCCCGTTCACCTGGGCGCCGGCGCTGAACAACATCGTCGCGATCGCCGGCATCATCGGCTTCGCGCTGCTCTACGGCACCGACCCCGCCCACCGCTCGGTCGATTCCTGGACCCCGGCCCAGGTCGCCCTGATCGCCGGCAGCGCCACGCTCGGCATCGCCGTGCAGGCCCTCGTGCTGTTCCTGTTCTGGAAGAAGGCAGGGCTGCGCTTCCGCCCCGATTTCCGCTGGCGGGGGATGGGCCTTCGGCAAACCGGCAAGACGGCCTCGTGGATGTTCGGCATGATCCTGATCACCCAGATCGCCGGGATCATCCAGACCAGGGTCGCGTCGATCGCCGCGGGTTCGGATGACGACGCCTCGGTTGCCGTGCTGCGCTACGCCTGGCTGATCTTCATGCTGCCGCACGGCATCGTGACCTTCTCGATCGCCACCGTCTACTTCCCCCGGATGAGCCGGCACGCCCGCGATGGCGACCTGAACGCACTCCGCGTGGATCTCGGTGCCAGCCTCCGCTCCAACGGCCTGCTGGTGGTGTTCTGCGCGATCGGGCTGATGGCCATCTCCTTCCCGTTCGCGCGTCTGTTCACCGACGACTTCTCCGTCGTCACCTCGATGGCCCTGGTGCTCGTGGCGTATCTGTTCGGGCTGGTGCCGTTCAGCATGCTGTTCCTGATGCAGCGTGCCTTCTACGCCCTTGAAGACACCAGGACGCCGTTCCTGTACCAGCTCGTGCAGGGTGCCATCGCCGTGGCCGGCCTGCTCGCGGTCGCCCAGCTGCCGGTGGACCGGATCGCCATCGGCATTGCCGTGGTGGTCACCGTCGCCGGCACCGTGCAGGCTTTGATCTCGGCGCTCGTGCTGCGCAAGCGCCTTCCCGGCGCGAAACTGCTGCCGATGGTCACCGCGCACCTCGGATTCACCGCCGCGATGATTCCGGCCGCGGTCGTCGGCGCCGGAATCGTCACCAGCATGGGTGGGCTGAGCCCGGATGGATTCGCGACATCCGGCCCGATCCCGGCTGTCCTCACAATCGTGCTCGCCGGTTCCGCCATGGCGGCCGTCTACGGCGGCCTTCTGCTGCTTTTCCGCAACCCGCAGATGCTCGATTTCGCCGGCCCGGTGCTGCGCCGCATCCGCCGTTCCTAGTCCGGGCGCGCACAGACTCACGGAATATGGCCCGGATAAGATGTGTTGTACCGGCTAGACCCAACCGAAAGGTGTGCAGTGCGCCACGTCATCATCATCGGATCCGGCCCCGCCGGGTATACCGCGGCAATCTACGCCGCCCGTGCCAACCTGAATCCCCTTGTCATTGCGAGTTCCGTTGAACCCGGTGGCGAGCTAATGAAGACGACGGATGTCGAGAACTACCCCGGCTTCCCCGAGGGGATCCTCGGCCCAGACCTGATGGCCAAGTTCCAGGAGCAGGCGGAGCGCTTCGGCGCCGAGGTGCTGCTCGACGACGTCACCTCGGTCGACCTCACCGGTGAGATCAAGAAGGTCACCGTCGGCAGCGGCGAGACGTTCGAGGCGGAGAGCGTGATCTGGGCCACCGGATCCGCGTACCGCAAGCTTGGCCTGCCCGAAGAGGACATGTTCAGCGGCATGGGCGTCTCCTGGTGCGCCACCTGCGACGGCTTCTTCTTCAAGCAGAAGACCATCGCGGTCGTCGGCGGGGGAGACTCGGCGATGGAGGAGGCCACCTTCCTCACCAAGTTCGCCGACAAGGTCTACGTGATCCACCGCAAGGACTCGCTGCGCGCCTCCAAGACCATGCAGGACCGCGCCTTCGCTAACCCGAAGATCGAGTTCCTCTGGAACAAAGAGGTCAAGCACATCTACGGCGAGGGCCTCGTCACCGGCGTCGGCCTGCTCGACACCGTCGACGGCTCCGAGACCACGCTGAACCTCAGCGGGCTGTTCATCGCCATCGGCGCCGACCCGCGCACCCACCTGGTGCACGGCCAGCTCGACCTCACCGAGACCGGCACCATCGCGGTCGAGGGGCGCAGCTCGCGCACCAACCTGCCTGGCGTGTTCGCGGCCGGGGATGTCGTGGACCCCACCTACCGGCAGGCCGTCACCGCCGCGGCATCCGGAACCGTCGCCGCACTCGACGCCGAGCACTATCTCGCAGCACTCTCTGACAAGGTCGCGGCCGTCCAGGCCTGATCTCCCCCGCACGTCATAGAAAGAAGGAAAGCTATGTCAGTCGCCAAGACTGTGACCGACGCCACGTTCGAGGCCGAGGTGTTGAACTCCGACAAGACTGTTCTCGTCGACTTCTGGGCGGAATGGTGCGGCCCGTGCCGCATGGTGTCGCCGATCCTCGACCAGATCGCCGCGGAGCACTCCGAGAAGATCCAGATCGTGAAGCTCAACGTCGACGAGAACCCGGCCACGGCCATGAAATACCAGATCACGTCGATCCCGGCGATGAAGGTGTACCAGGGCGGCAACGTGGTGAAGACCGTGATCGGTGCCAAGCCGAAGCCTGCGTTGGAGCAGGATCTGGCTGAATATCTGGCCTGATCAGCACTTAGCTAGACACGAGAGCCCGTCCGACCCTGTCGCGGCGGGCTCTTGTGCTGCTCCGGCGTATTCTGGATGCACCAAAGTGGACTGGACATTTGTATGACAACACAGGGCTCATCACCGCGCGGTACTAATCTCGACCCGTGGTACGACAGCTACGCCGACCGCACGGCAGGCCTCAGCGCCTCTGAAGTGCGAGCGCTCTTCGCCGTGGCCTCGCGCCCCGAGGTGGTCTCTCTGGCCGGCGGCATGCCCTTCGTGTCCGCCCTGCCGCCCGAACTGGTGAGCGGAGCCCTGGAGCGCGTGATGCGCGACAGGGGGCCGGTGGCCCTGCAGTACGGATCCGGACAGGGAACCCCCGAGATCCGCGAGCACATCCTGCGCGTGATGAGCAGCGAGGGCATCCGGGGGACCGTCGACAACGTGGTGGTCACCACCGGGTCACAGCAGGCGCTCGATTTGGTCAGCCGCCTGTTCCTGAACCCCGGCGACATCGTGCTGGCGGAGGCCCCCAGCTACGTCGGCGCAATCGGCGTGTTCCGCTCCTACCAGGCCGAGGTCGCGCACGTCGCGATGGACGAGGACGGCATGATCCCCGCCGCGCTGAGCGAAACCATCGCTCGGTTGCAGGCCCAAGGCCGATCAATCAAGCTCCTGTACTTGATTCCGAACTTCCACAACCCGGCAGGCGTCACCCTGAGCTGGGAGCGGCGACTCGAGATCATCGAGATCGCCAAGGCGAACCACATCCTGATCCTCGAAGACAACCCGTACGGGTTGCTGCACTTCGGCCAGCCGGCACCGCACGCGATGCGCTCGGTCGAGGAAGACGGCATCGTGTACCTCGGATCGTTCTCAAAGACCTTCGCGCCCGGATTCCGGGTCGGCTGGGCGCTCGCTCCGCACGCGATCCGCGAGAAGCTGGTGCTGGCGAACGAGTCGGCGATCCTGTCACCGAGCTCCTTCGCGCAGTCCGTGATCACCGAGTACCTCAACGAGGCCGACTGGAAGGGTCAGATCGACACCTTCCGCGGCTACTACAAGGACCGTCGAGATGCGATGCTCACCGCGCTTGACGATTTCCTGCCGGAGACCATTTGGACGGTACCGAACGGTGGCTTCTTCATTTGGCTGACCTTGCCCGAGAACCTGGATTCCAAGTCGATGCTGCCGCGCGCCGTCAAGGAACTGGTGGCCTATACCCCCGGCACCGCGTTCTACGCCGACGGGGGAGGCCGCAACAACATCCGGCTCTCGTTCTGTTACCCCAGCCCCGAGTTCATCCGCGAGGGCATTCGTCGCCTGTCGACCGTCGTCAACGGCGAACTCGACCTACTCAAGACCTTCTCTCAGACCGGCCCGCTGGCGCAGCACGCGGAGCACGGCGTGATGAACCCTCCCGCCAACCTCAGCTAGGACATCATGACCCCCAGTATCAACCGCGTTCTCGTTCTAGCCGGCGGCATCTCACACGAGCGGGATGTCTCGCTGCGCTCCGGCCGCCGCGTCGCCGACAGCCTCGCCGCCCACGGGTTCGAGGTGGAATTGCGTGACCCCGACGCGTCGCTGCTGCCGTACCTGACCGAGAATCGGCCGGATGTCGTGTGGCCCGCCCTGCACGGAGCCAGCGGAGAGGACGGCGCCCTGCGCGGACTGCTCGAGTTCGCCGGCATCCCCTTCGTGGGTTCCGGATCGGACGCGTCCCGCCTCGCCTGGGACAAGCCCACCGCCAAGACCATCGCCAGTCGATCCGGCGTCGCGACCCCGCTGTCGATCACCCTCTCACGCGACGCATTCCGCGAGTTGGGCGCCACCAGCGTGCTGCACAGTGTGGCCGAGCGGCTGTCGGTTCCGCTGGTGGTGAAGCCGTCACGCGGGGGATCCGCGCAGGGTGTGACCCTGGTCGACAGTGTTGCCGACCTGCCGCGTGCCATGGTCGAGGCCTACACCTACGGCGACGTCGCCCTGGTCGAGGAGCGCATCATCGGCACCGAGATCGCAATCAGCATCATCGATACCGGTGACGGACCGGTGGCGCTGCCCGCGGTGGAGATCGTGCCCCTGAGCGGCGTGTACAGCTTCGAGGCGCGCTACAACGCGGGGGAGACCCGCTTCTTCACACCCGCTCGAATCAGCGACGAGGTCGCGGAGCGCGCCGCCGAGGCGGCTCTGACCGTGCACCGCGCCCTCGGCCTCCGGCACCTGTCGCGCATCGACTTCATTATCAGCGCAGACGGAACCCCGTGGTTCCTGGAGGCGAACGTGCTGCCGGGCCTCACCGAGACATCGCTGCTGCCCCAGGCACTGGAGGCGGCCAACCACGACCTCGGCTGGGTCTACACGGCGCTGGCCGAGGCAGCGGTGCGCGACGCCGCCGTGCTCTCCGAGTAAACGGGCGTTTCGCGGGCGCTCACAGGGCCGCCGGCGACGAATGTTTCACGTGAAACACCGGGGCAACGCTCCATTCGCTGGGTGAGGAGCGGGTGCCAGCACGTCACCTCCGCTGGTTGCGGCCGTTGGCCCCACTGGTTGCGGCCCGAACGCCAGTGCAAGCCCGCTGGTTGAGGCGCGGCGCGAGCTTACGGGCCCCGCGGTCTCGAAGCCGGTTCTCCGGGCAAGCACACGGGCGCATGGCGGGTTTCGAGACGCTCGCTGGCGCTCGCTCCTCAACCAACGAGGGTGAGCCGACTACGCGGTGCATGTTTCACGTGAAACATCGGGGCAACGCTCCTTTTGCTGGGTGAGGAGCGAGCAATCAGTGCGTCGGCCCCAGCTGGTTGAGGCGCGGCGCGAGCTTGCGAGTCCCGCGGTCTCGAAGCCGGTTCCCCGGGCAAGCACACGGGCGCATGGCGGGGTTTCGAGACGCTCGCTGGCGTACGCTCCTCAACCAACGAGGGTGAGCCGACTCCCCAGACCATGTTTCACGTGAAACACCCGCCGTTCGCGCGGGACCATGTTTCACGTGAAACATTCCCACCTGGGGGAGCGGCATACTCGACCAACCGCCGGCCGGGATCTTCGTCCACTTGCCGGCATCCAACACGGTTTATGGTGAACCACGCAGGTGAGATCTGTCATTCGGCCCTTAACTGCGCGCGCGAAGGACTAAACGCCGGACCTCACGCCATCTGCCTGGGCCTCGCCGCCCATACGGTGTCACCAGCACGCACGCCGACTCGCTGGAGGGCAGCACCCGGCGCGGCACAGGGGAGACGCACGTGTGGTGCACGGGATGAGCCGGTCCGACGTTTCACCTCGCCAAGAGGAGGGACAAACTCGTTCGCGAAGGAGATTCTTTCCTTCGTCGGGCGTTGATCGGGCGAGAACTCCTCCCTGACGCCAACCTCGGCGACAAAAGGGTCCTCCGTGACTGTGCGAGGCGCGAGAAAAGTCCTCCCTCGCTGCGGCAGACTCGCGAAGGGCCTCCGCCACTGCTCATGGCGAGCTTCGTCCCGGCCGCACAGCGGATGTTTCACGTGAAACATCGGTAGCTCGGCGGGGGAGTGGCGCAGCCAGGTTGTGCTTCAGGTGGGGGAGCGGCGTGACCACCACTGCACTCCCGGCCGGGGAGCGGTCCCCGGCGACCTAGTTGAAGCCGGGCTCGCCCAGTTCGCCGAGGATGCGGTTCAGGTCCCCGACGGTGGCGAAGTCGATGGTGATCGAGCCCTTGGATGAACCCAGGTTCACCTTGACCCGCGTGTTCAGCCGATCGCCGAGTCGATCCGCGATCTCGTTCAACTGTCCCTGGCGCCCACCGGGCAGTGGCTTCTGCTTCTTCGTGGTGGGCATCACCCGTGCAGCGGCAGCCTCGGCGGCGCGCACGGAAAGGTCTTCGTTGACGATCTTGTCTGCCAGGGCGATCATCGCCTCCGGCTCACCGACCGACAGGATGGCGCGAGCGTGGCCCGCAGTGAGCACTCCGGCGGCGACGCGCTTCTGTACCGGGGCGGGGAGCCGAAGAAGCCTGATGGTGTTGGTAATTTGCGGCCGTGACCGGCCAATTCTCTGCGCGAGCTCGTCCTGGGTGATCCCGAAGTCGGCGAGCAACTGCTGGTAGGCGGATGCCTCTTCCAGCGGGTTGAGGTTGGCGCGGTGCAGGTTCTCAAGCAGAGCGTCCCGCAGCATGTCTTCATCCGCGGTGTTCTTGATCACCGCGGGGATGCGGTCGAGGCCGAGCGCCTTGGTGGCGCGCAGCCGGCGCTCGCCCATGATCAGCTCATACTGCGGACCAGAGGGCGCGGCATCCGGAATCGGGCGCACCACGATCGGCTGCAGTACTCCGATCTCACGGATCGACACGATGAGCTCCTCGAGCTCCTCCTGGCGGAACTCGAGGCGCGGCTGATGCGCGTTCGGAACGATGTCGTTCGGGTCGAGGCTGGCCAGACGGGCGCCAGGGACGGCGAGCAGCTCTTCGGCTTGCTGGACCACCTGCAGCGACGTGGGGAAGAAGACGTCGACGGGGCGTCCCGCGGACTGATCGCCGGTGGGGATGAGTGCGCCGATGCCTCGGCCGAGTCCAGTTCGCTTAGTTGCCATTACTCAGGTGCTCCCCGTCGTGCGATCTCGGCCGCCGCCTCCAGGTAAGACAGCGAACCTGCGGAATTGGTGTCATAGCTGATCACGCTCTGCCCGTAGCTCGGTGCCTCAGAGATCCGCACCGAGCGGGGGATGAGGGTGTTCAGAACCTGCTTGGGGAAGTGGTCGCGCACATCCTGCGCCACCTGGTTCGCGAGGTTCGTGCGCCCGTCGTACATTGTGAGCAGGATCGTCGACACCGCCAACTGCGGGTTCAGGTGCCGTTCGATCAGCTCGATGTTCTTCAGGAGCTGGCTGAGTCCTTCCAGCGCGTAGTACTCGCACTGGATCGGGATGAGCACTTCACGCGCTGCGACAAACGCATTGATGGTGAGCAGTCCGAGCGAGGGAGGGCAGTCGATGAAGACGTAGTGGAACGGATCCGCCGTTTCCATGGCGAGAAACTTGTCGAGGGCGGTGCGCAGGCGCTGTTCCCTGGCAACCAATGACACGAGTTCGATCTCGGCGCCTGCCAGGTGAATCGTGGCGGGAACACAGAACAGGTTCTCGGATTCCGGGCTCTGCTTGATTACATCGGCGATGTTCTTGTCGTTTACCAGCACGTCATAGACGCTCTCGGTGTCGGAACGGTGCTCAACGCTGAGCGCGGTGGATGCGTTGCCCTGCGGATCAAGGTCAATCACGAGCACGCGGGCGCCAGCCCGGGCGAGTGCGGCGGCCAGATTGACCGTGGTCGTGGTCTTCCCGACGCCACCCTTCTGGTTGGCGACCGTGAGAACGCGCGTCTGCGGGGGAACGGGGAGTGCTTCCGCTGCCAGTGCGTGTCGACGACGGGTGATTTCCGCGATTTCCCGCGCGAGCGGGGTGGTTTCGTCGTACGCGCTAGTCACCGGTTTGCTCTCTCCATTCGCAATGTTTCACGGGGAACCAAAACGGTGCCACGCCAGCAATGTTTCACGTGAAACATGGCTGATTCGATTGTCGGTTGCGGTCTGCCATCAGGCTGGCCCGGCTGGTTGGACTAGTCCACTGTAGCCCGAAAGACGCGGGTGACCTCCGGGACAAGCCCGTCGCCGAGAACCAGAATCTCAGTGTTCACCAGGTGCGCCTTCCGGATGACTTTCGCCGCGGCATCCAGCTCGGCCTGAACGCGCTCGCCCTTCATGAAGAGCATCTCGCCGCCGTATCGAAGCAGGGGAGCGGTGATCGGGATGAGCTTGGACAGCGCGCTGACCGCGCGCGCGGTCACCTGGTCAAGCGGGCGGGGGAGTGAGACGTCCTCGGCGCGAGCGCGCAGCACGGTCACGTTCTCGAGCGCCAAGCGCTCGGATTCGGCGGTGAGCCAGTCGACGCGACGCTCCATGGGCTCGATCAGCACCATCTGCACGTCGGGTCGCGCGATCGCCAGCACCAGGCCGGGCAGTCCGGCGCCGCTGCCGATGTCACCGACCGTCGCTTCCGGCCAGAGCAGGGGAGCCACGAGTCCGGAGTTCAGAACGTGCCTGGTCCAGAGCCGGGGGAGTTCCAGTGGGCCGATCAGGCCGAGCTCTTCGCCCCACTTCGCGAGGTGCGCGGTGAATTCCCGGGCGAGCTCGAGGCGTTCGCCAAAGATCTCCGCGGCGGCCGCGGGCTCCGGCTCGAACTGCACAATCGTCATGGTTTCACGTGAAACTAGGCGCGGCGGATGACAGTGTGGCGGTCGCGCCCTTCGCCCTCGGACTCCGACGAGAAACCGTGCGCGGACACGATGTCATGCACGAGCTTGCGTTCGTAGCTCGACATCGGGGGCAGCGACGCGGACTCCGCGCCCTCCTCGATGCGCTCGACGGCGCGGTCGACCAGCTGGGTGAGCTCGGTCTCACGAGCTTGCCGTGAACCGCCTATGTCCAGGATCAGCCGCGAAAACTCGCCGGTCTTGACCTGAACCGCGATGCGGGCGAGTTCCTGCAAGGCGTTCACGGTGTCCGGCTTCGACAGCACGCGCAGGTTGCTCTCCTGGGCGGAGCTCACGGAGATGTAGGTGCGGCCGGCCCGAACGTCGATGTCGATGTCGCCATCCAGGTCGGTGATGTCGAGCAGTTCCTCGATGTAGTCCGCCGCGACGTCACCCTCGTCGCCGCTCACCTCGGGGGAGTGGTCGTAGGTTTCGGGATCCGTCTCGGGGTTCGTCAGGTCGGTCACTTCTTTTTCCCACCACTCTTCTTGGCACGGGTCTTGCTCACGGGCTGGGGACGCTGCGTCTTCTTCGGCTCTTCCAGCACGATCGTCGCGCTGTCGGGTTCTGGCTCGGGGACGTCCTTGCGCTGACGCTTCTTGGCCATGCGGGCTTCACGGGCGAGAGCCGCCTCGCTGCCGGGCGTCGGCATGTTGCGGATAACGATGAACTGCTGCGCCATCGTCCAGAAGTTGGAGGTCAGCCAGTAGAACATGACGCCGAGCGGGAACGCGAAGCCCGAGAAGGCGAAAACGAGGGGGAGGATGTACAGCAGGATGCGCTGCTGCTTGTACATCGGGCTGGCCTTCATCTCAGGCGACTGGTTCTTCGCCATGATCTGCAGCTGCGTGATGAACTGCGAGGCGCTCATCAGCACGATCATGATGATCGCAATGATGATCACGGAGCTGTTGGATGCCGTGGACATGCTCTCGCTCAGGGGAGCACCGAGAAGCTCCGCATTGGCGAACTGCATTGCGAGCGTCTCGTTGAGGAGACCGACGCCCGCGCCCTTCTCGTTCGATGCGTCATTCAGCACCGAGAACAGGCCGAAGAAGATGGGCATCTGCATCAGCAGCGGCAGGCATGAGCTCAACGGGTTCGACCCCGTGCGCTTGTAGAGCGCCATGGTCTCACGGGACATGGCCTCGCGCGAGAACTGGTCTTTCTTGCCCTTGTACTTGTCCTGGATCTTCTTCAGCTGCGGCGCAACTTCGAGCATCCGGCGCTGGGACTTGATCTGGCGCACGAAGACGGGGATCAGGGCGGCACGAACCACGAGCGTGAGGCCCACAATGGCCAGCACCCAAGTGATGCCGGCGGCGGCGGGAAGCCCGATCGCCGTGAGCAGCGTGTGCCAGCCGACGAGGATCGCCTCAATGACCCACTTGATGGGCCACAATATCGTGCTAAGAATGTCCATTGCTTTGAGGTCAGCCCTTTCCTTGGCTACTCGCCGTGACAAATCCGAGTCGCGTCACCAGATACCGCGGGTGTCGGTGTGCGGGAACGTCGTCGATCCCGCCTTCCGCCCACGGATGACAGCGGGCGATCCGGCGGCTTCCCAGCCACACTCCCTTGAGGATTCCGTGTTGTTGGAACGCCTGCAAAGTGTATGCGGAACAGCTGGGGTAGTAGCGACACACGTCGCCGTAGAGCGGCGAGATCACGAGCCGGTACAGGCGGAGCACGGCGATGCACAGGTTGCGGGGCAACAGAAAGATGAACATTGCTAGCTTGGTCATGCGCGAGGCCGTCCCGTGCTCATCGCGCCGGTACTCATCGCGTCCGTCAGCTCGCTCGCGAGTGTCTGCCAGGGCACCTGGTCTACCCCGGGCAGTCCCCGCATCACGACATCCGCTCCGGTTTGCATCGACGGCAGCACGTCGTGCGCCACGGCACGCATGCGTCGGCGAACTAGGTTGCGTGTGACGGCGTTACCCACCGCTTTTGACACGATGAAGCCGAACCGAGTGGGTTCAGAAGCGGGCCGCGGGTACAGATAGAGCACCGCATGCGCGGTGCTCACCCGTCGACCTCGACGTACCGCTTGGCGGAAATCGTCTGGCCGGAGTACCCGGTTCGCTCGTGCGAGCACCGGAAGCTGGTTACGCCGAGAGTTCGGTGCGACCCTTTGCGCGGCGGGTGGCGAGGATCGCACGACCGGCGCGGGTGCGCATCCGGGCCCGGAAACCGTGCTTGCGGGCACGACGACGGTTGTTTGGCTGGAAAGTTCTCTTGCTCATAGTTCTATCTCCGCGGCCCAGCGCAATGGC